>NZ_CP109328.1:636364-954546 GCF_035918155.1 Streptomyces sp. NBC_01591
GTCGGCGCCGGGGTAGGTGAAGGAGACTTCCCCGGGCGGTGATCACCTGGGGTCCGTCCTCGGTAACGGCAGTAGTGCCACGGCGGGTCGTCCACGGCTTGGTTACCGTGAGGAAGCGGGCCCAGTCGTCCAGGGACAAGGACGTGCGGAACAGCCGGGCGCCGGCCCGGACCGTCGTGGTCGGTGCGGCCCCGGAGGTCCGCTCGGCGAGGGCTGCGGTTCCCGCAACAGCGAGGTCCATGCGGCCGGTGGTCACGAGGAGGACGAGCACTACCCAGGTGGCGGCGGTGCCAATGGCGGTGAGGGCGTCGCCGATGCCTTGGACGACGAGGGCCTTGCGGGTGGCTTTGAGCTGTTCGGTCTCCAGGCGGCTGGAGACGATGCGGTACTGGCGGGTGAGGAAGTCGGCCATGGTGCCCGCGCGGACCTCGTCGGCGGTGTTTCGCTCGGTGGTGTAGGAGTGGAAGACGTTCCGGAGCCGGGAGTCGGCGAGGTTGCGGTGGTGGGTGGCGTGTTCGATCCGCGCTCCTCGTACGGCGCCCCACGCGCACGGGATGACGGAGAGGACCAAGAGGGGCAGCATCGTCGGGTGCAGGACGGTGACGACGGTCGCGGCGGCGGCCATCTGGGCCGCGGCGGAGGTCAGGAGCTGGGCGTCGAGGATGAGGTCGCCGGTCTTTTCCGCGCCGTCGGAGGCGGCGGCGTGAGCGTCCTCGAAGTCGGGGTCCTCGTACGCGACGAGCTCGGCGGCGGTCGCCGCGGTGACGACTTCCAGGTCGGCCTCGCGCACGGCCTTCGGCGCGAGCCGGGCGGCCGACGCGCGGGCGGCGGCGTCGAACAGGTAGCGGGCGGATGCGGCGAGGGCGAGCACAACCAAGGCGGTCAGGTTTTCGCGCAGAACGGCGGCGATGTCGTCCCCGGTGAAGATGGCGGACAGGACGCGGGTGGTGGCCGCGAGCGCGGTCGCGGTGAGTACGGCGGCGCCGGGGCCCCGACGTGACGATACGGAACGACACGTGACGACCCGTGACGAGTCGTCACAACCGGGTGGGCACCGCGCGGGTGAGGCAGGCGGGCTAAAAAACGGGGTGGAGCGCCACATGCTTCTATGAGTCTGTGTGCAGGTCACAAGCACAGTCCGGGGCCTCCCTCGGATATCAGAAGGCGACCCTACGAACCGAACAGGACATGTCGTCTGCCATCAGAACGTCAGTGGGTTCTGCCAGTGAGTGTCAGTGGTTTCACCAAGAGGCGTGTCAGTAGGCAGAGGTCTCGTCGGCTTGGATGACACGGAGGCCGTACTGGGCGTCGTCGGCCAGGACGGCGGCGTCGGCTTCGGTGAGGACGAGAAGGCCGGCTTCGGTGAGCCCGGCGAGGGCGGCGGCCCATTCCGGTGGCACCCTGTCGTGCGGGGATACGGACCCGGCGTAGAACGCCTGGAACAGCACAGTGGCGTCCATATCGGTGAGGACGTCGCGCTCAGCAAGCACCCCGAGTTCGGGTACCTCACCCGCTCGGAACCCGAGCCGGACTGCAGCGCGGCTTCACCCCCGCAGCGTAAGCAACCGCTGTCCGGCATCAGGGGGACTTCAGTACACCGCTGGGCCCTCGGCCCCGTGGCTGTCGTAGGCTGACCATCCGTGGACCGGTCCCAGCCATGCGGTGATCCGGTGAGCATTTTCCCGGCATACGGCACACGGACCCAGAGAGCGGCGCCCCGATGACAGAGACAGCACCTACCGCGCCAGGCTCCCCCTTCGGAGTCCTTGCTCCCGGCTCCGCCACCCCCGCCCTCGACTCGCCCGGAGCCCCCTGCCCCGGTACGGCGACCTGGCCTCAGCCCAGTCGGCCGGACAGGATGCACAGTCTGCTGGATGCCGTGATGAGTCTGGGGCGGGGCCTGGAACTGCCCGAGGTGCTCCGCGGGATCGTGGAGGCCGCAGTGACCCTGACCGACGCGGAGTACGGAGCGCTCGGCATTGTCGGTGACGGGCAGAAGCTGCTGGAGTTCCTGCCGGTCGGCATATCGGAGCAACTCGCCGCCGTGATCGGCCAGACGCCGTGCGGACGCGGAATCCTCGGTGAGCTGATCCATCACCCGCAACCGCTGCGGCTCACCGATCTGAGCAGCCATCCGCGCAGCTTCGGATTTCCACCCCATCATCCCCCGATGCGCACCTTCCTCGGGGTGCCGGTGCGGGTTCGCGACGAGGTGTTCGGCAACCTCTACCTCACCGAGAAGCGGGGCGGGGTGAGCTTCGACGCCGACGACGAGGCGGTGCTGACCACCTTGTCGATCGCGGCCGGCGTCGCCATCGACAACGCCCGCATGTACGACGAGAGCCGTCGCCGGGAGCGGCGTCTGGAGGCACTGGGCGAGATCACTCGCACCCTGCTCTCGGGGACGGACGCCGACGAGGTTCTGCAACTGATCGCCGAGCGGGCGATGGAGGTGGCGGGGGCCGACCGGGCCGCGATTCTGCTGCCGACGCCCCCCGTGTCGCTCTCCGGAGCTTCGGAGACATCCGGGGCTGAGGCACGTCTCACCGTTGCCGTCGCCCATGGCAGGGACTCCGAACGCGTGACAGGGTTGTCCGTACCCGCGCGGGGATCGCTGGCCGGTCTCGCCGCCCGTACCGGGACACCGGTGCACTGCGCCGATGTCCGTACCGATCCCCGGGCCCACCCTTTCGGCGACGGTGCCGAGGACGGTCTGGGGCCGGTTGTGACGGTGCCTTTGCGGGTCGATACGGGGACAAGGGGCGCACTGCGCCTGGGGCGGCCGGTGGACCGCCCGCCGTTCGACGACACCGAGGTCGCGCTCGTCTCGGGCTTCGCCGACCAGGCGGCCATCGCCCTGGAACTGGCCCGTAGGCGGGCCGAGTCCGAGGAACTCGCCGTCATGCACGACCGGGACCGGATCGCCCGCGATCTGCACGATCTGGCGATCCAGCGTCTCTTCGCGACCGGGATGACTCTCCAGAGCACCACGCGCGCCATCGCGGACCGGCCGGACGCGGCCGAGCGTGTCAGCCGGGCGGTGGACGATCTGGACACCACGATCCGGATCATCCGGTCCACCATCTTCGATCTGCGGACAGCGGACGGTTCGGGCCGCGACGGGCTGCGGCGCCGGATGACGGAGACCGCTCACACGGCGGCACACGCCCTTGGCTTCCGGCCCTCCGTGCGGATCGACGGACCGGTGGACACCACGGTGCCGGACGAACTGGCCGAACACGTGGTGGCGGTCGCCGCCGAGGCGGTGTCCAACGCCTCTCGCCATGCCCATGCCACTTGTATCGCCATCGTACTGTCCGCCAACGACGCGGTGACCCTGACCGTCACCGACAACGGCATCGGGATCCGGGACGGAGTCACGACCACTCCCGGGACACGGGCAGCGGTTGCTGACGATCCGGCAGCCGGGCGCCTCGGAGGGCTGGCCAACATGCGTACGCGGGCAGAGCTGTGCGGCGGCACACTGGCCGTCGAACGGCCGGCGGACGGCGGAACCCGGATCATCTGGCGCGTGCCGCTCCACGACTGAAGCTTGAGTGCCTGTCAGCTCCCCGGGACCGGGGGCCGCCGCTGGCGGTCCTTGAGCCGGCGGACGAGCATCGCGGCCTGGATCCGGCGGCCCACGCCCAGTTTGGCGAGAATCGAGGAGATGCGGTTCTTGACGGTCTTCTCGGCCAGGAAGAGACGCTCCGCGATCTCACGGTTGGTGAGGCCCTCGCCGATGAGATCCAGGATCTGCCGTTCCCTGGGCGTGAGCCGGTCCAGTTCCGATGTCTCGGACTCCTCGGCAGGGGTTCGCTGGGTGCCCCGCAGCCGTGACATCACGCGGGCGGTCGTCCGTGGATCGAGCATCGACGTGCCTGACGCGACCGTGCGTACGGCGGCGATCAGATCGGCCCCGTTGATCTGCTTCAGCACATACCCCGCAGCACCCGCCATGATGGCGTCGAACAGCGCCTCGTCGTCATCGAACGACGTCAGCATCAGGCAGGCGAGTTCGGGCATCAGGGCACGCAGTTCCCGGCATACCTCGATACCGGCGTGGTCACCGCCCTGGTCGTCGCCGAGGCGTACGTCCAGCACGGCGACCTGCGGCCTGCTGGCCGGTACGCGGGCCAGCGCCTCACGTGCGTTGGATGCCTCGCCGACGACCTCGATGCCGTCCTCGGCCTCCAGCAGATCGCGTACGCCGCGCCTCACGACCTCGTGGTCGTCGAGGATGAAGACGCGTACGGGGGCCGCAGACTGCGACGGGGTCGTGCTCAGTGGGGACTTCGCGGATTCGTTCACATCATGCTCGATCGGTTCGGGGAGAGGGCCTGAACCAGTATGTGCCCGTCCGCAGGCCTGCTCCCGCAGGGGTGCCACAGCATGGCAAACGGTGTTTGAACAGGGCCGAAAGGCCCTGCCGCCAGGGCCGGTCAGCGGGCTGGACGCGGTGCCATACTGGGCGCCGCCAAGATCGTCCGGGCGCCACGGACATCTCCCTTTCCCGGCCACCCCACTGCGCTGCACCGAGGAGTCACCGGCCCATGAATACCCCGAGCGAGGACTACCACGCACTGCTCGCACGGCATGACGCGATGCGGCTGCGACGACGCATCCTGGCCCCGTCCGGCAGCCGTCCCGAACCGTGGAGCGCCAAGGCTCCGCAGGCGTACGACGGAACAGCCGACCAACTGCTGATCCACGACTCCCTACCACTGGTGAGCCCTCTGGAGGAACTGATCGACGAGCTGTACCGGCTTCTGTTCGAGCGGCATCCGTATCTACGGTCGCTGTTCCCCGAGTCGATGGCGTTCCAACAGGTCCATCTCGTTGGGATCTTCCGCTATCTGATCGACAATCTGCACCGCACGGACGAGATGATCGGCATCTTCGGGCAGTTGGGGCGCGACCATCGCAAACTCGGTGTGCGCCCCGCGCATTTCGAGGCCTTCGAGACGGCGCTGATCGAGGCTCTGCGCGTGCGCGCAGGCGCCCGGTGGACCAGTGGGCTGGAGTGCGCCTGGCTGCGGATGCTGCGGCTGGCTGTTTCGGCGATGGCCAGGGGCGCGGACGAGGCGATCGCCGAACCGCCCAGCTGGGAGGCGACAGTGACCTCGCACGAACTCCGCACGCCCGATCTCGCGGTGCTGCGGGTACGGCCCCATCAGCCCTACGCCTTCGAGGCCGGGCAGTACGCGTCCTTGGAGTCGCCGCTGCTGGAACAGGCATGGCGTCCCTACTACCTGGCCCGTGCGCCGCATCCGGACGGTGAGCTGGAGTTCCATGTACGGGCCCGGGGCGCCGGAGGGGTGAGCGATGCGCTGGTGCACGGTACGCGGGAGGGCGGCGCCGTCCGTCTCAGCGCCCCGCGCGGCGCGCTGGCGCTGCCCGATGACATTCCGTCCGCAGACATTCTGCTGATCGCCTCCGGTACAGGCTGGGCTCCGATGAAGGCGCTGCTCCAGCAGATGGACGCCGACCGGTCCCGTGCGCACCAGGTACGGCTGCTGCTGGGTCTCGCCGCGCCGGAGGAATGGGCGGCGCCCGAAGAATTGTACGACGCGGCGTATCTGGAGGCGTTGCGGCGCGGACGCCCCTGGCTGACCGTCATCACGGCTGATGCGGCGGCTGCTCGCTTCGCAGGGGCCGGGCTGCGGGCCCTGAACGGAATACTGACCCCGCATCCCGGGGCCGCCGCCCGGCAGCACGCCTTCCTGGCCCTGGCTCCCGAGGCCTCCACGACCGGGCCGGTGCGGGCCATCGCCGCGCGGCTGGCCGCCGCCGGAGTGCCGGCCGCGCACATCCATCACGAGACCACCGGCATCGTCGCGGTCACAGAAACGTCTGCCAGTACGACCAGAACCGGGTTGCTATCAGCATGACGATGGCCAGGCACCAGGTCACCGGCACCACGAGCGGGAACTCCAGCACCGCCGCGACCAGGGCGCGTGGGGCGGGCAGGACGCCATGGCGCAGATTGTGCACCGTGGTGTGCCAGAACATGAAGATGGTGGCCCCCCACACGAGCACGCACCACAGGCAGAGGGCGCCTATGTCGTACAACGCCTGCGTCATCAGCCACATGCAGAAGCCGACGCCGAACAGCGTGCCGAGGTTCAGCCCCAACCAGTACCAGTGCCGATAGCTTGCGCCTGCAAGCAGGCCCGCGCCGGTCCCCATCACCACCCCGAAGGCGACCAGCCCGATGAGCGGGTTGGGAAAGCCGAACACCGACGCCTGCTCGCTGCGCATCACATTCGTGCAGGACACCACGGGGCTCAGCGAGCAGGCGGGCACGAAGCCGGGGTCGGCGAGCAGTGCGAACTTGTCGATCGTGATGACGAACGAACCGAGCAGCCCGAGCGCGGCGGTGATCACCAACAGCCACCCGAACCCCCGCCTCGCCCCGGCACACTCCCGGTCGTAGCGCGTCGCGGACGCACCGGCGCAGACCCGGTGGTCGGCCTCGGGTCCTTCCGCCGCCCGCCCTGCCCCATGCTCCGACAGTTTCATGTCCGCCCCCGTACGGAACCGTCCGGCCAGACGACCTCCACCGGAATTCCTCGCGCACGCGCGAAGGCAACCAGATGTGCGGTGGCGTCCCGGCCGTCCGACGGCGATCCGTCCCACACGGCGAGCACGGTCCGGCACGTCTCCACCAGACGTTCATCGGCGCTGACACACGCGTTGCGGTCGGCCGGATCGAAAGCCAGCAGCCGTACGTGTTCGGCCAGGACCAGCAGTTCGCCCGCGGCCGACCGGTCCCGCTCGGGCAGCACTGCGGGAACAGCTCCCTGGGTCGGCAGCAGCACTGTCAGCTTCCGCCCGGCCTCCCGGGCGGCCCGCCCGAACACCAGCGGCAGCCCCGCCCCGACCCGTACCAAGGCAGCCGCACCCTCTGCCAAGCGGTCCAGCCGCGCTCTCAGTTCAGCTTCCACCAGTTCCAGGGTTCTGTTGCCGAGGTCTCTGTGCCCGACGACTGCGATCACCACGATTCCCTCCTGCGCGCACCCGCGCCGTCCGAACGCTCGCGCATGCCACGGACCGGCCCGGCCCGGGAGGCGATACCGGACCGGCCCGCAGCATGCGATGTACTGCAGTGAACCCATCGGAGGTCCGACGCCGCTAGGGCCGTTCGGCCCTGGCGTGGGGGCGGCGTCACACGTTGTACTCGTGCGGCAGGTGAGCAGACCAGGAGACGAGGCAGCCCCATGAGCCACTCATGCCATCAGCCGCCCCAGCCATCCGTGCGCACGGCTGTGACCACACCATCGGAGGCGGCACCGTTTTCGGGTTCGGCGGCCACCGGGACGCGCAGCACGGTCGAGTTGACAGGTACCCAGGCACTGAGCCTGCTCGGCGGGGCGTCGCTCGGGCGGATCGTCTTCACGCAGCACGCGCTGCCCGCCATCCGACTGGTGAACCATCTGCTGGACCACGGTCAGATCGTCATCCTGACCCATGAGGACTCGGATCTGTTCGCCCAGGCCCGCAACCATGGCGATCGGGGAGTCGTGGTCGCCTACCAGGCCGACGACATCGATCCGCTGACTCATCTGGGCTGGAGTGTCGTCGCCACGGGGTACTGTCGCCCGGTCGCTGATCCGGACGCGCTGACACGCTACCAGCGGCTGCTCCGCCCCTGGTCGGGCCCGGCGATGAACTGTGCGGTACGCATCCGTCCACATCTGGTCACCGGAATCCGACTGGCCGTCTGACACCGTCCTTGCACGCGGCGAGTCGGCCCACGCGTGCTGCGGACCGTGGCCGTGGACCCGAGCGGCCGTAGCCCGGAGTGAGAGGCCCCGGCGGGGAACGGCACGTCGGGACATCTTCGGCACGGCCTGTTTCAGTGGGTGGTGGCCCAAGGCGCCGTCACGGCCACAGGACGGTGGTCGGTGTCGGCACGGTGACCGGGAGGCGGGGGTTGATACTGGTGGGCGCGCGTAATCGTCTGTCGCCAGTTGTCGGGGGAAGCGAGGGCGATGGTAACCGCGTGTAGTGAAAGCAGCTCGTGGCCCGTTGCCTTGTCCAGGCCGGCGTGGGCGGTGCCGCCGAGTGTGTTCGGCGGCTTCCCTGCCTTGATGCTCAGTTGTGAGTCACCGAGGGGGTGTTGAACGAGATCCAGATGTCAGGAGGCAAGTCGGGCCGACCGGGTATCGGTCTGCGTTCCTCGGTCCACGCCTCGTCGGCGATCTCCGTGGCGACGCGACGCCAGAAGTGCACCGCGGCGATGTTGGCATCCTGAAATGCGACTTCCCACGAGCCCGGGTGCCTGGCCGTGATCTCCTGAACAGCGTGCAGCCCGATCCCTGTCCGCCGTGCCCCGCGCACCACGAAAAAGCTGTTCAGCACGCGCGTCGGGTCCGTCAAACTGCGGACGAACGCGAATCCGGCAGGGCTGTCACCGCTTGTGAGGAGGTATGGCGCCCAGTCGGGCTCAGAGAAGGCCATGTGGAGCCGGTCGCTGCGGAAGGTTCCGTCAGCGTTGGGCAGCAGACTGTGGAACTCCGACATGTCATGGCGGAACATCAGCCACAGCCGCTCCACTACGGGACGGTCGGCGATGCCTGCGAGGCGAATGGATACGTCTGGCACGAGACTCCTTTGCAGAGGTGGTCAACCGGCGCGCTCCGCATGCCCGGATCGGCGATGCCCAGGCTCGGGGCTGACGCCCGTTCAATCAGCGCTGTTCCCCGGACAAGCGGCCCCAGGGCAGGAAAAAAGCCTCCCCGGCGGATGTTGTATCCGGGCCAGGAAGGCTCACTACTGGCGGAGATCTTAGCAGGTGAGTGCGCGAGCCTGCCCTTCGCATGACCGCGGGCACAGGTCTGGCGCGCGCATGGTCACCGTGTGTGGTCGCCTTGGGCGTAGCGGCTCCATGTCCCGCCGGTCTCCTTGAGGAGCCGGGTGGTGGTCTTGTCGTGGTAACCGAGAGCGTCCGCGACGACGGGTGCGGGAAGTTCGAGGAGTTGCTGCCGGATGGCGGCACCGCGGGCGGCGGTCGGGATGCCGACCTTGTTCAGGAGCGCGGACAGGTGGTGAGAGCCGAGCGGCTGGCCGGTCCGGCGGCCGGGGAAGAGCCATCGGGATGCCGGGTTGGTGGCGGTGTTCATGTTGCCGCGGTTCGGGATGTGCTCCAGCTGCAGGGCGGCGACCGATGCAGGAACGGGCGAGGGCGGCTCGCCGAGCCGCAGAGCCGGACGGCATCAAGGCTGAGCAGGTCACTCCACACCTCACCAGGAGTCTCCTCGGTATCCCGCCCCAATTGCGGCGGACGCTCACCCGGGACCGGGCCGGGAGATGGCCGAGCACCAGGCCATCACCGCCGAGACCGGAATGCCGATCTACCTCTGCAAGCCGCGGAGCCCATGGCAGCGCGGCACCAATGAGAACACCAACCGGCTGCTTCGGCAGTACCTCCCCAAGGGCGCGGACCTCCGCACGTTCAGCCAGGCCGACCTGGACGCCATCGCCCATGAGCTCAACCATCGTCCGCGCAAGACCCATGGCTATCGCACTCCGGCAGAGGTCTACGCTGGCCTTCTGAACAGCGGTGATGCGCTGACCGCTTGAGCTCGCCATCTGAGAAGGCGACCAATTCGTCATCACCAAACTTGACCGGTTTGGTCGATCCCTTGAAGATCTGCTCGCGCTCTCCCACAAGCTTGATGAGGGCGGCGTCGGCCTCACGGTCCTTGATCAGGGGATCGAAACCTCTACTCCTGTCGGCCGGATGTTCTTCCAAATCCTGGGGGCAGTGGCGGAGTTCGAGCACTCGCTTATGTCGCAGCGCACGATGGACGGAGTTGCTGCGACCAGGGCTCGCGGGCGCACCGGCGGGCAGAAGCCGAAGCTCCGCCCTCGCCAGATCCAGCTCGCCCGGGAGATGTACGACGAGCTCGGCCCGGACGGCAAGCGCAAGTACACCGTGCAGCACATCGCCGAAGAGTTCGGCGTCAGTCGGCCCACCATCTACCGGCACCTGGAGAAGACGTGACAGCGGTCGCCACCCAGAGCCCGTCAAGTCCTGCCGGGGCTGCTCCGAGGTAAAGCCGGCCGAGGAGTTCTACCGCCACCAAGGAGGTCGGCACCCTCCAGGGGAGGTCATGCGGGCGAGCGCAGATCCGCCATCTGCGGGCCCGCGCCCAACGTCTCCACCTGACGCAAAGGGCCCCCGCAACCATTGGAGCTGGCTGCGAGGGCCCTTTGCGCACTGTACGCGGCCGGCCAACATCGTCCGGCGGACAGGATGCGCGAGGAATCAGGTGTCCGAAATCTGCTGACGCGCCCGCTCGATGCGCTGGGCTCGGCAGTAGGGGTGTCCTATCCCCGATGCCCCGCTTCTACAGGGGCCAGTTCACCAGGTCGTCACGGACCCAGCCGTAGGTGCCGGAGTGAGCCCCTGAAGTGACCTTGAGGTAGAGCCACGGCTGCACGGTGACGCTCGTCTGCCGATAGCAGATGACGGTCACCTTCGTCCCCGTGGACAGCAGGCCATAAGACGAGTAGGGCGTCGCCGGCCCACTGCGGAGGTTGGTGCTGCTCGCGCTGACCTTGCCACTGAAATCGGCGGTGCACTTCGAGTTCCCCCCAACAGCGGCGGCCGACGGGGCCAGGGCTATCGCCCCACCAGTCAGGAGGCTGGCCGACAACGCCAGTGCCGCTACGCGCTTCCGGAATTTCAAGACGTAGTCTTTCCGCTCGATTCCCCACGGGAAGTCTGGCCGTACTGCGGTCCGTGGAGCCCCGCCCTTCCAGTGATCTTCCCATCACGCGTGGTCAGTAGGGCCCGTGCTGTGATGACGCGGGGGTGCGCTGACCGTGCGGGTAGAGGAGCCGGCGTGGATGCGTCAGAGTAGGGACAACGGGCTCAAAGCTTGGAGAGATCTTGATCGCCAGCAGGGCAGTCGATGCCAGCACATTGACCGGAGAGGAGTGCCCCGCGCTCGGTGAGCCGTAGGAATCAAGCTCAGAAGCCGAGACCTGGACCTGCCGGGCAACGTGGCGGTGCACTTGGTGGTTCATAAGCTGACAGCACGGTGCCCGGGCCAACCAAGGTGGACCTCGCCGATTCGATCCCTACGGAGTCGACCGGCTCGACTGCGTGTCTGTCTCCTTGAGGTGATACAGCTCGGGCACGGAGACCTTGATCGGCTCTTGGGTGGTCCGAGCGATCACGACGACTGCGGGCTCATTCGGGTCGGGGTTCTCCTCTCGGTGCGGGACGAACGGGGGGACGAGGAAGAAATCGCCCGGGTTGGCGGCGAGCCGTACCTCCTGTGTGCCGTCGTGGTAGACGAACACGGGGTGACCACTGACCACGTAGATACCAGCCTCCGAATCGCCGTGATGGTGGTTGTCCGTCGAGCTCAGCGGCGGGTTCTCCACCAGGCCCATCCAGAGCTTCTTCGAGCCGACCGTGCCTCCGCTGATAGCGGCGTAACCGTCCAGTTCGCCAGATGCCACGTGGTGGACGCGGTTGTTGATCGGCGCGCGGTCACCAGAGTCCGGTGCGGGCCCGGCGCCTTCATGGGTAGTCATTGTGCAGCCCTTCGGGTTCGATTGCCTTGACCGGAACCAGACTGCAACTCCCCTACTGAAGCGGGCAATTACTCTTGCTGTTCCGGCAAAGTGCACGCTTCCGGCACATGGGAATCCGATTAACTTCGATGGCACACGCTCAACATGCGATGGCACAGGACAGACGGGTCGTAGCCTGCCGCCGTGGCCTTTCACCTGACGCTGTCGATCGGAGCCCAGCCCGTCATGCGCGGCCGGTGGCCCGGCCTACCGACGGCTGAGCGGAAGTATTTGCGGTGGATTGGCGAGCGCGGTGGCAGGGCAGGCGCCCGGATCACGCTCACCGATGAGGATGATCCTGTGGAGTGGACACCCTGACAATGGATCTTGACGGTCCAGGGAGGGATGTCCAGGTGGGACGCAAGTCTTCGTATCCGGAGGAGTTCAGGAAGGATGCCGTCGCGCTCTACCGCGCCGCGGCCGGGAAGCGGACGTACGCGGCGGTGGCCGCAGATCTCGGCATCACCGCGGAATCGCTGCGGACGTGGGTGCGCAAGGACGAGATTCGGGCCGCGCCCGAGGGCCGCGACGGCAGTGTGAGCGCGGCCGAGGAGCTGGCTCGGCTGCGGGTGGAGAACGTCCGGCTGCTCAAGGCGGAGAAGGCGTGGCAGCTGGAGCGCGAGATCCTGCGCCGGGCAGCCGCCTGTTTCGCTCGGGAGGTGAAGTGAGCCCCCGCCGCTGGGGCTTCATCTCCGACAACCGCGCCGACTTCGGCGTTACTGTAGACGTCAACCATGCCGCGTCTGCCATTACTTGACGGTTTCAGGCCAAACACTGGTTCTCCTCATTGCCCACACGATGCGCACGGTCAAGCTGATGCGCGCCCGCCGGTACAACCGGCGCCAACAGATGGGTGAAATAGTGAGAAAGTCCGTCATCCCCCTTGCCGCGCTCGCCATGCTGGCGCTGCCCCTGGCAGGCCAAGCGACAGCCTCGCCAACGGGGATCCAGGGGGCCGAATCGGAGCCCTGTCCCCAAGAAGTGTGGGTAGGGGGAGACCTTGCATGCACCATCAGCTACACGGGGTCCAAGTGGTACAACGGCGACTGGGTTGCGCTTCACGCTACTGCAGACAACCTCTGGGTCAACGGGTACACCCCCAACAACGTCGACTTCAAGGTTCGTGTGGTCAACGCGGTCGGCTACAACGACTCACCGTGGGCGCGAGGCGGCACGGGCAACGGACTCTCTGTGGGCGGGATCTACCCGTCAGACATCCGTGGTGGACATCTGATCTACGCAAACGGACAGACCCTGTCCGTATGGTGATTTAGCCGCAATACCGTTCAGTTAGTGGATTTGGATGGTGATGTGGGGGTTGTGTTTGGGTTGGGGCGAGTGTGTGTGGTGGGAGCGTTTCGCGGCCCATTTCAGGATCTTGCGTTTGACGACTCGTGGGTGTGTGCGCTTTCGGCGTGGTGGGTTGAGGTGTTGGGTGAGCCATCGGATGGCGTGATGCCAGATCGTGTCGGCCGTGTCAGTGCTCGGAGGGGGGAAATGCGCTCTGCGCGACTGAACGGCGAGCGATGCGGAGGGCTTTGACGAAGGAGACTCTGTCGGGGTCGTGGCCGGCGTGTGCGGCGGTGTCGGCCATCAGGGTGCGGATGGCGTAGTGGCAGCACAGGTGTCCCCAGATTTCTTGCTGGACGAGCTCGGGGGCTTTCGAGCGCAGTACCGCGCGGGGCCCGCGCTGGTGGGTTTTCAGTTCGTCGAAGGTGGTCTCGATTTCCCACCGTTGGACGTAGGCGGCTGCGAGGTCCTCGGCGCCGGCCTCGGCCGGGTCGAGGATCGTGGTCAGCAGACGGTATTCCTCGGGGTTGTCCCGGCCGTCATCGACCGTGTAGTCGATCACTCTGACCGTGAGTGGATCCGTCGTGGCCCGGTTCGGGCCCGACGTCGGGACGATCCTGGCCAGCCACGACCCGTCGGCCAGGGTTTCCAGATACCGGGGCCTCAGGTTCGTCTTCACTCGCCAGAGCAGATCCGCGCCCGTGGCTGCGGACTGCTGCCAGAGGCGGAACCCGTAAAAGCCCCGGTCGGCCAGGACCAGCTGGCCCGGCTCAAGTCGCCCGACGAGCTGCCGGGACAACTCGATCTCCGACACACTGCACGGGCCGGTGACAGCGTCGAAGACCGCATGAGTACCGCATTCCGCCAATGCCACCAGGCGGGCCTGCGGAAACGCGGACCGCTCCCCCCTGCTGGAAGCGGGCCGCCCGAAGAACTCCGCGTTGGCCGCCGTGTCCGCCACGTCCAGGCACGTCCCGTCGATCGCCACCAGGCGACGCCCGGCCAGCCACGACCCCGGCGTGTCCGGCCCCGCCAGCGGACGCGCGACACGGGCGAAGAGATCCCGCACTGGCTCGAACCCCAGACGAGCCCTGGCCTGGAAGATCGCCGACTTCGAGGGCGGCGGAAACGACTCCGACCACCCCGACGCCCACGACAGCCCGTCCGTGAGCTGCGCGAACACATCCTCGTAGGAACCATCCGAATACAACGCCATCCCCATCGAGAAGTACGCCATCACCCGGGCAGGCAACGACCGGTGACGCCGCTCAGTACGCCCCGCCTCCTCGATCACCGCGTCAACCACGTCCGCGGGAAACACCCGCGTCAGCAACCCCACAGACACCAAATCCGACAACCGGACATCAGAAGACGGCTTCACCCAACCAGAACGCGGCATGCACCCACGATAACCCAGCAGGGCTTAACTGAACGGTATTGGATTTAGCCGAGGCAAATACCTCAGATCCGATGCCCATCACAACACCTCACCGCTGAGGAGCACCGCCGGGAGAGCCGACGGGCCACCCTGGCACGGCCGGGGCGGCTGGGCCGACGTCTCTGTGATGCGATCACGCCCGTCCCGCACAAGGGGGTGAGCCAGCTGGTCACGTCACGCACGGACGGGTTCCTGCGGGGCGGATCGTTGTGCGGGAAGGCTTCACGGAGCCGGTGGACGTACTGCTTCACAACGCTCTCGCCGCCGGTGTAACCGCGCTCGCGGAGTTCCTCGAACAGGCGGCGGGCAACGGTGCAGCCCTCGGCCCACCGCCGGTGCAGATAGGGCTTGCAGGTGTCGAGGATGCTGGTGCGTCCGGTCCGCCGTCCGACGAGGAGTTCGTCTGCGGTGGCTGCGTGGGCGAGGCGACGCACGGTGTTGCGTGCCAGACCGAGCTGGCGGGCGATCGGTCGCAGCCCGGCTCCCTGATTGAGCAGGGAGTGGACAGCGGCGTGCTGTTCCCGGACCCGGTCAGACGGTCGGCCGGACTGCCGCGGTCCGGCCGAGGTGCGCGGGTCCAAGTCCGTGGCCTGCAACGACACTGCAGAGGACGTCGGGGCGGTCTCCTCCGGTTCGCGGAGCAGGGCGCGGTGTTGGGTGACTGTCTTCTGAACGGCCTCGGCCAGGTTGTGCCAGATGTGCCACCGGTCTGCGACATGAATCGCGTTCGGGGCGCCGAGGCGCCCCGCCTCAGCGTAGGCGACGGAGCGGTCCCGGCATATCACCTCGACCCCGGGGTGGTCGAGGAGCCATTGGGCCACCGTTGAGGTGGTCCGGTCAGGCAAGAGGTCGACCGGCTGGCGTGTCTCGATGTCGATCAGGATCGTGCCGTAGTTATGCCCCTTGCGCAGAGCGAAATCATCGACCCCGAGCACGCGCGGAGTGTGACTCATGGGGGCGGGCAGACGGCGTATCAGCCGCAGGAGAGTCGACCGGCTCACACCGGCCACGAGCGCATGGGCGAGGCGAGCGGTCATGTCCCCTGGTGTGGTGTAGCGGCGCGCAGCTGTTCTCCGCCCTGGGCGGTCAGCAACCTGTCGCGGTGCCCGTCGCGTCAAGTGGTGATGGCATGGACCGTCGCGTGCGCCGGGCCAGGAAGCGGTTCGCGAAGAAGGTGCTCCATGGGCTATTTGCGGCCTGACCGCGATCGGCCGCTGTGGTTGCGGTACTCGCTGCCGTACCGCCTCACGCCTCGTGAGGAGTGGCCGCCGACGACTGAGACTTGAACGTGTTCAAACTCCGTGCCAGAGTACGGCATGAGTTCTTGAGCCCATCGGTCGCGCACGCGGCCTGCGGAACCCGCTAGGGGTGGAGTGCGCTGCGTTACTGTCGTACTGCGCTGATCTTGCTCGCCATGGCCCTCGCCCTGACGGCCTGCGGCAGGTTCACCGTCATGCCGCCGCCCGACGGCGAACCGGTCGTTCTGAAGCCGGCCGAACTTGCGACCACGTGGACCGATGCCGACGGCGGCACCCTCACGCTGAAGCAGGACGGGACGTTCATCGCCGATAAAGTCTGCGTCGCCGTCGGCTGGTACGACGGTTTGGCCTGGTCCGGAACAGGCTCCTGGGAGCAAGGCTCCAACAAGAAGCAAAGCTTCGTCGCTGTTTCCTTCGACGCCGCTCACCCCGTGGGCTTCGACGCCGCTCACCCCGAAACGGGTGAGCGGGAGCCCGACTCCTACGCCGCCTTGAGGCAAGGCAAGGTCCTGATGCTCTGGGTTCCCGTCGGCGATCCGGACAACGATTATCCACACTGTCAACTGACCAGCCCGGCGAGCTGACCCGGCTGTCGCGCGGCCGGGTGAGCTGCACATGGTCCGGCATCGCAAAAGCGCGGTTCTCGTCGATCGTGTCCCCCTGCCGTGATGGAGGGGATCAGCCCTCGGTAGTGCCGGGGAGGGCCTCGGTGTCGGCGGTGGCGTAGACGGTGGCCATGCTCTCTTCGGAGAGGTAGCGGCGGGGGAAGGCGATCCATTCGTCGTGCATTTCGGCCAGCACTGCGGTGGCCAGTCGTAGGACGGCCTCGGGGTTGGGGAAGACCTGGACGACGTCGGTGCGGCGTTTGGTCTCGCGGTTGATCCGTTCCAGCGGGTTGGTGGACTGGATCTTTTTCCAGTGCGGCTGGGGGAAGTCGGCGAAGGCGGTGAGGTCTTCCTTGGCATCCAGCAGCATGGTTTTGACCTTGGGGGACTGTCTGCCGAGCATGTCGGCGACGGTGTCCGGCTGGGCCCGGACGGCTTCGGCGGTGGGCTGGGCGAAGATGGTGCGGATGGTCGCGGCGACCATCTCCCCGGTGCCCTTTTCGATCACCGAGAAGACGTTGCGCACGAAATGAACCCGGCAGCGCTGCCAGCCGACACCGAACATGACCTTGCGGATGGCCTTGACCAGCCCCGAATGGCTGTCGGAGACCACCAGCCGCACCCCGCAAAGCCCCCGCTCGCGCAAGGAGCGTAAGAACGCGGTCCAGGACGCGTCGCTCTCGCTGTCATCCACCATCACCCCGACCACCTCGCGGTTTCCCTGCTCGCTATGGTTCACCCGGGCCTTGACGTAGGTGGCGTCCAAGAACAGATAGGGAAAGGGGTGTGATCCAGCGGCCGGGTACGGAAAGCCGTCAGTTCCGCATCCATCCCGGCACAGATCCGCGAGACCTCGCTCTTGGAGATGCCGGTGTCCGCGCCCAGGGCATTGACCAGGTCATCGACGCCGCGGGTGGACACCCCGAGCACGTATGCCTCCATCACCACCGCATACAAGGCCCGGTCGATCCGGCGGCGGCGCTCCAGCAGCGAGGGGAAGAAGCTCCCCGCCCGGATCTTCGGGATCGCCAGCTCCACATCGCCGGCCTGCGTGGTCAGCGTCTTCTCGCGGTGCCCGTTGCGCCAGGTGGTGCGGGACTCGGTGCGCTCGTTCCACTCGGCGCCGATCCGGGCGGTGGCCTCCGCCTCGATCAGTTCCTGCAGAATGCGCTCGCACACCGCGCGGATTGTCTCGACTCCATCCGCCGCACGTAGTGACTCCAGCAGCCGCAATAGGTCAGACTGGGACAAGGCCATCGTGCACTCCCCGGGTTGGACTTAGCCGTTTTCCCGGAGCGTTGCACGATGGCCGTTGCCTGTTCAGGGGGCACGAACCGGAGCAGCGGAAGCACATGCAGGGCGCACCGACCCAGGCTCACCGCCTTGATCCCCTACACCACGGCAGGGGACACGATCAGGCGAGCTCCAGCCCTGCCCGCCAACATCACGGCCAGGTGCTGCAGCATCGTCTGCAGCCCGGCGCTTCGCCTCCCGTGCCGGAAGGTCAGACCTTCGACCTGCTCGACGAACGTGGCCTGCGAGCACGCGTGTTGGCGGCAGCGGAACCTGCGTACCTGTAACTCGATCGCAACGGGGCGACCGCCGACCGCGCTGTCAGCGAGTCGGCGGACGTACCGGCTATGCACCCGGGCCGACGCCGTCCCGCAGGCAGGACACGCAACCCGCTCCGCTGACGTGCGGGCCTGTACGACCACCAACTCGCCGTCGGCCAACACCTTTTCGATCACAACGTCGTCGACCTGGTGAAACCACAGATCATGAAGGAGGACATCAGCCACGGCGGTTCATGATCCCGGTTGTGGTGACCCTCCGTGGCCCTGGCACTGAAAGTGATCCAGAACCCAAGTTCAGCCGCCGCCGACAAGCGGCAGCCCGGAGCCGGAGCCGCTCGCGGGCGGCACGTCGTTGTGCGGTCAAGCCACCGCCTTGCGGAAACCTCACGACAAGGGCATACCGCAGGCTTCACGACCCGTCAGCACCCCACGACATCACGCACTGAAGGTCAGTAACAAGGTCTCCGGACACTCCGGGGCAGCTCAGCAGGAGACGCCGTCGGTAAGGAGAAATGTTTCGGATTTATCCTTGCGTGCCCCTCGCAGGCCGTGGCATGGTACCGGCATTGATCTGAAGCTTCCGCCACGGGAACACACACGCGAGGATGGTTGCAGAATGCTCGACAGGAGACACTGCCTTTCTCTGCTGGCGGCCGCCGGGGTCGGTGCGAAGATCACTCTCGAACCGACGATCTCGCGAGCCCAACCGCTCGACGCAGGGGTTGGCGGGGCGGGTGGCCCGGCTGCCGAATTGAGCCGTTCTCTGCGAGAGTTGCACGGCTCCCTGCGGGTGTTGATTCGGAAATATGAGGGCACGACGCTGCGCCAAGCCCAAGAATTTGACGGCGACACGCTGACCGACGGCCCGCGGCAGTGGCAGCTGGAGTGGGAGACGCGGCGGGTGCCCGATGATCACGGATGGGAGGTCACCCTGACATGCACTCTGGAGAAGGGGGAAGCGGAACAAACCGCGATCTCTGTCGATTTCCCATTCAAGAACTGGGAGACCGCGAACTACGTGATGATTCCCGGAATAGTCTATAACGGCAATCGCTATCGCGCCATCGGCGATGGATATAATCCGGACTACCCGGTCGACATGTACTACAATCCCCGGACGCCGCTGACGATATCGAATAACCCACGACTGGCCTCTGATGTCGCGATGCCTTCGCGGATCGAGCTGGAAACCTGCTCTACTGCCGCCCCAGCGATGAGCTTCTTCTCGGCTAAGTTGAGGAAGGGCTGGATCGTCCTCACGGAGCAAGGAACCCGACTGGGCAATAGTGGACTCTCGGTTGAAGAGAGCGCGAGCAGGGCAAGCTGCGAATTCCGCATTTCGACGCCCGTCATGCGCCAGCAGGTGGCCGGTTTCGGCGACTTTCGACCGAGCGACGATAGGGCGTTGAACTGGGCTCCCGGTGACTCGGTGTCGATTCGCTTCCAGGTCTTCACCTTCGATGCTGACGGAATTCCGGCAGTCCTGCAAAAGTTCATGGATGTGCGAAAGTCGCTTACTGGCCCCACCATGCCTCGCAACCTGCTTCCGATGAGCAAGCTGGCGGAGCTTGGCACCGACATCTGCCGGGGAAATTTCACCGAAACCAAGGCTGGCAGGTACTATCTGCCGGAAAACTCTAAGCACTTTCAATTGGGTTGGGTCAGCGGCCTGATCAACACCTACCCCATGTTGGCTCTGAATGACCCGACGGAACGCGGCAGGGTCTCCGATGAGCTTGACTTCGTCTGTTCCCGCATGAAGGGGCGAAGCGGATTTTTCTACGGCTTCATCAGCGAAGATGGCGCGATCCGCTCAGAGAAGGATCACCCCGACTTTCCGGCGGTACAGGCGATGGTGCGCAAGAACGGAGACGTACTCTTCTGGCTGATCAAGCATTTGATGCTCCTGAAGGCGCAAGGGCATGGCGGCGCCATCAAGGAATCCTGGGAATTGGCCGCGGGTGGCCTGGCCGCGGCCTTCACCCGGATCTGGCGAAAGCACGGAGAATTCGGTCAGTACATCGTGCCCGAAACAGGCGATATCGCCGTCTACAACTCGACGGCCGGCGCCATCGCTCCGGCCGGGCTTGCCCTGGCAGCTGAATACTTCCATTGTCCGGACTGGTTGGCCGTAGCCGAGGAAGCGGCCGAATTCTACTATGAGCGCGACATCAAGTCCCGTGGATTCACCAGCGGAGCGTGCGCGGATATTTCACAGGATGCAGATTCCGAATCGGCATTTGGTTTCCTGGAGTCATTCATGGCTTTGTACCAGTACACCGGAAAGAAGGGTTGGCTGGATCGCGCGAAGGTCCAAGCCGCACTTTGCTCGTCCTGGACGCTTGCGTACGATCCTCTGTTTCCGGCAGACAGCGATATTGCGCAACTGAATGGAAGGATGGCCGGCGCGGTTTGGGCAAGCAGCCAAAACAAGCATGCCGCGCCCGGCGTCTGTACGTCCTCCGCGGACCACCTGTTCAAGCTATATCGAGCGACTGGGAACAAGAAGTACGCTGAACTCATCAGGGATATCCAGCATGCCCACGCCGAGGCCGTCAACATGCCGGGACATATAACAACCGACTACCTAATCGGTTCGAGCATGGAGCGGATCCAGCCCAGCGATGCAGAGGGTAAGGGGGCCGTCGGCAATTTCATCAAGACGAGAAACTCCTGGACCGAGACCAATGGCATCTTGATGGCACTCGAACTTCCCGGAATCTACGTGCGACCCGGGGAAGGGGTCCTCTTTCCCTTTGACCATGTCGAGGCTGAATATGTCCGCGAGAGCCGCCATGCCGCCGTAGTCCGCTTGACGAACGACACGGCCTACGCGGCACGGGTGTCGGTCCTGGCGGAAACGGCCCACCAATCGGCCCGCCCCCTTGGGTACACGGCGTTCCTCGGGTGGCCGCGAGTCGAAGTCCCGGCCGGCGGGGTGGTCACCGTGAGGGTCACGAGGGATGGCAAGGTCACAGGTCAAGCCTGATCCGGCTGCATCCGACCTCAGGCAACGGGACGACGGCCATGGCGACTGGTCACACACCCCGAGCCGTTCCACGAGATCGTCCATGGTGACGGTCTTGAAGCGGCGGCGCCTAACCTCCAGACCGCCAACTACATGGTCAGACGGCGATGGCAGATGAGAACGGCGGCTATGCCGACGAAGGCGAGGAAGTGTTCGGCCTTGCGTTCGTAGCGGCGGTGCAGACGTCGGCAGCCGGCCAGCCAGGACACGGTCCGCTCGACCACCCAGCGGTGGCGTCCGAGTCGTTGTGAGGACTCGATGCCCTTGCGGGCGATGCGGTGTTGGATGCCGCGTTTGCGGAGCCATCGGCGCAGGTGATCGTAGTCGTAGCCCTTGTCCGCATGGAGCTTGCCGGGCCTTCGGCGGCGTGGGTCTCGCCGGGATCGGATGGGTGGGATGCCTCGCACGAGCGGCTCAAGGCCGAGGCTGTCGTGCATGTTCGCGCCGGAGATACCCAGCGACAGTGGCAGTCCGTTCCGGTCAACAATCAGGTGGATTTTCGATCCCGGCTTTCCGCGGTCGGTCGGATTCGGTCCGGTCAGTGGCCTGTGGGGCTCGAAAAGTCGTCGTTGCAGGTCACGCAGCGTATCGATACTCGTTGTTGATGCCGCCGGGGACCCTGGTGCGGAGCATGCTTCGGTCGTCGGGGTCGTGCACGATTGCGGGCTGCTCGGTCGCGCTGGGCGGTAGCTGTTGCCGGGATCGGTGCGGCCGGTGTCCGTTGTAGTGGTCCTGGTGGTCAGTCAGGACCTTCCTGGCGTGGTTCCCGCCCAGGATCAGGGCGTGGTCGAGGGCCTTGCGGCGGATGGTGCCGGTCACGCGTGCGCAATGCGCGTTCATGCGCGGTACCCGGGGCGCGCTGAGCAGCACCTGAGTCGCCCATCGAGTCCGCCGCCTCGGCAACGACGGCTCAGCCGCGACAGGTGCCTGACGGGCCGGTAGTGGTGACTCAGAGCAGGGACGGGGCTCCTTCGATACGGCACGCGAACTACTGCAACAACTTCGTCAACTACGGCACGTCGTGGAGAGCGGACTGCAACGTCGACTATGGAAGTTCCGGATCGTGGACCCAGTGCTCGGACGGTACCGAAGTCTGGGGTCCGTTGGTCGGCCCGGGCTACTGGGTCTTCGGCGGTGACTGCTCCGGTCACGGCAGTGTGCGGGACTGGGGGGTTTACGACGGTTAGCAATCCCGCATGTGCACTCCTCCCGTTCCTGCCCGTCACGGCTGCACCGTAGGAATCGAGGCAGGTCTGCGCAACTGCAGCGGACCCTTGTCGGTATCGGCGTAGCCGAAGATCTCGCGGCGTGTTCCGCCCGGCCGGAGTCTCTCTTCACGACCGGTCGAGGAAGTGTGCCGAGAGCCGACATCCGACGAAGGCGCTGGCGACTGGAATGCGGTGGTGCCCTCAGCCACGTGTGGCTGAGGGCACCACCGGCTGGGCTCAGCGTGGAGTCGGCGTTTGGGTAACTGCCGTCTCGTCGTGCAGCAGGTGGGGCTGGTCGGACGTGCCCCCAGGACCCGCGCCCCGGAGGGGCCGGGATGTTGCCGTGCCAGTCCCACCTGCCCAGGTCAACAGGCCGTGGCTCGTAGTCGGCCCGGCCGACCGCCCCCGTACCGCCCGACCTCGCAGATCAGGGCCCGGCAACTCGTCACGCGTCAGCTGGCAGGCTTCTGGAAAGGGGTCGGCTCGGTGGTGAGCAGTGCGGTGATCTCCTGGGCGAGTTCCGGGCCGAGTTCGCCCCAGCCGTCCTTGTAGCCGTAGACGCTCGCCAGGGTGCGGGCGTCGTAGTCGCCGTTCATGATCTCGATGTCGGTGGTGATGAGTGCCGGGTGGGCGACGCCGACAGCTCTCGAGACCTTCAGCAGCTCCTTACGCAGGGTGCGCAGGTGGACAGCGGCCCGGGTGGCTTTCGATGAGGGACATGTCGGATGCCAGAGCGCGGGCAGTGTCCGCCAAGTACTGCTCGTCGGCACCGTGGGCGAGGCCGAGGGTGAAGCTTCCCCAGGGCCGGGTCGCGCCCACATCCGGGCAGAGCAGCCGGCCGCCGACAGCACGAAGCCCCGGGCGATGACGCCGCCCGGGGCCTCTCACCAGACGGTGGGAACAGGACGAGTGGGCCGCGAACCTCGTCGCGGCGAAGTATTTCCGCAACGAAATCGGCATCGACCTCGACCACGGCCTCGCCGCCCGCCGCTACGCCCTCACCTCCGACCGCCGCGCCCTGCGCGGCGGTCTTGCGGACCCTGATGTGACGTACGTCTCGTCTCTCGGGTGTGTTTTCCGGCATGGCGCTGTAACGATCAGCCCGTTCGGCCCACTACCCAATGACAGAACACACCAGGAGGGACAGGAGGTGCGGCAGTGCCCGACTACGACGCGGATCGTTTCACCGCTATCTATGACGGCTGTCGGCAACGTGTGTGGGCCTACGTGGTCAGCCGTGCGGGACGGCAGGTCGCCGACGAGGTGGTGAACGAGACGTTCACCGTGGCCTGGCGCAAGCTGGACGACGTCCCCGAGCCGCCGCTGCCATGGCTGCTCGGGGTCGCCCGCAACATCCTGCGGGACAACATCCGGGCGGAGGCCAGGCGCGCGTCGTTCGCCGCCGAACTGCGCTCCTGGGCGGAACCCGCCGAGGCGGACATTGCCGAGGAGGTATCCGAGCGAAGCGCGCTGCTCAAGGCGCTGGCCACGCTGCCGGAGGACGATCGGGAACTGCTGATCCTCTCCGGGTGGCAGGGCCTGACCCCGGCACAGGCGGCCGCGGTGGTCGGCTGCTCGCCCATCACCCTGCGGGTCCGTCTGCACCGGGCGCGCAAACGTCTCACCGAGGCCGCTTCCGCCTACCCGCTCATGGAGGAAGCCGCAGCCGTGCGGCGCGTGTCCACCCGAGTCCGGATCACTGTAGGAAAGGAAGCCCGGTGAAGAACGACATCCTGCACCGCCTGACAGCCGCCCGCCCCGCCCACCTCGACCCCGGCCGCCCCACGCCGTCACCGGTTCGGGAAGAGGAGCTTGCAACAGTCATGACCCGTCCGCGCGCAACGCGCAGGGCTCGCGCCACCCCCCAGCCGCGGAGGGTGGGCCGCCCTCTCCTCTCGGGTCTCGCCCTGGCCACCGCGGCGGCGGTGGCGGTTCTGGCGATCATCGAAACCGCGCCGCAGGAGCCAGGACCTGCGCCCTCCGCGACATCGGGCTCCGGCAGCCAGGTCCTTCTCGCTGCCGCCTCCCACGTTGAGCAGCAACCGGCCGGTTCCGGCACGTACTGGTACGTGGAGAAACACCTCG
Source organism: Streptomyces sp. NBC_01591 (assembly GCF_035918155.1). Taxonomy (NCBI): domain Bacteria; kingdom Bacillati; phylum Actinomycetota; class Actinomycetes; order Kitasatosporales; family Streptomycetaceae; genus Streptomyces; species Streptomyces sp. NBC_01591. The sequence continues at coordinate 660,444 of NZ_CP109328.1, forward strand.
GTTCCCTCCACAAGGTCCCCGGCAAGAACTACACCGTCGCCGTGCGCACCGAGCAGCGGTACTGGACCGCCGCCGCCAGGAACAAGCAGTGGTCGCAGCTCCTGGACCTGGGGGCCCGTCCGGCCACGAAAGCCGACGAGGCGGCGTGGAAGGCGGACGGTTCCCCCACGTCGTGGAACCTGAGGGGTGAGACCGTCACCTACGCCGGCAAGGGCGAGATCCAACACGACGCCCCCGGCGGAATCGCGGACATCGGCACGATGGGCGACCTCCCTCTCCGCCTCCTGGCCACGCTCCCCACCGATGAACAGGCCCTCCGCAAGCGCCTTTTCGCCCTGGTCGACAAGGACTACAACGCCCCCGAGGAAATCCTCGACCGGACCGTCGTCGACACAGCCGTCCGAATCGCCACGACCCTCCCGTCCACTCCGGCCCTGCGCGCCGCCGCCTACCGCCTCCTCGCCGCCGAACCCGGCGTGCGCTCCCTAGGCGACGTCAAAGACCACACAGGCCGCACCGGCTACGCCGTCGCCCTCCCCAGCCCCCACGGGCCCGCCGAACTCCGCCTGATCTTCGACAAGTCCACGGGCATGCCACTCGGCACCGAGACGGTCGCCACCCGGAGCGGTGACGGTGTGAGCAAGGGCGAGCTGCAGGGCTACACGACGATCACCTCGATGAAGTGGACCGAGGACGCACCGCCGTTCGACACCGACACCGAGGACCCGGGCCCGATTTCCGCTCCGGGCGAGGAGCCGGATGCCGAGCCGGCCCGCTGAGGCTGTTCTCGCCTTTGAAGGCACATGTGATCAGTTGGATCAACCGACCACATTCGAGGGCCAGTTCGACTCCAGTTTGGAGAATTTGCTGTGGATAGGTGAGTCTGGAGAACCATTCTGCTGCCGACGGTGGCATGTCTGTCGCTGACCGGCTGCGGGGCGGAGGAGCCCTCTGGCCGGACCCCTTCTGCGGCAGGATCCAGTTCCGCAGCCGGGGACGTTGCGGCTCCTGAAGTCCCGAAACTTCCCGCGACTCCGGAGGACTCCCACCCCTCACGACAGCCGGACCCGGCCCTCCCTCCGGAGGACCGGGCATGGCGTGTTTCTGGCGCTGTCAACGGGCGTTGCCCTCGGCTTCCACGCGATAGCCGTGGGAGAGCCTGAGGGCATCCGGCAGGCGGCGGGTCAGTAATCGGGTCAGCGGGATGATCCTGGAGGTGGGAGGTCGTCGGCCAGATCATCAACTGGGCGCAGGAGACCAACTACTACGCCCCGAACAAGAAGTTCAAGTCTCCGGAGCAGTACATCCGCGGCGGCTACCCGACCAGCATCGAGTACGGTCTGCGCACCACCTCGCTCTCCGCCCGCGTCGTGTTCAAGGTCAAGGAGCACTGCCTGGCGGCCGGCACCGCCTGCGACGAGGCCAAGTTCGACAACACCAGGGACCCCGCTTCCTACCGCCCCTGGTGGGACGGCCCCGGCAACCTGAGCTTGACTCTGTCGGGGATCTTGAGAGTGCCGAGTCAGCCGCTGACGGCTCGCCAGGATTTCAGGCGGGGGATCCCGTGCTGGTCCAGGAAGTTCTGGAAGGCTGTCGGTGGCCGGGGCCGGGGTGCTTCGCCGGTGGAGCGTAAGTCGCTGAGGCGCTCGATGTTCACGGCGATGGCCGTGAGGACGTGCTGCAGGTGGGCCTTCGGCTGCCCCCGGTAGCGGCAGCGGCGCATGCCGTGTCCGTGGGCGAACTCGTTGACGGTGCCCTCTACTCCGGAGCGCAGGGCATACCGGGCCTCACAATCGGGCGTCTGCTGTTCGGCGCCCCTCGCCACCCGATGGGCCCCTGGTGCGGAGGCGGGCCCATCGGGTGGCGGTGTCTTCGGCCTGGCTCGGTCCCACGGGCCCTGTCCCCTCACTGCGCGGAGCCGCACGGCGTCGGTACGGGAGACCGGCCAGGTAGCGGTGCCAGTCGGCGGGCGTCAGGCCGGCGGCGCCGTCCGTCCGTCGGCGCGTGGTCGGGGACCTTCCGGGCCCCATCCGCGTTCAGCTTCTTCGGGATCGCCACGGCCTCCATGAGGCCCTCGGTGCCCGTACCGCCGGCGAAGCTGATCGCCTGCGGCACATCCCGGGTGAACTGCCGCAGGTATGAGTAGGAGTTGTCCAGCATGGCCAGATGCCCGTTGTCGCGCGGCAGCCTGCCGGTGGCCGGGGCGAGCGCGGCCCGCAGCCGGTCCCAGAAGGTGCGGTAGAGGGGCTCGTCAGTGGTCGGGGTCTCGAGGGTGACCAGGAGGTGCAGGGAACTCGTCGTGCTCGCGTAGAGCGGTTCGTCGAGCTGTTCGACGTTGCCGATGTGCAGCCGGGTCAGACCGCCCCTGCGGGTCTCCGCGCGGACCTTGACCCAGTGCAGCGGGGCCCGGTACGAGCCGATGATGCCGCCCCGCCGGAACACCTTGAAGACTCCGTGGTCGACCGCATGTGCACGGTGTCGTGCTCGAAGACCACCGGTTCCACGTCAGACCACCGGCCGGTCGGCGAGCCGGGCCACCTCGGTGAAGTAGGCGCGAAACAACGGCTCGTCTCCGGGCGGTACTTGGAGCGCGGGTGAGGTCGAGTGCCGGAAGGCGAGCCGGTCGGTGTTGTAAAGGGCGGCCTGCGGATCGCGTACGACACCGAAGTACAGTGTGCCGGGTCGGTCTGGCTTCTTGTGGTGCAGCGACACCCCGAGCCAGCGCAGCGGGACACGGAACGTGTGCGCCGAACTGTCCAGGTTGAACAGCTCGAACACCCCCCGGTCCACACGCGCATGCAGGTTCTCGTAGTCGAACGTGAACGGTTCCATAGGGGAGAAGGTAACCCACCTGGTCCAGAGCCCCTCCTGGGCATCAAAGCAACACCACTCCGACCACGGCCGTCGCCACGAGCACGACGAACACCAGGACGTTGAACCTCACGTCCCGCTCCTCCGAGCGGTGATCGGCCGCGCGGTCCAGCGTGAATTCGGCCGGGTCGGCGGGCGTGTAATGAACCGTCACATCGCGGCCGTACGCGCCGGCGGGGTCCGGAAGGTTCGACGTGCAGTAGGCCGTAACGGCCGTGCCCTCGCGAGTGGTGAACGACACGACCGGGGTGATCGTGGTCCAGGTGTGACCGTCGTCCTGGTCGACGCTGACGTCCTTGAGGACCGCGACGACCCGTCCCGGGACGGTCTCCATCGCAGCCAGCCTCTCGATGCGGCGGTTCTTGGCGCGTACCGCCCCGGGCAGGTGAACGGCGCCGGAGACCGCCCAAGGACCGCCGAAGCCGATCAGCGCCCACGGCCACCCCCAGTCGACCGCGGCGAGGACCACCAGCCCGACGTAGACCAGGAAGACCGCGAAACCTGGCCAGCCCAACCCGCGACTGGGCTCCTCGGGGATGTTGGAGAACCGGTAGGCGTGCGGTCTGCCCCGCGGGTGGCTGACCCCGATCTCCCGGCCCTCCCACGCGGAGGTGATCATCTCGCCGCGCTCACCGTCGTTCGTCACGGTGACCTCCTGACCGGAGGCCGGGTCACGGTAGGAGACGACCACCGATATCCCGCCCACCCGGGACCCGCCGTGCCGCGGCTCCCGCACCCGCTCGATCCACCCCGTGAGCCGGACCGTCCGCTGCGCCTTCGTCACCCCGGCCAGCGACCGGACGAACCCGACCACCGCCACCACACCCCACACCCCGCACCACAGCACCAGAAACTCGTCCCACCCCATGCGCCCTCCTCCTCCGGTTCCGATCAACTGCCGCTGCGCCGCATCACTTTGCCCCGCCCGTCCGCCTCCAGCGTTCCCGTGCCCCCGTCACCGGTCACCACGACCCTGAGTGTGAGCGAGCCGGTGACGCCGTCGGCGGTCAGCTGCCAGCTCCGCGGGGAGTCGACGCCGAGAGTGGTCCTGGCCTTCTCGACCAGCGCGGGGACGCGATCGTAGGGCAGGGACCTAGGGTCGAACCCGGCGGTCTTCACACCGGTGGGGGAGAAGACGACCGTCAGCAGGTGGTCCTGCACGACGACGGTGAGTGCCCGGCGCTTGTCCCCGCCCTGCGTCAACGACTCGACGGCCTTGCGCAGTTCGCCCTGGTCGAGCATCGACTGGCCCGGCCCGAGGGTGACCGTACCGGTCGCCGACGTCACGGTGGTCGTGGACGACGAGGAGGAAACGGACGGCCTTGGGGAGGCGCCGCTCTCGTCGGGGCCGAACAGATCGGCGCGGAACAGCAGGAGCACGGCGGCCGTGCCGAGCAACAGGCCGAGGAGCGTGAGGAGACCGCCGGCACAGCCCGCCGGGGGATCGCTCTTCATGACCGGTCCGGGCGCCGAGTCCAGGCGCGCCCCGGCTGCCCGCTCCTCCCACTTCGGCGTTGGCCGTTTCACGATCCGCACCTTCCACGGCCTGTCCGGCGGATACTCGACCACCACGACCCCGCGCGGCCGGTAATCGGGCAGCTCGACGAGGTTGACGTCCTGCCGTATCTCGACGCGGAACGCGGGCGCGTCGTCCGGCGCGACGGACAGCTCGAACCGCACCGGCACGTCGCTGGTCTCACCCCCGACGGCCTCCAGGCTCTCGATCACCGCGAGCGCCGTGCGCGGTGCGACGGCCGCCTCACGGGCGCGGCGCGGCAGGGTGCAGAGGAAGAAGAGCAGACCGTAGGCCGCGGGCAGAACCAGCCCCGGGACAATCAGGGACGCCTTCTCGACGACGCACCCGCTGATGAAGGCGGTCAGCGACGCCCCGATCACACCACCCGTCAGGAACCCCAGGGCGAGGTCGGCAGGCGTGCTGTGCGTGGGCGGCGCGCCCGCTGTGATCTTCATGTGGCTGATTGTGCACATCCTAGACTTCGAGCCAGACCGCGTGATCCGTTGCCAGCACACTGTCCTCGACAGAGGCGCTGCCGAGGAGGACGGAGGAGTGGTCGGGGAGTGGGTTCGGGGCGGCGGAGAGGTTGACCACGCAGACGAAGCCGGGGTCGCGGCGGAAGGCGAGGACGCCGGGTGGCGCGTCCAGCCAGGTCATGGTGCCGTCGCCGAGGGCGGGGTGTTCGCGGCGCAGGCGCAGGGCGGTGCGGTACAGCTCCAGAATGGAGGTCTGGTCGCCGGCCTGTGCCTCGACAGTGAGCTCGTTCCAGTTGGCGGGCTGGGGCAGCCAGGGTGTGGCGGTGGCGTTGTCGGGGCTGAAGCCGAACGGCGTGTGCTGCCCGGACCAGGGGATGGGCACCCGGCAGCCGTCGCGGGCCGGTGTCGGTGTGTCCGGAGCGTTCCCAGATGGGGTCCTGCAGGACGTCCTTGGGCAGGTCCTCGACTTCGGGGAGGCCGAGTTCCTCGCCCTGGTAGATGTAGGCGCCGCCGGGGAGGGCGAGGGTGAGGAGGGCGGCGGCGCGGGCGCGGCGTGTGCCCAGGTCCAGGTCGAGGGGGCCGACGGGTTCGTAGCGCTCGCCGGCGACCCAGCGTTTGGCGGCGTTTCGGCCGTAGCGACTGGGGTGGCGCATGACGTCGTGGTTGGAGAGCCCCCAGGTGGCGACTTGAGATACGGCAGGCGGGAGCGGATGCCGACGATGTCGCCGACGCCGACGATGTCGCCGACGCCGTTGCGGTCGGCGAAACTGCGGATGTAGACCTGGTAGATGACGGCGCTGCGCCACCACGGTGGGGTACCGGGAACGGACATGCGGCTGATTGCTCCTTGGACGCGGGGGTGTGGGGCGGCTGCTTCGCCGCGCCGGCGGTCAGTCCGGCGACGATGCGGCGCTGGAAGAGCAGCACCGTGGTCACCAGGGGGATGGTGACCAGGACCCCTGCCGTCATCTGGCTGCCGGATGGGGTCTCGAACCGGGTGGCGCCGGCGAACGTGGAGACGGCGGCCGGCGCTGTCTGCATGCCGGGCTGGTTCGTCATCGACAGAGCGATGAGGAACTCGTTCCAGGCCGCGGTGAAGGTGATGATCGCGGTGGTGAAGATGCCCGGTGCGGCGAGCGGGATGATCACCTTGCGGAACGCCTCTCGGATGGTCCGGGCGGCTGCAACGGCCGGTCGCTGGGTTGTTCGCCGGGCCTCCGCCAGCGGCAGCCCGCCAGCGTATTGGCGCCGGGCTTGGCCAGTGGTGTCAGGCCGTAGAAGATGCGTGGTGAGCCGTCGAGCGTGAGTGTCACCTGGCCCGGGGCCGATGACAGCTGCCAGCTGCGGCCGATGGCGTCCAGCTGGCGTACGGCGTTGCCGGCAGTGACCGTGAGGAGGGTCTTGGTCGGCCAGGGGTCGACCCAGACCTCGGGGGCGGGGAAGTGCCAGTCGGTGCGCTGGCCGGAGGTGTTCAGCAAGTAGCCGTCGGCCCGGTTCCACAGGACGACCGCCGGGCCGTCGGGTGTGTCGAACCACAGGCCGAAGGTCTGCGGGTCGGGGAAGGTCAGCCAGCCCTGGAAGGTGGCCTGATCGAGTATGCGGGCCGCGGTCGCGTACGCCAGGAGCGACGGCTTCGGGCTGAGGTCGCGGTTCATCAGCCCGTAGTGGTATTCGACGTTGTCCGGATCGGCGACCTGCGGCATGCCCAGCACGCTGTCGTGGAACTGGTACCAGCACACGCAGGCGATGCCTTCGGCTTTCGCCAGTGCCAGGCTGAGCAGGACGTTCTCGGCGGCGTGCCGGTAGGTGTCGTGCCACCAGCTGTTCGGCTTGGTCGGCGCGTAGGCCTCGGTCAGCCAGACCTCCTTCTCGCCGTGCTGCGCCATCAGCGTCTTCAGTTGCTTCAGTCCGCCGTAGAAGTTCCAGTACGTGCCTTCGGGGCCGGTGCTCCAGTCGTCGCCCGGAGGTATGTAGTCCGGGGTGAAGTTGCCGCGGCCGGGGTGATAGGCGAACGCATCGATCAGGTCCCAGCCGCCGGCGGCGATGAAGGTCTCCACCCAGGGTTTGTCCATCCCGGCGAGTCCGTTGTTCATCAGCTTGACGGCGGCGCCGGTCGCAGCCCGTCGGTCGAAGACCGGGCGCAGCGCCTTGTCCAGGTAGGTCTGGGCGGCTGCTCCGGTGTTGAACGGCCGGTTCAGTTCGTTGCCGACCTCGAAGTAGCCGGCTCCGGCCCCTTGCGCCACGGTCAGTTTGTCGGCTGCCCAGGCTGCAGCCTCGGTGTCGGTCGCGTCGAGTGACGGTTGCAGTTCGATGTTGTGGCGGATGCCACGTGCGTCGAACGCGGAGGGCGGCAAGCCCGGGCCGCCGTCGTAGGCGATGCGGACCAGTGCGATGCCGACCCGCTGCCAGAGGTCGAGTACGGCGTCGGCGCTCGGCCGCTGCAGCCACGGGTAGTTGGCGATCCCGAACATGCTGTCCGCGCCGGCCTGGTAGGCGAACGGTGGCAGGGTCGCGAGGTTGGTCCGGGCAAAGGCCTCGTCGTCCGCGGACCGTACGACGACCTCGGCGAGCGCGATGCCGGCGGCCGGCGCGGGCACGGTGAAGGTGTGCTGCCAGGTGCCCGCCGCGGCGATGCTGCCGGTCACGTTGGTGGCGGCCAGTTGCGCGCCGTCGAAGTCGCGTACCGACAGCTGCAGTTCGGCCGGGCGTGCGGTGCCGCCGTTGGCGACCAGGGCGGTGAGCTGCATCGGCTCGCCGGGGACCTGGTAGAGGTTGAAGTCACGGTCGGTGGTCAGCTCGAGGCCGAGTTCGCGGCCGCGGCCGATGGTGGCTGTGGCCGACGGCCTGGTGTCGGAGAAGAAGAAGTCGGCCCGGCTGGTCCACCCGCCGGCCGGGTCGGCCGTTCCTGGTGCGTGGACCCAGGTCGCGTTCGTCCAGGCCTGGCGTGAGCGGGCCAGCAGGAACAGTCCGTGCCGGCTGCCCCAGGTCGAGGTGTGTGCGACGCCGACGGTTTCCTCGTAGGGGATGCCGCCGCCGGCGTCGCGGACCCATTCGGTGATCGCGATGCAGTCGTCGGGCGCGGTCGGCGCCTGGATCGCCCGGCTGAACAGGAAGCCGTCCGGCACCAGGGTGTCCGCGCCGGTGATCCGCCACTCCAGCCGGGCGTGCTCGGTGGTGACGCTGAACCAGCCGGTGACGGTGGCCGGCCCGGCGGCCGCGTCGAAGGCGTAGTCCATCCGGATCGCCGGTGTTCCGTCCTGCAGGGTGGCCAGTGCGGGGGTGCCGCCGGTCGACAGGTGGATGCCGGTGAGCTGGTCCTTGATCTGGAACTTCGACCCGGCGGTACGGGTGACACCGGCCGCGTCGCGTATGGCGAGCCGGCCGCCGATGCCGGCCAGCAGGCTGATCCCGCCGGCGGTCAGGGTGACATCGCCGTCCGCGGCGTGGGCCGTCACGGGGGTGGGCTCGGCGATCAGTACGACGCCGGCCGCGAGCGCCGCGCCGAGAAGACCGCGACGGCTGAGGTGGGCGCCCTTGGCATGTGGGGTTGTCATCGTCTGCTCCTGTCTGGGCCGCGCACTGTCGTGATAATGCCTATCTTCAATGTCGTGACACGGACGGTCTCAACCGGGCAGCCCGTTGGTCAAGGGGTATTGCGCTCTTGTTTCCAGCGGTTTAATGTCGCCGACGTCTGTTGAAGTTACGCATTATCACCGGAGGATCGATGTCAACGAAGCCGCGCCGGGTCACCCAGCGCGAAATCGCCAAGATCGCGGGGGTCAGCCAGACCACCGTCTCGGTGGTGCTGAACGACCGTGACGGCACGAACGTGCGTATCCCGGAAGAGACGCGGGCGCGGGTCAAGCGGGCGCTTGAGCAGGCCACCTACGTCGCCGATCCGGCGGCCCGCCGGCTGGCCGGTCTGGACAACCAGATCATCGGCGTCTTCACCTACGAGGAAGCCCTGTCGCCGGAGAGCCTGGACTTCTACGGCCCGCTGTTGAACGGGATCGAACGTGCGGCCGAGGCGATCGGCTGGGACCTGCTGTTCTTCACGTCCTCGCCGGTCGAGAACGGCACCCGCAGTCTGTTCCATCGCAAGACCCGGCTGCGGCTCACCGACGGCTGCATCCTGCTCGGCCAGCAGATGGTCGGGTCCGAGCTGGAACGGCTGGTCGCAGAGCAGTTCCCGTTCGTCGCGGTCGGCCGCAGGGACGAGACGGCTGCGGCCGTGCCGTACGTCGGCATCGACTACGTCACTCCGGCGGACGCCGTGATCGACCTGGCTGCGAACAGCGGACACCGCCAGGCCTTGTATGTGCACCGCGGCCGCGACACCGCCACTGCGCGGGACCGGCGCGGCGTGGTCGAGGCCGCCTCGGCGGCGGGCCGCATGGCGTTCATGCTGGTGGGTGAGGAGCGCGTCGCCGAGCTGCCCCGACTGGCCCGGGCCACGGAGGCCACGCTGATCATTGCCGAGGACGCCTTCCTCACCGAAGATGTCATCCTCTCGCTCGTCGGTGCCGGGGTGGACGTGCCTGGCGAGATCTCGGTCGCCGCGTTCGGTGAGGTCCGCGGTCATCGCACCGACGGACGGGCGCTCACGGGCTTTCGTGTGCCACGCAAACAGGTCGCCGCCGAAGCGCTCGAGCTGCTGCAGCAGCTGGTCACCACCGACCCGCAGGAGTGGGCCGATCTGGACACCCAGCGGCTCCTGGTGGCCGAGGTCGAAGCGGGCGACACCATTGTCGCCCGGTCGGCAGGGCTGTCGTGAACAAGATCGCCACAGAGGTGGCGGTCATAGGCGGCGGTCTCGGATCGGTGGCAGCCGCTCTCGCGCTGCTGCAGCGCGGACACCGGGTGGTGATGACCGAGGAGTACCCGTGGCTGGGTGGCCAGCTGACGTCGCAGGCGGTGCCACCGGATGAGCACATCTGGGTGGAGCAGTTCGGCGTAACCGCCCGCTACCGGAGGCTGCGGGAGAACATCCGTCGCTACTACCAGGACCACTATCCGCTGTCGGCGGCGGCTCGCGCGGACCGTGAGCTCAACCCAGGGCGCGGCCGGGTGAGCCGGCTGTGCCACGAGCCGCGGGTGGCGCTCGCGGTGATCGACGCTCTCCTCGCGCCGTATCGGTCGAGCGGCCGGCTGACCGTCCTGCAGCCCGCGGTTCCGGTCGGGGCCGAGGTCGTGGACGGGGTGGTCCGCACGGTTACGGTCGCGGATCCGCAGACCGGGGCGCAGAGCGTGATCACTGCGGAGTTCGTGCTGGACGGCACCGAGACCGGTGACCTGCTGCCGCTGACCGGCACCGAGTACGTCGTCGGTACCGAGGCGCGGTCCGAAACCGGTGAGCCGAGCGCTCCCGACGTCGCCGACCCGGCCAACGTGCAGTCGATCGCGTGGTGTTTCGTCTTCGACCATGCCGCCGGGGATCACACGATCGCCCGGCCCGACGACTACGACGACTGGCGCTCGTTCGAGCTGCCCTACTGGGGCGCGCCGATGCTGTCGTTCACCGCGCCCAATCCGCGCACCCTGGTGCCGGAGCAGCGCACCATGATCGTAAATCCGGAGCAGGACGTCTCCGGTGATCCGCGGTTCGACGCCGGCGATCAGGACCTGTGGCAGTTCCGGCGGATTGCCGCCCGGCAGACCTTCACCGACAGCCTGTACGACAGCGACATCGTGCTGGCCAACTGGCCCCAGCTGGACTACGTCGGCGGCTCGATCATCGACACCGCCGAACGACTGCAGCACTTGGCCGCGGCGAAGGCGCAGTCCCGGGCCTACGTCTACTGGCTGCAGACCGAGGCGCCCCGGCCCGACGGTGGCCGCGGGTGGCCGGGACTGCGGCTGCGCGGGGATCTGGTGGGAACCAGCGACGGCTTCGCGCAGGCTCCGTACATCCGGGAATCCCGCCGGATCAAGGCGCTGACCACCGTCCGCGAACAAGACATCTCGATCAAATCCCGCGGGTCCGGCGGGCCGGCCCGGTTCGACGCATCCATCGGGGTGGGGATGTACCGGATCGACCTGCACCCCTCGACCGGCGGCGACAACTACATCGACGTCGAGTCGGCGCCGTTCGAGATCCCGCTGGGCGCCCTGGTCCCGGTCCGGACCCAGAACCTGATCCCCGCCGCCAAGAACATCGGCACCACCCACATCACCAACGGCGCCTATCGACTCCACCCGGTCGAATGGAACGTCGGTGAGTCCGCGGGCGAGCTCACCGCGTTCTGCCTCGACCGCGGACTGAGCCCGCAGCAGGTCGCCGCCGAACCCGCACTCGTCGATCAGCTTCAACGTCGCCTGGTCGAGGCCGGCGTCGAACTCCACTGGCCCGAGGTCGTCGGCTACTGAGCCGGACAGATCGACGTCGAACTGCACTGCCCGAAGTCGCTGGCTACTGAGCCGGACCGGCCGACCAGCACGTCGAAGGGAACCCACTCATGATCAGAACCAGAAAGGCGCTGAGCGCTGTCGCCTTGACGACGGTCCTTGCACTCAGCGCGGCCTGCGCCGGGCCGGCGGCCGACACCCCGGACAAGGCAGCAGAGCTGCGGATGACGGTCTGGACCTCGGACGAAGCTCAGCTGAAGCTACTCGACAGCATCGGCGACGCCTACCGGGCCGACCATCCCGACGTTGCGAAGATCACCTTCGAGAGCCTGCCGTTCGCCGACTACAACACGACGCTCACCACGCAGATCGCCGGCGGCAACGCCCCGGATCTCGCCTGGATGGGCGACCTGTCGCGGGATCTCATAGCCTCCGACGCACTCGTCGGTCTGACCGACGAGCTCAAGGCCGCCCCGGGCTGGAAGTACGACGACCTGCTCGACAGCGTGACAGCGGAGTTCAGCCGCGATGGCACGCTGTACGCCTACCCGTTCTCCAACTCGCCGTACGCCCTCTACATGAACACCGACCTGCTCGCCAAAGCCGGACAGAAGATCAATCCGGCCACACTGACCTGGGATCAAGTCGCAGCCGCCGGAGCGGCCGTCCACGCCAAGACCGGCAAGGCCGGCTTCGTCGTCCGCGACTTCGACTACAAGGCGTGGAACATGCTGGCCACAGTGTGGACCGGCTGGGGCGCGTCAGCGTGGAGTCCGGACGGCAAGACCTGCACCTTCGCCGGCCCCGAGATGCAGCAGGCCTTCACCTTCCTGCACGACGCGGCGTTCAAGACCCAGGCGATGCCCGGCCCGGGCACCACCGCCGACTTCTTCGCAGGCGATGCCGCCTTCACCATCGCGCAGGTCTCCCGCGCCTCGCTGCTGACCGGCACGTTCGACTTCGGGCTCTACCCGCTGCCCGCGGGCCCCCGTGGGAAGTACTCCGTCCTCGGCCAGGCCGGGGTGGGTGTACTGGCCTCCAGCAAGCATCCGGACCAGGCGGCGGACTTCCTCGCGTACCTGACCGATCCGGAGAACGCCGCCAAGCTGGCCCAGTACTTCCCGCCGCCGCGGAAGTCGTTGCTGACCGGGGACAAGCTCGCCGCGAACAACAAGGTCCTTAACGCCGCCCAGCTGCAGGACGCGGTGGTCGACCAGATGCCGGACGCCGTCACGCTGCCCAACCACACCAGCCCGGCGGAGATAGCCCAGAAGGGCAAGACGGCGCTTGATGCGATGTGGCGCCCGGATGCCGACATCCCGGCCGTCCTGCGCTCGGTCTGCGCCGCGATCGATCCGATTCTGGCCAAGTGACCAGGACACGGGCCGCTGAGCGGGCCACCCCGCAGGCCGCCGGGCAGGCGGCTGCGCCGGCCGCCGCCAAGGCCGCACGCGCATCCGGGCCGACCTTCTGGACGACCGGCCGGCGGGACGTGCTGACCGGCTACCTGTTCATCCTGCCGCAGCTCGTCGGGGTGGCGGTGTTCGTCCTGCTGCCGGTCGGCATGGCGATCTGGTACAGCCTGAACGACTGGAACGTCTTCACCGGCAAGCAGACCTTCGTCGGCGGCGAGAACTACGCGGCCCTGGCCGACGATCCGCAGCTGCCCAAGGTGCTGCTGGCAACGGTGCTCTTCTCCGGCGGGGTGGTGGTCGTCAACATCACGCTCGGACTCCTGATCGCCGTCCTGCTGAACCGCAAGTTCCGCGGTGTCACGGTGTTCCGGATGCTGTTCTTCTCCCCAGTGGTGGTCTCCGTGGTCGCCTGGACCCTGGTCTGGGGCTTCCTGCTGCAGGACAACGGCGGCATCAACGGCCTGCTGGGCACGGTCGGGATCGACGGGCCGAACTGGCTGCAGGAGGGCGACACCGCGATGGTTTCGGTGATCCTCACACAGGTGGTGCGCAGCGTCGGGGTCAACATGGTGCTGTTCCTGGCCGCCTTGCAGGGCGTGCCGCGAGAGTTGTACGAGGCCGCCCGGATCGACGGTGCGAACAGCCGCACGGTCTTCGCCCGGATCACGTTGCCGATGATCTCACCGACGGTGCTGCTGACCGTCATCGTCACGGTGGTCGGGGCGTTGCAGTCCTTCGCCCAGATCGCCGTCCTGACCGGTGGCGGGCCGGAGCTGTCCACCACGGTCCTCGTGTACTACGTGTTCCAGCAGGCCTTCGAGTTCAACGACATCGGCTACGGCTCGACGCTGGCCCTGATGCTGCTGTCCTTCGTCATGCTGCTCACCTTGCTGCAATGGCAGCTGCGTCGTAAGTGGGTGTTCTATGAGGACTGACAGGGTCCGGTCGGTACTGCTGGTGATCGCTCTGGGCGTGCTGGCGATCCCGTTCGTGGTGCCGACGATCTGGATGGCCGCCGCGTCGGTCAAACCACTGGCGGAAATCTTCGATGCCCCGCCATCGCTGTGGACCGACTCGCCGACACTGTCCGCATACGCCGAGGCATTCAGCTTTCAGCCCTTTGCCCGGCAGTATCTGAACAGTGTCTACATCGCCGCACTGGTCACACTGATCACCCTGTCGGTGTCCAGTCTGGCCGGGTACGCCTTCGCCCGGATCCGGTTTCCCGGGGCGAATGCGCTGTTCCTGGTGGTGCTGACCGGGATGCTGGTGCCGAGCGAAGTGACGATTGTGCCGCTGTTCCAGCTGTTCAAATCGGCCGGCCTGATCAACACGCACTGGCCACTGATCCTGGTGACCGCACTGGCCGCACCGTGTGTGCTGGCCACGTTCATCATGCGGCAGTTCTTCATCGCTCTCCCGGTCGAGCTGGAGGAGGCTGCCCGACTCGACGGCCTCGGCCGGCCCGCGATCTGGTGGCGGATCTGCCTGCCGCTGGCCAAACCGGCCCTGTCGGCGGTGGCGATCCTGACGTTCCTCGCCTCCTGGAACCTCTACCTGGAACCCACGGTGTACCTCACGTCACCAGAGCTGTTCACGTTGCCGCAGGCCCTGACCCGCTTCACCGACGCCTACGGCGGCCAGATGTGGAACACTCAACTCGCCGCTGCCACCATGACCGTCGTGCCGATGCTGATCGTCTTCGTCCTGGCCCAGCGCCACTTCGTCGAAGGCCTGTCTCACTCCGGCCTCAAATGAACGCCAGGCCGGCGACCGTCGGCAGCCGCCTGTCGCCGCCCACCTCTTGGCCTGCGGAACGAACCCGGCGTCATCGGGATTGCGCTCAACGATGTCGACCTCGATGCCCACGGTCGCGCCGTGCTGCACCACGGTCCTCTTGAACCCCTGGTCCACCAGGGCCTTCTTCACGGAGTCGGTATCGGCCGCGATCTTGTCGAGGAGGGCGATGCCGGCGCGGTTGTCATGGGCGGAGGCGGTCATGACGACCACCGCGATCACGAGTCCCAGGACGTCCACGGCCAGGCACCGTTTCCGGCCTGGCACTTTCTTGTTCGCGTCCCGGCCCGTCGTGGCCGAAGGCACCCCGGCGGCGGCATGCAGGCTCTGGGTGTCGAGGACGACCAGGGACGGGTCCTCAAATCGCCGCTTGCTCTCCCGCAGCGAGCAGCGCAGCAGGTCATGGATGGTCTTGCCCGTCCCATCGTCGCGCCAGGTGCGGAAGTAGCACTGCACCGCGCTGGTCGGCGGAAAGTCATGCGGCAGCAGCGTCCACTGGCATCTGGTCCGGCGCCTGGTAGATGAGCGCATTGACGATCTCTCGCATCGGGTAGCGGCACTCGTGGCCGCTCACGGGCGGATGCCGGGCCTTCCAGGCCAGGATCACAGGCTCGATCAGTACCCAACGCATGTCGGACAAGTCGGTGTTGTGTGGCAGGCGGTCATTCACCGACCGAGTCCAACACGCACCGCACCGGCGATCACGGCCCGGCAGAAAGCGCCACACGATCAGGCGACGCCATAGCCGGCGAACCGTTTCTTATCGCCCTCTGAGATGATCTCTCAGCCGCCGAGGACCCGCTCCCACAGCAGCCCGTCCCGCCAGCTCCCGTCGAGAAAGATCGAGGAGTGCGCGACGCCGTACGGACTGAACCCGTTGCGGCGCAGCACCCGCTGCGACGGCAGATTCTCCAGATTGGTGGACGCCTCGGCGCGGTGCAACCCGAGTTCGTCCGTCATCACCCGGAGTACAAGCCCGACGGCGTGCCCGGCGTGCCCTTGATTCTGGGCGACGCTGGCGATCCAGTATCCGACCGAGCCGCGGCGCAGGTGAGGCTGCGGCAGGATGCCTCCGACGGTGACCTGCCCGATCACCTGGTCGTCGGCGAGCACCACGCCCGGCCAGACCGTGCCGGCCCGGTATCCGGCCAGCAGGCTGTCGATCCGCTCCGCCTGGCCCTCCGGGGTGAAGAAGTCAGCCGGCTGGGCCGGTTCCCACGGCCGGAAAGCCTCGAAGTCCCGCACCCGATGCGCGGCGATCGGGGCGGCGTCGGTGGGCTCGATCAGGCGGATCCCGGTGCTGCTGCGCATGGGCTGATCCTCGTCGCGGCGCGTCGGATGAGACGGCCAGCCTATGCGAGGGTGCCCGCGCCGCCGCACCCTACCCCCGCCGGAGGATCGAGTCGATCGCGCAGCTCGTGTTCTCGCCGAACAAGTCCATATACCGGGTGCCGAGCTGGCACTGATGCGGGCTGCTCCGGAGGAACTCCGGAGGGTAGGCCGCTTCGCCAGGCTGTCCTCGACCAGTAGGTAGTCACCGGCGGCCAGTCGGGCGTCGAAGAGGTCGAGCACGGCTCGGACGTGCGCGTCCTGAATCACCAGTCGTCGTCTCGCTCCAGGGCATCCCCGAACTGCTCTCGGATCACCGTCAGCAACCAGCAACTCATCATCGCGCGAACCGACCAGCCCTCGGGTGGCCGACACATCTCACGATCGAGGACCATTCCGCCGCGGCGGTCCTGAGTCGCTACCTGGGCGCGGTCGTCACGGACTCGACGGGTTCCGGTCACCTGGTGCGTGCTGCGCTCGCCTGACGGTCTGGCGACGGGATCCCCGCGGTCCAGGACGCCTGCAGGGAAGCTCCCATCGCCGTTCCGTACGGCTCGCATGTCCCACGCACGGAACTTACGCAAAGAGGTCATGGAGGTGTCTGCAGCAGCAGAACGAGCGCCGGGGTATCGGGTTAGCATGCGGCCGCCGGGACGATCATTGGGGGGCTGTGTTGTGGGTGAGGCATTGCTGGCTGGGCGCTACCAGTTGAAGCGGCTGGTCGGACGCGGCGGAATGGGCGAGGTGTGGGAGGCGTTCGACGAGCGGTTGGGGCGCACTGTCGCCGTCAAGGTCGTCTCGCTCTTGGCCGGCGGGGGCAGTGCGGCCGGTGAACTGCGGGCGCGCTTTCTGCGGGAGGCGCGGATCACCGCGGCGCTCGAGCATCCGCGTATCGTGGCCGTCCACGACCTCGGTGAGGCGGTCACGGCAGAGGGCAGCGCGCCGTTCTTGGTGATGGAGTTTCTGCGGGGCGAAGGGCTGGAGACGGTCGTGCGTCGCGGTCCGGTCTCTGGGCTGGAGGCCGCCCGGTGGGGTGCGCAGATCTGCGAAGCGCTGGCCGAAGCGCACGCCGGCGGCATCCTGCACCGTGACATCAAGCCTGCGAACGTGTTCATCACGACGAACGGCGGGGTGAAAGTTCTGGACTTCGGGATCGCCCGTGCCGCAGATCCCGCCATGACCGGGGACCTGCTGACCCGCACGGGCGTGGTGGTGGGGACGGCCGCGTACATGGCGCCGGAGCAGGCCCGCGGCCGCCCCGAGGAGCGCAGTGATCTGTACGCGGTGGGATGCCTGCTCTTCGAACTGCTCACCGGCACGCTGCCGTTCAGCGCTCCGGACGCGCTCGGTCATCTCACCGCGCACCTCAACGACACGCCACCGGCACCCAGCAGCGTTCTGCCTGGCATCTCGACCCCATGGGACGAGCTCGTCCTGCGGCTGCTGGAGAAGGAACCCGGCGGGCGATACGCGTCGGCCGCGCAACTAGCCGCCGAGCTCCGTGCGTTGAACGGGAGCGTGGGGCGGCAGGCGGTGCCGTCGCCGCGCACGCCGACGGTGGTGGATCCGGGCGGACCGTCCCCGGATGCCACGACGGCTACGTCGGATCCGCAGCCACCTCGCCCGCCCGCGCTCACCCGCCGCAGCGCCCTGCGGTGGGGCGCGGGGGCGCTCGCGCTGGGGGCCGCCGGCACCGCAGCCGCCGTGTATCTCTCCGAGGACCCCGACAAGGGCCCGGTCGCCTGGTCGCAGGCCATCGGTGACGCGCAGAAACTCGACAGGAACAACCCCACGTTCGTCGTCAGCGGCGGCCGCTGGTACGTGGCCAGCGGCGACGACCCGGTCATGGTGCACGCCTTCGACGCCTCCCACGGCAAGCGCCTGTGGAAGGCGACGCAGAACGCGCAGAACTGGAACGTGGGCGGCAGCCCGCAGTTCGCCGTGGCCGGGCCCGCGGCCATCGTCCGGACCAAGCAGACCGCCGAACCGAACCCCTGGATCGATGCCTTCGACACCGCCGACGGCAGCCGATTGTGGCGCCGCGAGCTCGACTCACAGCGCTGGGACGTGCACCGGCCCAGCGGCCTGCTCGTCGTGGCCGGAGAGCAAGGCGTGATCGGCGTCGACCCACGCACGGGCCGGGACCGGTGGAGGTTCGACCCCGACGTGTCGGGAGAGGCTCTGTCCGTGGGGGACCTGGTGATCAGCGGCGGCACAGCGCTGTCGGGCCGCACCGGGAAGACCGTGTGGCGGCAGCCGGGTTTCACCGCGAAAGGCCGCCTGGCGCATCCGCTCGGAAGGTTCTTTCTCTGCTACGAGGCTGGCAAGCACGCCGCCACCGATCTCGTATGCCGCTCGGCGCGCACCGGCGACGAGGTGTGGCGCAAGCCGTTCAACGACAACGAGGAACGCGCCGGCTCGGCCGAGCCCGCCTGGCAGGCCGTCGTGTCGGGCACCACCGTCTTCCTGCCGCTGGCGGCGGGCGGCCGCCGCAGGCCCACGGCCGTCGACGCCATCACGGGCACGGTCAAGTGGACCTACGACGGCCCCTACCAGCGGGCTTCCGACTACGGCGACGACGGCTCGGTCAAGCGAGTCGCGGGCGTCCAAGGCGTGCTGGGAGTCTCGGGCGGATTCGCCCTGCCTACCGGAGAGGGCACAGTGTGCCTGGATGCCGACAACGGACGGGAGCGCTGGCGCTGCCCCGACGAGGGTGCGCGTCTCACCGGCAGGTACCTGCTGTTCACCACCTCCCGCGAACGGCTCTTCACACACTGGGGACGCCTGCGCATCCTCGACGCCGGGACCGCCCGCGAGCTCTGGACCGGAGACTTCACCACCACCTTCGCCACAGACCCGCAATCCGGCGATGGCCGCGTCTTCATCGCGGACAAGGACTCCAGACTGTGGGCCCTACGGATCTGAAGGGGCCCCGTCGTCGCACAGCCAACGGCCGACTGCTTCGCTCCTCGACCTCTACCTCCCCGGCGACTTCGCTGCCAGGATTCATTCTCAGAAGGCGATAAGAAAGCGTCGGAACCGTCCTAATCCGGTGACAGCGACAGTCCTTGAGGGACGTACACCCGACGGAGCGTTCGAGCAGTAGACGCTTTGGTCGCGATGGCGGTCACGTGGGTGTCGGGCCGACGCCTTGAGCCGTCTGGGGACTTGATCCCTATATCCAGAGCGGTGGTGCCCGATGCTCTTGTGACCGCCATCATCGTCAGCACGGCCCACTTGATCACTCGTTGGTGAGTGTGGTGCGAGCCCGCCGCATGGTGACCCCTCGTGATGCCCGAGCCTTCAGCTCCAACGCAGACCGGGGCCCATGCGGTGAGCTGGTGCCACGAACAGCTACGGCGCCGGCCCGTGCCGAAGCCGAATGCGCGGCGCCAGGCGGAAGGGGCCGTTTCCTGCCGGGGGGTGGAGGCGGTCCGCCGACCGGCGACGAATCCGCCCACTCCGGCCCGAGGGCGGTGAGCACGGTGTGCGGTTTCAGAGGCGGATGCCGGAGAGCTGGGACAGTCTCTTCAGTTCCGGGTTGGCGCGCCGGTGCAGGGAGACCAGGACGCGCAGCACTTCTCGGCCCATGGGATGGATGCGGGCCATCTGGGGTGCCACGTCGAACGCGCGGGACAGGTTCTCCAGCGCGCCGGCGCGGTTGCCGAGGTCGAGCTGGGCGCGCGCGGCGTTGATCCGGGTCGGTGCGACCCGGGTCGGCGGCAGGCCTTCGAGCGCTTCGTCCAGGTCGTCCGTGACGGCGAGAGCGTCCTGCGGCCGGCCGAGGTCGACCTGGGGCGCGAGTACGTGCGTGAAGGTGTTTTGCTCCGGGTTCATCGTGCTGGCCCGCCGCTGGGTCGTCGAACGAACATGGGCCTGGATGATGCACGCCCGCCGACGAAAGCGCGTTGACCAGCGAGGTGACCGCCCCAAAGCCCATCCCGGGCAACGAGGCTTCCAACCGTGATCTTCATACCGAGAGCGTATCCAGTGCGCTATGACGCCCCGCCGAGCGGCGGCCGCGCCGGTACGGCGATGTGCTCCTGGTCCTGGTCGTGGTCGCCCATGACTCCATCGTCCTCCGGAGCTGTGGGCCGGGCCAGGGCATGCGGAAGCACGGCGCGGGGAACAGCTGGGGCGCGACGCGGGGCCGGGTATGGAGCTGCCGGAGCGGGTCGTGGTGCTGTCGGATGCGGCGTGCGAGGTGTGGGAGGGCGTGGTCGCGGGCGGCTGGTCAGCCGAGTCGGGCGAGGCCCGGCTCGGCTGGGCGCCGGCACTGCGGGCACTGGAGACACCGCGCTGAACCGGGGCCTGCCCCTCAGGCCGTCGGGCCGGAAAGCTGCAGCGCCGCGGCGTTCCGTTCCCAGCCGGACCACAAGGTGGCATCCGCGCAGTAGCCGCAGTCCGGGCCGAAGAACATCCGGCCAGCCGCTTCATCGCCCATCAGCCAATAGCGGAACCAGGCGGTGGCCGGGGCACGGAAGTACCCGCCGTCGCCGATCGAGTCGAGATGGCTGGCGCCCCGGACCTCACCGTAGACGGCAGGGACGTGGTCGGAGTCCTGGTACATCGCCTTCACCAACGCCGGCCACACGATGTGGTCCTGCTGCCCGGCCAGATAGAAGACGGGCTCGTCCATCAGATCCGGATCGGTCAGGGGACCCGGCTGGATGGGCACAGCGGTGATCACCCGTGGATCGATCGCCGCATTGACGGCGGCCGCGCCACCCTGCGAGTGACCGGCGGAGCCGATGTGCGCCAGATCCACCTTGTGGTAGTAGGGACTTGAACTGTCTGCGTTCCGTTGCTCCAGCACGTCGATGCCCAGGCGCATACTGATCGCGTAGTTGGAGGTCGGCGTATTGGCGGCAGCCACGATGAAGCCCTGGCTCGCCCAGTGCCGCAGCAGCGAGCTGTACACCCCGGGCACCGCACCTGTGCCGTTCCCCCAGATGATCACCGGGTGGGACTCGCCCGACTGCCCCAAATTCTGCGGCCGGTAGAAGGTGTGCACAACCCCGACATCCACACTCACGGCGTACGGCCCCGGTGCACCCCAGTCAGTGCCGACGGACGGGATACTTCCCGCGGCCGCTGAAACCGCCGACGGCGGCCGAGCCGCGTCACTCGCCCCGACGGCGACTGCGGACACCCCAGGCGCCGCACCTACCATCAACACGACGGCGGCCAGAAGCCCGCCAAACGTACGCCGCCTTCTTATGCCCGACATGGCAACTCCTCCACGGATACGGCACGTTGCGCGTCCTCGCATCGTGACCAGAGCCATGATGGGATCTCGTGTTGCTCCTGTCTGTCCACAGGCGCCCAGTCGTCACGCCAGATTCCTGGGCGTCTGCACAACGCCGCTCCATGTAGTTCAGGGGCGGGCGTTGCTCTGGCTGCCTGGCCCAGCGGCCGTCGCCAGAAGCGCTCGGGCCACTCGTGCTTTTGCTCGCAGCTACTCAGTCGCGTATGACTCTGCGTGCTCAGCTGCGGCCGGGTGGCGAGGCCGGCGGACGAAATGGGACGACGTTGACGGCTGCCGGCGCCTCCGACGTGGAGGAGCGCGGTGGTTCCCGGCCGCGGCCGGGCCGATGACGATCAGGGAGGGCCGTGCGGTCGTCGTCTGGCGGCGGCCGAGGATCATCAGGGTGCGGACGCTGGTGGCGAGGGTGTCGATGGCCGGGGTGCGGAGGGTGACGAACGCGGAGTGGTAGGCAAGGCGTTCTTCCGTGCTGCGTGGCGGGGCACCGGGCTCGGGCGGCGTGATGGGTGGTGTGGTGGCGAAGTGCTGCCAGCCCTGCCACGTGGTCACCGGCCATCCAACGCCGCCCGCTTCAAGGACAGCACCCGCGGCCCCCGGTCCGGGCCCGCTGCCGGCACGTTCGCCGCGGGTACCGGCAGGCCGGCTTTCCCGGGCCGCGGACGGGCTGGGGTTCACCACTTCAGGGCCTCCGTCCGCGCGTCGTACAGCCCGTACCCGGTGTGCGGGACGCCAGGCGAGCCGTCGTCGTCTTCATCGGTGTCCTGGTCCGTGTAGCGGCTCGTCCGCGGCGTCGTCGAGATCGTCGAGGCTGTCGGCATACGCCCCGGGGCTGTTTCGCCGACAGCCCGGTCCGGGTCCTGCGGAGGGAGTACGGGGTGGCGCAGTCCTTCGTGGGGCCGGTGGTGCCAGTGCACGAGCCACTCATCGAGGAGATCCTGCAACTGGGCGACGGTGTAGCACGCCTCGCGTTCGATGTCTCTGCCGCGGCGTGCGACGTCGGAGCCGGTGTAGCCCGGCAGATGCTGACAGAACAGAGCGTTGATCGACCCGAAGGTACGCTCCACGATGCGCGTGGGTACTGGCCGACCACACCCTGCGTCCGCCGCGAGGAAGCCGCCCAGCCGTGGATCGAGTGCCTCGCCGCCGATGCCGCCCGCACCCTCGCCACCGACGTCAGCCCGGACGCCGCCCACTGCGCCCACAGCCGCGCCACCGAACTGGCCGCCGCCCAGCACCAGGCCCGCTTCGACGCGTACGTCCCCGACACCCTGCGCAGAACCGACCTCGACACCCCCGCCACGGCCGATGCCTGACGGGCGCTCCGCGGCGTCGCGGCCTTCACACACGACGGAGGCCGCGACGGGAGCCGGAGCGACCACGTACGAACCGTCGTCTGCGTCACTTGCGTCCGCTGGATCAGGAATCTCACGCAACGGTCCACTCGTTCGTCTGAGCCGCGAGCTCAGCCGGTCGCGTTCACCAGGGAGGGCGGGACCCCGCCGGGAGGTCCCGCCCTCCCATCTTCAATGGGTTATGCGGAAATGGACCACGCGACCGGGCTCAGAAACGGTCCGGGGCACGCTCCGGGAGCGGAGACCCGGGGAGCACGTCCCGCTTCTGGTTCTTCCGTGCCTCTGCGTTCGAGTCGGCCGTCGCCTTGCAAGTCACGTCCTTCGCCGGGAGCTTGCCGGTGAGCAGGTAGGCGGTGACCGTGCCGTCCGTGCACGCGTTGCCGTTCGGGTAGACGCCATGGCCCTCGCCGCCGAGGACAGTGACCATTTTCGAGCCCTTCAGGTCGGCGTGCAGGGCCTGACCGCTGGGCAGCGGAGTCTGCGAGTCCCACTCGTTCTGGACGACCAGGGAACCGACCTTGTTGTTCACCTTGGTTGCCGGTTCCAGGGACTTGTCCCAGAATGCGCAGGGCTTGATGCTGGACGCAAAGTCACCGTAGAGCGGGTAGCGGCCCTTGTCTTCGATGGCGTCCTGCCGGTAGCTCTCAGGATCGCGGGACCACGCGGCCGAGTTGTCGCCGCACACCACGGCCCAGAAGCTCGCCGTCATGTTGTCGGACGGCACCTCGGCGGCATCGGAGACGCCTGAAGTCCCGGTCCCCTCGGATCCGGCGAACGCCGCGAGCTTCTTCGCGGAGGCGGGCTCGCCGGCCGCGGCCTTCTTCAGCTCCACGAACCCCTCGGTGGCGTACTTTGGGCTGAAGACCGCCCCGCGCATACCGCTCCGGATGTCATCACCATTGATCGGCTGCCCGTCCAGCTCGATGGGCTTCTCGTCGGCCTGCGCGACCAGGTCCCAGAAGGTCCGGTCGACCTGCTTCGGGGTGTCACCGAGGCCGTACTTGTCTGAACGCTCGGCGGCCCACGCAGTCCACCGGTCGAACGCGGGCTCGGCGCCCTCCGCCCACCACTGGATCATCCCTCGCCAGGCGCGCGCCGGATCGACCGCGCTGTCCAGCACGAACCGGTCGGCCCGGTCCGGGAAGAGCTGGGTGTAGACGGCGCCCAGGTAGGTGCCGTACGAGTAACCCACATACGAGATCTTCTTCTCACCGAGGATCGCCCGGAGCAGATCCATGTCGCGTGCGGTGTTGCGCGTGGTGATGTGCGGGAGCACGTCGCCCGCTTTCTCCTTGCACTTGTTCGCGACATCGCGTGCCCAGGCGACGTCCTTGTCGAACGTCTCCTCCTTGTACGGCCGCAGCCAGTTCTCCTCCTCCGGATCCAGATCGCAGGAAACCGGGCTGCTCTGTCCCACACCGCGCGGGTCGAAGCCGATGAGGTCGTACTTCTGCTGTGCGGACTCGGGGAGGCTCTCCTGCATCCCCAGCGGCATGTAGAGCCCCTGTCCCCCCGGGCCGCCGGGGTTGGAGAACAGGACACCGTGCCGCTTGTCGGGCGCGGTGCTCTTGATCCGGGATATGGCTAAGTCGATCCGCTTGCCCCAGGGAACCCGGTAGTCCAGCGGAACCTTGATCGTGGCGCACTCGAACTCCGCCGGAGAGGCGGCCTCGCACCGCTTCCACTGCGGCTTCTGCTTCACATACCGGTTCAGCGCGCCCGTGGCGGCGGACGAGGAGACGGTCGACGGGGTGGCGGCCGGAGCGGCGGTGGCCGTCGAGGTGGCGAGCGCGGGAGCCAGCGTTGCCATGACACTCACGGCCAACAGGGGTGCGAGACGTCGTCTGCGCATGATATCGATCCTTCCGGTCGAACGTTCGGACAGGAAAGATCTTTCAGGAACCGGCCACGCATGCGGATCCCTCGCCGGGCTGCATCTCTCCTCCACCCTGGGGATGACACAACAGCCTTGGGTGGTCCCGGAGTTGTAGGAGAGGAAGCTCTCTCAGCGATCCGCCAGCCGATCGGGTGCCACCCGGGCGACCCTGAGAATTCGGCCCCCGTGCCGAACTTGGTCCTCAGGAAAACAACCGCTCGACCTCGCCCAACCCGCTCGCCGCTACGCCATACCCGGCAACCGCTGTGTCCCCGCATGACACCGTCCTGTAACCCGAGCTGCTCCTGGACGTGCTGTTCGGCATGGCGTGCTCGGGAGGTCGCGGGCGCAGCGCAGCATCCTCACGGTCAGGCGGCACACGACTGCATGCGGCTCAAGGGCGGAGCCTGGTTGAGCTCGTCGAAGTCGGCGGACCGCAGCTTCGGCGTGTACGCGGCGGTCACTTCATCAAAGCCGATGCCGAGGACGTGGGACGAGTTGCCCAGCCGACCGCCGACCGCCGACCGCCGACCGTGTCGGCTGCGCCGCCGGACATGTGCTCACCGCTCGTTACCAGGCCGCTCGTTATGGTCCGCGAGGAAGTGTTCTTCGCGCTCAGCATGTCTCATGAGACAGAAGGTCGGTCACGAGTCAAGCGCTCGACCTGGAGGTTAGTGACGTTGACGAGGGCCTGGGGAGCACAGGGCCGCAACGGTCGGCTGACACAGCTTGATGTCGGCCCTTTGAGGACCGACATCACTGGTATCTCCATGCCGTCTTACTCGTCCTGGCGCTGCCCTTCATCGCCCGCATTCAGCAAGCGAGTCCGCCCGGCCCAGGTGCGCGAGCCTTGATGTGAGGACTGGTGAGCCCGCGCCAGGAGGCGGATTGGGACGTGCGGATGATGTCCAGGTCGGTGGCGAACGCACCCTTGCAGAAGGCGCGGTCCGCGACGCGGCACCGACGGCCGGCGTGATCGACTCGCAGTCCGTCGAGGCGGACGCCGTCGTCGGGTCGGACGGCCACCGCGAAACCCCAGGTCAAAAACACAATCTGAGATCTCTACCGAACCCGGGGCGGTTCACGTAGACGTGCGGCGGCATCTGGACTGGTTCGCCGCGAAGGGGGCTGGCGGGCTCCTGTTCGTCGGCGGGCGCGATGCGCCCTTCCGCCGCTCGATCTTCGACCGGACGTGCGCCGGCAACACCCTGTTCGAGAGGTCGCTGCCCTGACCGGGTTCAGCCGGGGCTGACGGTGTACGTGAACGTCTGCGAGGAGTCGCTGCCCCCCGTGCTGGTGACGGTGACGGGGACCGTGCCCGTGCCGCCCGGGGAGTAGGCGACGATGGTGGTGTCGTCGATGACGTTGTAGGAGGTCGAGTCGGGGCCGTACGACACGTCCACGACATCGCTCAGGTTGGTGCCGATGATGGTGGAGGCCGTGCCGCCGTAGTCGGGTCCGGTGGTGGGGGTCATGCTGGTCACCGTCGGAGCGCCTACATAGGTGAAGGTGAGCCCGTTGGTGGTACCGCCAATCGTCGTGACGCTGACTCCGACGGTCTGCGGAGTGGTCACGGGCGGCACCGTGACGTTCAGTGTGGTGTCGTTCACGACCGTGGGAACGACGGAGTTGGAGCCGAAGGACATCGACGTGGCGGTCGTCAGACTCGAACCGGTGAGGGTGATCGGGATGCCGTCGAGCGGTCCCATGGTCTCACTGAGGCTCGATTTGGACGGGAACGAGATGTAGTAGTACCAGGCCGGGGCTGACGTTCCGGCCGGCGTGGTGACGATGACCTGGACCGCGGCGTTGTTCGATGGTGCGACAGCGGTGATCTGGGTGGCGCTGTCGACCGCGAAACTGGCCGACTTGGTTCCGAACTTCACGCTGGTGGCGCCCGTGAAGTTCGTTCCGGTGATGACGACCTGGTTACCACCTGAGGTGGGTCCCTGGTGCGGGTTCAAAGTGACCATGAGGCTTCTCTTTCGCGCTGGGTGCTTTCTTCTCCGGGAAGGCCGCCCCGCATGAGGGAGCAAGAATGGGCCTATTGGGCCTCGGCGCCATTTCAATGAAGATGGATTCTCGTGCAGGGCACCCTTTGTATTAGAAATTGAAGCAGACGTTCCATGGATGGAGCAGGGCTCATATGATGCACTGAGTGGTGAATATTATGATATGAATTGCTTCCTGGCGACCAAATGAGCGCCCGCGTGCTCCGGTTGACCACTTACATCGAGTCGCGGCAGATGGAACAATCCGGGGACACGTGGAATCCACTCCTGAAATCGCGAGCGCCAGGCTATTGAATCTCAGGGCATGAAATCCTCAACTCGCTCTGACACTCACCGAATTCGGGAGTCCGGTCGAAAGGAGCCAGCATGTCCGTCAGCAAAGCCCCGCCGGCAGTCCAGGAGCTCGGGAGTTCCTCGTCCGCCGCCCTGTCCTTGGTGGCCGACGCCGACACTATCCCGGTGGGACCGGCACCCCACTCCATCGCCATGCGGCCCGACGGACTGCGCTCCTATGTGACCAACTCGGGTAACGACACGCTGAGCGTGATCGACACCGCCGCCGGCGCCGTCGTCACCACCATCGGGGTGGGGCTCGGCCCGTGGGCCGCGGCGGTCGCCCCCGACGGCCGGTACGTCTATGTGACCAGCCCCGGCTCGGGGACCGTCGGCATTGTCAGCACGGCCACCGACACCCTCGTCGGTACCGTCAGCGGCCTCACCGCGCCGCGCGGGCTGGCCGTCACCCCCGACGGAGCCCGCCTCTATGTCGCGAACTCCGGTGCCAACACGGTGAGCGTCGTCAGCACGGCCACCAACACTGTCACCGGCACCATCACCGTGGGGAACAGCCCCCAGGCGATCACCATCCGTCCCGACGGTCTGCGCGCCTACGTCAGCAACTCCGCCGACGGCACCGTGAGCGTGATCAACACGGTCAGCAACACCGTCGTGGCCACCGTGACCGGGCTCAACGTGCCCCTAGGCGTGGCCGTCACCCCCGACGGGGCTAACGTGTACGTGGCGAACTCCGGTGCCAACACGGTGAGCGTCATCAGTACGGCCACCAACACCGTCACCGACACGGTCACCGTTGCGAGCAGCCCGGTCTATCTGACCGCCTCCCCTGACGGGACGCTCGTCTACGTGTCGATGACCGGCGCGGACTCGCTGACGGTGATCAACCCGAGTAGCAACAGCGTCACCGAAACGATCCCGGGATTCGTCGAGCCCCACGAGGTGGCGACCACACCGGACGGGGGTTACCTCTATGTCGTCGACCACGGCGACAACACGGTCGGCGTCCTGAGAAGGCCGGCCAGCATCTCCCCGAGCAGCGGCCCCCGTGGCGGCGGAACGACTGTGACCATCAAAGGCAGGGGCTTCCTCGGGACCACCGCCGTGCGCTTCGGTATCCGGCCGGCCAGGAACTTCACCGTGGTGAGTGACACCACGCTGACCGTCGTCACCCCTTCCGCCATCCGATCTGCCGTACCGGTGACCGTGACTGCCAGCGGCGGAACAGCCATCATCGGTCACTTCTACTACCGTCGGCTGCCCGTCGTGAACCAGATCTCGTCCTCTTCCGGATCGGCGAACGGGGGAAACGTCGTCACCCTCACCGGACTCAGGTTCATCGGTGTCAAGTACGTACGGTTCGGCACCGTCCAGGCGGCCGCCACCGTCCGGTCGGACACCGAGCTCACCGTCACCGTCCCACCGTCGGCCCTCGCCCGCACCGTCCCCGTCTACACGGTCAACGCAGGAGGCGTCTCCAACAGCCTCGCCTTCACCTACGTCGGCGACCCCACGATCACCAGCATCAGCCCGGCCTCGGGGCCGCGGACCGGAAGCCGTATCGTGAACATCAACGGCACATTCCTGTCCCAGGTCACCACCATCACCTTCGGCGGCGTCCCGGTCCTCTCGTTCAAGGTCATGTCCGCCATCAAGGTTCAGGCGGTAACACCGCCGACGTCCACCCCCGGGCCCGTGGCCGTGGCCGTTCAAACCTCCACCGGCGCCACGGCCTCCTCCCCCGTCCCGTACACGTACACCTGACAGCAGCCGACCGAGCGGGCTCGGGGCTCGCCAGTCCCGCCGCCACGGAAGCAGTGCGCCGGACGCTGCGCCTACGGCGTTCACAAAGCTGCGGTGGCCTTCCAGAGTATGGAGTTGCCCTCCGGTGGTCAGGTTCCAGACGATGGCAGTCTTGTCGGCGCTGATGGCAATCGCCACAGGATGGGTATCGGGCAAAACTCCCGCGGCAACGGCATATGACTGAAGGGGGCGGCCTGGTCAGTGGGCTGATTCAGTTGCATGGAGGGTAGCTGTCGCCCAGCTCTTCGACCTCGTGGCTGGCAACTGGACCGCCGTCGTGTCCGAGCGGCGCCCTTCCGCCTGGGTCTGGGAAAGACACCCCCGCGCCGTCGCCAGCCTCAACGCGCAGCACTGCCTGCCTCCGCACGGCGGCAGTCTGACCCGCTGCCCGCTGTTGCTGGCCCGGTCGGGATCGTGAGCTGCCGACGCGGGGCTGCGCCCCGACCGGGCCAGCGTTGACGGCCGGGGAACTCGCTGCTGTTGAGACTCTCGGCTGCCATGAGGTGGGTTGTCGGCAGGCTCCGGGGAGGTGTCCCACGAGTGCCGCTGCGGACCCAGCTGTCAGCGACCCCGCCGTATCATGCACCCGCGGTGCGCAAGGACGCCCAGAGCGGCCGAGGGTCACTCGACGGAGCTGTCCTGTCGCAGTGCATCTGTCAGATGGCGAGCCGTTGACCTGATGGGGTGCCATGCTGATTGAGAACGCTGGCCCTCGGTGTTCTCAACTGACATGGCTTTCACGGAATCGTGCTGACGGGCGGGACAGCTGACTCAGCCGTCTTGCTCTTCGGTGAAGCTGCCCATTGAAGCTTCCCCTTGATGTTGGACACCTGGAGACTGGGACGTGAGGTTCCTGCTTATCTAGACCCGTACTTCGCGGGTCGTTGATTCGTATGGTGTGACCGGTCCGGGGGTGTCCCGGGCCGGTGGTGTGGCGTTGGGTGGGGTGTGTCGAAGTCTTCCCGGTCCCCGCGGCCACGGTCCCAGCGTCAGCGCTTTGAAGTAGCGGTGACCTCCGTGGTGGAGAAACGTCTGGGCGCTCTGCCTGTCGTTTCCGAGTTCACTCGCCGGCTGGATCTGTCCGGGATTGTCGATGAGGTGTGTCCGGGCGGTGCGAGCGCGCTGGTGACGCACGGGCAGGTGATCGAGGCGCTGGTGGCCAATCGGCTGACCGCGCCCGCACCGTTGGTGCGGGTCGGGGACTGGGCCCGCACCTGGGCGGTGGAGGAGGTCTTCGGGATCGAGGCCGGCCTGCTCAACGACGACCGGCTTGCCCGGGCCCTGGACGCGATCGCCCCACATCTGGAGCACATCGCCGGGACCGTCGGGGCGCGGGCGATCGGCGAGTTCGGCATCGATGTGTCCCGCCTGCACTGGGACATGACCAGCATGTCCGTGCACGGCGCCTACCCGGCCGAGGGTCAGGACGAGGGCTTCCCCGTCATCGGCTACGGGCATCCCAAGGACCGGCGCACGGACCTGAAGCAAGTCCAGGCCGGACTCGCGGTGGCGGCCGATGGCAGCATCCCGCTCCATGCCCGGGTCTTCGACGGCCCGGCGGCTGAGGTCTCCCAGATCGTCGGCGCGATGAAGGATCTGCGCACGATGGCCGGGCCCTGCGACTTCCTGATGGTCGCCGACTCCAAGCTGGTGTCCTACGCCAACGTCACCGCTCTGCTGGCCGCCGGAGTGCAGTTCGTCGCTCCGGCACCGGCCGCGCAGGTCAGGGGCGAGGTCTATGCCGCCCTCGACCTCGAGCAGGCGAGCATCGTGGACTGGGTGCCCGACCGGGACGCGGACAAGCCGGCCGAGCAACGGGAGAGCTACCGGGTGCTGGAGGACACCCACACCTTGAGAGGGCCGCGGAAGAGTGATCCCGTGCTCACCGTGCGGCGAATCCTGGTCCACTCCACCGCGAACGCCGCGGGTCAGCAGGCCGCGAGGGACAAGCGCCTGGCCAAGGCCACTGAGGAACTGAACAAGCTCGCCGGATCGGCCGGCGGACGGCACTACAAGAGTGCCGAGAAGATCATCGCCCGCGTCGGTGTGATCACCTCCAAGCGCCGGGTCACCTCCTGCCTGCGCTATCACGTCACCGAGGACGACAGCGGCGTTCCCGCTCTGGAGTGGCACTTCGATGACGGCGTCCTTCAGGCCGAGGCCGCCGTCGACGGCTGGTACGCGCTGCTGACCACCCTGCCCGCCGAGCAGGCCGATCCGGGCCAGGTCCTGATCCACTACAAGGGGCAGGGCGCGGTCGAGCGCCGCTACCACGACTTCAAGGGGCCGCTCGCGGTCGCACCGGTCTTCGTGCAGCACAACCGGCGCGTCGCCGCCCTGATCCAGGTCATCTGCCTGGCCCTGCTGGTGTTCTGCCTGATCGAGCGGCAGGTCAGACGGGCCCTGGGACCGGAACAGACCATGACCGGGCTCTATCCCGACAACCGCCGCGTCCGCCCCACCGGCCGTATGATCTTCTATCACCTCGGCGAACTCACCCTGCGGATCGGCCATATCACCGACCCACCCACCGTCCAGATCACCCGTGGTGTTCAACTCCACCTCCTCGATCTCCTCGACACCGACATCGGACAGACCCGCTGGCCACCGACCTGAAACGGTGACCCGCGCGAAGTCCGGGCCTAGACGACTGCACGCCTCGGTACACATGCCCCGCATCGGCTGCGGCCTGGCCGGCGGCACCTGGGACCGCGTGGAACCCCTCGTCACCGATGCGCTGTGCGCCCGGGACGTCCGTACGGTCGTCTACGACCGTGCGTAGCCGTGCCCACGGGGCGGCGGGCCGGTCAGCGGACGTCGTCGTGGAACACCGGTTCCCCCGCCAGCAGCCGGTCGAACAGCTCGTACCGGTCCAGGCGCAACTCGTCATCACCGTCGCTGTCGTCGTCCTTGGTGAAGACCTCGTCCACCAGCAGCGCGCGCAGCTGCTCCCGCAGGCCCTCCCGGTCGTCCCATCCCAGGCGGTAGGTGTCGTAGTCGAGGTGGATACCGGCGTCCACCGTGGCAGCCCCGCGATCCCCCGGGTCCTCCTCCAGGACCAGCCGCGCCCGGACGGTGCCCGTGGCGGTCGTACGGGGGTCGAGGCAGACGCAGGAGACGATGTCCGCTCCGAGATCGCCCCGGACCAGCAGGTCGCCGGCGCTGAACACCGCGCGCGCCGTTAGGTTCCCGCCGACGACGATCCGGGAGCCGTCCTCGCGGTCGGACAGGCAGCCGCCGACGGTGAGCGAGCCGGTGACCACGATCGCCGTCGGCACATACAGATGGCCGGTGACGACGAGGTCGCCATGGTGGAGCAGCGGCTCCCACAGCTCCTGATCGCCCGTCAGGGGCCGGGCTGAGCCATGATCGCTGCGCACCTTGGTGCCGCGCTCCAGCAGCCGCCAGAACGCGTCGGGACCGCCGTCGTGGTGATTCAGATCGGTGAGGATCTGCCCGACACCCCGGGTGGCGGTCGGCAGCTCCCGGCCGCCTTCCGCGCCCCGACGATCGGGATCGCTCTTCATCGGGTCAACGGGGTCAACGGGGTCAACTGCCATGCGGAGCAGGGTAGTGTCCTGCACTGACAACCGGCCCGACGTGGACGAGGCAGGCGAGGCCGACTGTCACAGGCATCTCCTCCCGTCACGCCGTCAGCCGTCGCCCTCCCGCCAGCCGAGCGCGCCGCCGATGACGAGCTCCCCGTCGACGATCACATAATCCGGCCAGTGCGAAGGTGTGCGTTCGGAGTCCAGCTCGCCCCGGACGAAGACCTCCTCCACCGCCCAGGTGCGGGCCCAGTCCCCGACCCGCACCAACGGTGCGGGCGCGGTCAGCCGATTGGCCACCAGCGCCTCGATCACCTGCCCGTGCGTCACCAGCGCGCTCGCACCGCCCGGACACACCTCATCGACAATCCCGGACAGATCCAGCCGGCGAGTGAACTCGGAAACGACAGGCAGAGCGCCCAGACGTTTCTCCACCACGGAGGTCACCGCTACTTCAAAGCGCTGACGCTGGGACCGTGGCCGCGGG
Source organism: Streptomyces sp. NBC_01591 (assembly GCF_035918155.1). Lineage (NCBI taxonomy): Bacteria > Bacillati > Actinomycetota > Actinomycetes > Kitasatosporales > Streptomycetaceae > Streptomyces > Streptomyces sp. NBC_01591. The sequence continues at coordinate 692,831 of NZ_CP109328.1, forward strand.
GACCGGGAAGACTTCGACACACCCCACCCAACGCCACACCACCGGCCCGGGACACCCCCGGACCGGTCACACCATACGAATCAACGACCCGCGAAGTACGGGTCTAGAGTTGTCAAGGGTCTGCGCAGCTCAAGGGCCATCCTGAGTGTCAGGTACGTGAGGCACGTATTGCTGCGGATCACACGGCTCCTGAACTCCCACGGCCTACGGTGTGTGCATGAACGAACGTTCCACTGATGTGTCGAGCGAGCTCTATCCGGAGTTGGCTCTGCCAGGCGGCCTGGGAGAGGCGTTGGGCCTCGAGGCGGCTCGGCGCGGGGGTGGTGGCGAGCCGATGGATCCCGTTGAGGGGTTCGATCCCGCGGTCGTCGCATGCTGCGCGCGTGGGGAGGCACGGTTCACTGTCTATGCGACCAACATCGACGAACGCGAGTTCCGTATCGAGATCTCCGGGCCCTCCGGCTGGCGGTGGGGTGCTTTCGGCAGCACCGATGACCTCGCGGTGGTTGCCGCGATTCTGCATGCCTGGCGTGATGGCGCGTCCATCGCTCAATTGCGACGCGAGTGGACGTTGCTCGCGGCGACCCCGCTGGACGCGGCACCGCCTGGAAGGGTGGTGTCGACCGCTTGGCGGCTGACTCTGGAACGCTCGCCGGTGATCAGGCTGGGCAACGCCGAACTGGCCGAGGCCCTGTATGCGCAGCCGGCCCTGCGCGTGTTCTTCCCGTGGCCGTCGCACGGCCAGTTCAGCCTGCTCAGCAGTACCGCGGACCCGTTCCACGAGGAGGTTCCACGCGTGATTCCGACTGGAGATGGGTTGTGGAGCGTGGTGGTCACGCCGTCGTCACCGCAGACACCGTCACGGGTCCTCGGTACCCGCCTCAGCGCTCGCGATGCCGCAGCGCTGATGGCCGCGAATGTTCCTGCAGGCAGTGGCCCGGCTATCGAGGGAGGGTGGCCGACCGGCGGAAGTACGGTCTGACCTGTGCTCGCGCGAACCTGGCTGTCGAGGTCCCACTCCACGAGATCGGCAAGCCAGCCGCTGTCGTCGGCCTCGAACGTGGCGGCCCGTTCGACCCGCATCACCTCAACGGTCCGCCGGATCGCGGCCATATCGATGGGCAGGGGGGTGTCGCCGTTCTTGTTGTGTGCCATGACGTTCGCCTTGTCTGTGATCAGGGAACGGACCGGTGTGGCCCGCCCGTCGGGGTCACCCGCACCAGCAGGGGTGCGAGCAGCAAAGACGCGAACCGCAGGCTACCGGCCCCGCTGCAAGCCGAGGCCGTCCGGGGGTTGCGGCGGCAGGCAGGTGGCCGGGAGCGCTCTCGGCGGCTCTGGAGGGAGCTGCACACGCGCCGTCCCGCGCGGGCATCCGTAGAAACCCTCAATGCGGTACTGAAGCCGGGCTGTGCAGGTCCACCGGCAATTGGCGTCATCGGCGTGACCGGAACGCCAGAACCCCAGTACCTCTCCAGGGAAAGCACGCACATGACCATCAGGCCGTTTGCGTTGGTAGTACGCCTTCGTTGCCGGGCAGCTCTTCAGGCTCGACAGCGAGGAGAGGTAGAAGGCGCTGAGCAGGCCGCGGTGGAACCGGCGTGGTCGGCGCAGGTTGCCGCTGACGCGGCCGGAGTCGCGTGGGGCCGGTGCCAGGCCGGCCGTAGCCGGCGAGCCGGTCGGCGATGACGAAGGCGTCCTTGGCGTCTGTCTTGCCCTCGCCCCGGTAGGAGGCCGAGGCACGGTGCATGGTCAGGCCGGTGATGTAGACCATCGGCTGGTCGTGACCGAGCAGCAGCCCGATCAGCAGGGCGGCACCACCGTGGTTGAGATCGACAGCCCACAGCACGTCGCTGTCGAGAGCCAGGACATCCCCGCGGCTGACGGGCATGTGGCCCGCCGTGGTGGTAGCCCGCGTGGATTCGGTGGGGCGCCCGCCGTGGCGGCTTCACGTGGCTTGACCGGCATGTAGTTAGCTGCCATATTAGTTTTATGAGTGACGAGGATGCGAACCCCGGCGCTGTGCCCACGCTTGATCAGGCGCGGCGCCAGATCGCGCGGTATGGGCTTGATGCCGACCCGCAGGCGGTGCTTGTGGCGGTGCGCCTGATGGCTGCCGGGGTGCGGCTGGATCGTGCGTCCGAAGTGCACTTCTCTCGTTTTGGGCTGTCGACCGGGCGCTACCGCCTCCTGGTGGACCTCGAGGACGGCGACGGAGAGAAGTCGCCGTCGCGGCTCGCGAAGAGCCTTGGTGTCTCGCGCGCCACGGTGACCGGCCTGGTGGATGGGCTTGAGCGCGAGGGCCTCGTGATCCGCCGCGCGTCCACGGAGGATGGGCGGGGCGCAGTGGTCGTGCTTACGGCGCACGGTGCCCAGCGACTGCGTGATATGGCCGCTGACCACTTCGCGCGCCTCCAGGCGCTGGTCGGCGGACTGACCGCCAGTGAACGCGGGCTGTTCCTGGACCTGCTGGAACGCATTACGCAAGGGATCGGTGCGCTGACCGCCGAGTAGCGTCCCGCACCGCACGAGAAGTGGCCGCCTTGTCTGGGTGGCAGTCCCTCTCTGCCCAAATAGTTAGGTCCCTAATAATTTTTTTGAGGAGTGCACGTGAGCCTTACCCGCGACAAGGCCGCCAAGCGCGGATTCGCTGCACGCCCGTTCACGCTCTGGAAGGAAGTTGCAGTCTCTTACCTGGCCCCCGCGCTCACAGCCGGGCTTGGCGGAGTCCTCAGCGGGCAGCCCGAACTGACGATGGCCGCCTTCACCTCCATCGGGGCCACGTCGGCCGTGGTGGCCTTCATCGTCGGCGGGTGGCTGCACCGCCGGGGCCGGCCGCGCCGGTGGACGACGTCGGTGCCGCGTCCGGTGATCACCATCGGACTCGGCACTGCCGCTGCCGGAATCGCGGGCCTGGCCGGGTGGTTCGCGTCCGGCTGGTTGCCGTCACACACGTCGGTGCCCGATGCCGGGTGGCTGGAGCGGCTGCGGATCGACCTGCCGTTGTCGGCCGCCCTGGCGACCACGATCGTCACCTGGCGATGGCGCGGCATGGCACCCCGGCAGCAGAAGTGACCCGGCCGACTTCCACCCGTTTGCCTGGACCCACCAAAACCACGAAAGGCACACTGTGATCACCATCATGGGCGCGACCGGCGCCACCGGCGGCGCGCTGCTCCGGCGCCTGATCGAACTGAACATCCCCTGCCGTGCCGTCAGCCGTACTCCGGACAAACTGTGCGCCGCGATTGGTGTGGAAACGCCGGTCGAGGTCGTCGGTGCGGACGCCGCGGATCCCCGCGCGCTCCGCACCGCGTTCGACGGCTCCACACAACTGTTCCTCGCCATGGCCAACAGCCCGCGTCAAGTCGCGCTGGAGATCAACGCGATAGACGCCGCAGCCGCGTGCGGGGTACGGCACGTCGTCAAACTCTCTGCCCCAGCAGCCGAGCCCGACTCACCGGTCGCCGTCTCGCGCGGGCACTGGCGGGTTGAGGCACACCTTGCGGCAACCGGCATGGTGGCCACGCTGCTTCGGCCGTATGCGTTCATGCAGAAGCTGCTCCTGAACGCTCCGGCGGTATCCCAGGGCGTGCTCATCGGGGCGATGCGCGACGTGCCCTGCAACTACATCGACGTCCGGGACATTGCCGACGTCGCCGCGGCGACCCTCCTCCGCCCCGGCCTTGACGGGGCCACGTACGCGCTGACCGGCCCGCAGGCCTTCAGCCATCCGGAACTCGCTCATCTTCTCGGTGAGCTGACGGGTCGGCCCGTCCGCTGCATCGACCTGCCACCGGACGATTTCCACGGCCATCTCGTCCGAACCGCGCACATGCCGGACTGGCTCGCAAGCCATGTCGTGGAGATCCAGCAACTGGCCATCGCGCGTCCGGAGTCCCCGAACGACACCGTGGAGACCGTCCTAGGCCGCCCCGCCCGGACACTCGACGCCTTCGTTCACGAGCATCGCGCCATGTTCGCGCCAGTCGCCTGACCGGCATCTGCTGGCGGCCGGGTGCCTGAGCCGCAAGCAGCAGCGCCCCGGACACGGGCCCGGGGCGCTCCTGTGTCTGCTGCACGGTGCAGTGAAGAGGACGGCGGTGATGCCTGGTGATGCCGGAGAGCGTTGACACTGCCAGGCCGGCGCCCAGGCAGCACACGGGCGCTGCTCGTGCAGCGGGCGGGTACTGCAAATGCAGCGGTGTGGTGCAGTGACCGGTTGTCGGCTTGTCGCACGGCGCAGCAGCCTTTGCGAATCGGTGAACGGTTCTCGTAGAGCCGGTTCTTCCATGTCCGTGTCTGCCGCCGCGTACCGCGCGTACGGTAGCGGTACCACTCGCCAGGAGGAGCAGCCGATGAGCGCGCAGCCCGAGGAAGCCTCCACCCCGCCAGCCCCGGCCGCCGCCGCCCAACTGCGCGCTGACCGCCGCGCCGACGCCTGGGTGCCGGCCCTCGAGCGGGACTGGGCCAAAGCACTGGAAGACTCCCGCCACACCTACAGCCTCACCCCGTTGCACGACGTCGTGCGTACCTGGCAGCTGCGCGTCGCCGCGGCCCCGGCCGTCGATGCCTACATGGACTCCGGCCGTGACGAGTCCGGCTTCGTGGACCTGGACGACATTCTCGGTGCCCGCCGGTGACCGATAGGCCGTGGGGGTGCGCCTGTCTCAGCAGGCCGTGAAAACGCTCACCGAGCTCCCCGAGCACGCAAAGGAAACGGTCCGCGACGTCCTGGACATCGCGGTGCGGTCCCCGGGGGGCTGGCCCCAGTGGAACGCCGGCAACCTGACGGGGAAGACGTCCGTGCCGCATCCGTCGGGCAGCTGTCCGTCGTCCAGGTGGTCAATCGCCTCACCCGGCACCTGTCCGTCCTGGACATTGCCTGGATCGGGTAGCCACCCGTGGCCGCACTCGTCCTCGACGGCGCACTCCTGATTGACATCCGGCTGCTCCTCGTGCCGCCCCGTTCCCAGGCGTCCCCGACGGTGTTGTCGACCTCGCCCGGGTCGCCGAGGAGACCCGCACAGCGCTGGACGGGAAGACCTTCTCTGCACCAACGGCTCGGTGATGGTCAGGTCAAATCAGTGCGTGGGTCGATGATCCAGTGATTGGTGAGCAGAACTCGACCGGCGAACTCCAGGCTCTGTTCTTCAACGAACGTGAAGCCGACAGCGCGGCAGATGCCATTGGAAGGCAGGTTGCTGGTTGCGGGGAAGGCGTGAATGAGTCCCCAGCGGCCGTCCTCCCTGGCCATCTCAAGCAGTGTCCGCACGGCTCGCTTGCCGTAGCCCTGGCCTTGGCAGGCGGGCAGGACCATCCAACCGATCTCGGAGATGTGATGGTCGTCGGCTTCGTGGGACCACAGCGTCACAGTTCCGGCGACGGCCGTGGGGGCAGCCGCTTCGGGGTGATCATTTTGGTCCAGGCGGTGTCCTCGGCAGCCCGGCGGACATCGCGCTGCACCTTCTCATCCATGCCTTCTCGCGGCAGCGGACCCCCGAGGTCTTTCATCATGTCGGGATCGCATCGCATCCGGATGTAAGCGTCGACATCATCAAGCACCACATTGCGCAACAGCATTCTGTGCCTCCTGGTTGGCAGCGATTGTCCAATGTGATCACGCAGCCTGCACTGCTGGCGTCTGCGCTCCCCTCACCCTTCTGTGAGCTGGGACTTCTGATGTGGGACGACGGGAAGCCCGAGCGAGACCGGGCCACTTCGCTGGAAACGGCGGGCCTGCTCGCGCTTGCTGCGCAGGAAGGTGAGGGTGAGATCGAGTCCGTCGATCTCACCCCGCCAGTCCTCGGCGACAGCGCGCTCGCGGCGGGCGAGGAGGGTCTCCTCCAGCTCGTCCAGAGGGGCATCTTCGGGTTGATGCTCAGCATCGGACAACGGATGCAGGCTTCTCCGAACTTTGGGGTCGTTCCGTCCCAAAGCCTCTGATCTGCAGCTCTCTGAAACCGAATTGGTGATGCCAGAGGACTCACAGCGAGATGTTCCGGAGAGCGAGAGCCGCTCCGCCTGCCGCCTGAGTACTGTGACTTCGCATGACCGACACCGAGATCGAGATCACCGCAGACCTGGTCCGCGACCTGTTGCAGGAGCAACATCCAGACCTTGCAGGGCTGGCCATCCGCGAGGTGGCGGGCGGCTGGGGCAACCAGATGTGGCGCCTCGGGGACGAGTTGGCCGTGCGCATGCAGCGCATGGACCCCACCCCGGAGCTCCAGCTCAACGAGCGGCGGTGGCTACCCGTGCTGGCCCCGCGCCTGCCTCTCCCGGTGCCGACCCCGGTGCGGCTCGGCGAACCGTCCGAGCGCTTCCCCAAGCACTGGACCGTGATGACGTGGGTTCCCGGCGAGCCGCTGGACCACGGCTCGATCAACCGCGGCGCCCACGCGGCCGACACGCTGGCGGGCTTCCTCCAAGCGCTCCATGTGGAGGCGCCCGCCGAGGCGCCGATCACTACGGACCGCGGTGCCCATCCCAGGAACTGCACGGACGGCTTCGAGAACTTCTTCCAGGCCGTTGCCCCCGAGGACATCGCTGCCGACGTCCGGGCCGTCTGGGACGACGCCGTTGCGGCCCACGCGTGGGAGGGCCCGCCGGTGTGGGTACACGGCGACCTCCATCCCGCGAACGTCGTCGTCTCGGACGGAACGCTCTCGGGCATCGTCGACTTCGGTTGCATGTTCGCCGGCGATCCGGCGTGGGACCTCGCCGCCGCATGGGTGCTGCTACCCGCGGGCACGGCCTCACGGTTCTTCGACATGTACGCGCGTGCAGACGAGGCGGCGATCCGGCGCGCCCGCGGGCTGGCCGCTATGAAGAGCCTCTTCCTGATGCTCATGGGGCAGAACGGAGATCGGGGCCTTCCCGGCGGCAAGCCGAACTGGGGACCTGCAGGCCGGGCGGCACTTGATCGTGTTCTGAAGGGTGTTTGATGCAGGCATGGGGCGAGATGCCTCACTCAGGGGCTGTTAGGACGGACTTCTCCGAACTAACCCTCCATGAGTCAAACACCGCCCCCGGCGGGTACCCGCCTTCGCGCCGTCCGTGCCGTCGCGGGTTGCGGGCCGACCGCAGCCAGCCGACCATCGCGACCGCCTCGGCCTCGCGTAACTCCGGCATGTCAGCGGACTCACGTCCCCCAGTAGACGGTCCCGGAGGTAGCTGCTGACCGGCTCGACCTCACGTCCCGCACCATCCACCAGCAGCCACGGCAACGACATCGACGTACCGGCAGCAACAGCCCCGATCCTCGACAGCCGTACACGGCCGTCCATCAGATCTCGATGTACAGGGGATAACTCATGCGACAACGACATGCCCAGATGTTCCTGACGTACCACCGCCAAGTCGAGCCGATCACCGAGTTGGTGCAGTCAACTGGCCGTCGTTGTCTGGTTAGGGTCGCGGCTTGGGTTCGGTGACGACGAACTTCTCGCCGGTCCAGCGCACGACCAGTTCCCGTTCTCCGTCCGGCCCGCTCTGGGCCGCCCGGGACAGCTCGATCCGGCCCGCCATGCTCCAGCCGTGCTCCGCCCAGTACGGGTGGGAGCTGATGAGGCAGGACAGCCGGATCAGCTCCCGTCGCAGTTCGGTCGCCCCGACGGCGGGGCGCAGAGCGAGCCGGTTGTAGATGCGGATCTGTCGGCACCTGATGGCGATCAGGTCGTCAGGGAAGCGGAATGGCGTCACTCACTTATTAGGGCAGACGTTCGAATTATCGGTTGGGGGGTGTCGTGTGCCGCCGAAGGTTGATGGCCGGTGGTTGGCGTCATCCAAGGTTGTGCGACCGGAGTCTCTGGCAGTGCGCGCCTGGCCGGCCTGCTGTCGTACTACCTCGACGGCGTCCACGGCATCGATCTGCGCAGTCTGGTCGAGGCTCTGGAGGGAGTCCTCGCCGTGCTCGGTGGTCGACTTCAGAAGTTCCTCAGGGCTTGACGGTGAGTCAGGTCTATGCAGGGCCGGTCTGTGTGGTCGGCGACAGCTGGTGGCAGACGGGGGTTGCCCCTGATCCGCGTCTGCCGCAGCGCAGGCGGAGGCGGTGACGTGGGTTGTCTCCGGGCCCTGGACACTCCCGAGCTCAATGGACACCTGTCCATGTTCTATGGACACCTGTACATAAAATTGAGGGAGTGGAACACTGAAGCTCCCCCTTGATGTTGGACACCTGGAGACTGGGACGTGAGGTTCCAGAGGAAGTAGTGCCAGGTGGGAAGCAAGAGCAACCGCAGTAGGCGGTATACGGAGGAGTTCAAGCGCGACGCGGTCGCGCTGGTCCGGTCCTTCGGCACCCTACGGGCCGCCCGCCGCTACCACAGCGAGCACGGCCACCTGCGGGCCCCCGACCGGCACCATCATCGACGGCACCGACCTGACCGTATGGCTGTCCCGACAGCGCTCCGCCCACCGGCGCGGCACCCTCGCCCCGGACCATGTCTCGGCCCTGGACGATCTCGGTATCGACTGGACACCCGGCCACGGCATGGCTGAGTACGGACCGAACGCGCGTGACAGAACCGGCTCGCCGACGCCCGCCAATACCACGCCATTCACGGCCACCTCAGCCCACCCGCCCACACCGTCGTCAACGGCCGCCGACTCGATGCCTGGCTCAGCGTGCAGCGCGGCCGCCGCCATCAGGGGCGACTCACACCGCAGCAGATTGCCGCTCTTGACGAGCTGGGGATCCGCTGGTGAGAGTCGGACTGTGCAACGTCCGCCTGACAGGGGCGGTGTGCCGACTTGCTAGTTTCCGCCCGGGGCGGGTCTATCCGGTGAGGTTGGCCAGGTAGGAGGTGCCGGTGTTCCACGGAGTGAGTTCGACGCCGAAGCCGGTGTGGTCACCGTTGTGGAGATGGACGAGCTTCCAGGCCACGTGCACGGTGTCGCCGGTGCGGAACGTTCCGGTGTACGCCCCGAGGTAGGAGCGCAGGTGACCGGTGTCTTCCGGGACGGCGGGCCGCCAGAGGGGACGGCCCGCCGCACTCACGGGGTCAGCCGACTCATCACACCGGGTCGATCACCCAGCGGGACGCCGCCCCGATGGTGGACTGGAAGACGACCTGGGCCCCGACCTTTCCGTTTGCGTCCAAGTACTTGCCGCTCTGGGTGTGCCTGATGGACTTCGGACTGCCGGACGTGGTCGTCCACTTCTGAAACTTGCCACCGTTGCACGGGAATGTGTAGACATCCGCGCCGTTTCCGTCGAGGCAGTGGCCTGATGCCGGGTTCCTGAAGATGCCGCCGCTGATCTGCCACACCTGCTTCGCGCTGCGGTCACAGTTGCCGAGGACGAGGTTTCCCTTGCCTCCCGAGATGTTCACCTGGAGGCAGGAGTTGCTGCTGTTGCCGTTGATCACCTGGTAGTTCACCGGCGCTGCCTGCGCCGAGGTCGCGGCGCCGACCAGCAGCGTCGAGCCGAATGCGATCGCCGCGCCCGCACCGGCGAGTCGAATGAGGTTTCCCTTGAGCTCCATGATTGATCCCCTCGAGTTCAGATTATTGGCGCGCCGCCTGTGGCGCCGCCCGTCATTCAGGTTCCCTGCCGCCGCAGTTCCGACAATGCCTTCCCGGTATTGCATCGACGTTCTGCTTCATGGGATGTCAACGTCGATCGTGGGCCGGATTGTGCTGGGCGCTGTGGCAGCACTTCTGGTCCACCACGTGCCCCTGCCCTCCACCGCGCAGTCGCCGTCGGCCAGCAGACTGCGCCGGGGCAACTGGTTGTATATCCCCTTGGACATCCGCTTGCCGTTCACCGACAGCGTCTTGATCGTGACCGTGGATTCCGCGATTGCCAGCTTCATGCCCTGAAGAACGCCTCCGGCCTTATGGACGACGCGGCCACGGGGCCCGGTTCGCGCGTTTGGCCCAGACCGGTGACTCAGCTACGCGCATCCTCCGGAGCGAGCAGGCTGGTCAGCGCACAGCGCCTGGCCCGTCATCCCCACGAACACGGCTACGCCATGGCCCACCTGGACAACGAATGCCCCACTCCGGACTGAGTGGAGCGCCAGGGTGAGGTTCCCCCGGTGTGTGGGAGGTGCTGATCAGCTGGTCAGGGCGGGTTGACGGACTTTCAGGTTCGTTCGTTCGGCCGTTGCCTGGTCGGCGTAGTGCTTCTCCTCGAACTCGACCGGGCTGAGGCAGCCGAGTCGTTTCTGGATGCGCCGGGAGTTGTGGAAGCCGTCGGTGTGCTCGCGGGGGCGGCGCAGGGCAGCAGGAGGAAGGGCATCCGGCATCACCCGGCGGCCGAGAGCACAGGTGGCGACCGCCGCGAGGGTGGAGCGCACTGCGGCGGCACTGTCCAGCAGCACTCCGTCCAGGTCGAACAGCGCCGCTCTGCGGGGCCCGGTCACCGGGCACCGTCCAGGTCCCGGACCAGGGCGCGCAGGACCATGTGGTGGTCGGCGAGCAGGGTGGCGGCGCCCGCGTCCCGGTCCAGGACGCACACGGCCGTGCCGACCCGGGCGTCGCCCATCCGCAGCAGGCGGGCACTGCGCAGGAGACTTGTGCCACTGCGGGCGGTGTCGTCCAGCAGGACCGTTTGCCGGCCGCCGAGGTCGGCGCCCTCGATCTGCTGCCACGTGCCGTGGCGTCGCTCCAGTTGATGAACAGCTGATAGCGGCCGTTGTCGCTGTAGGTGCGGGAGTCGCTGAAGCCGGGCTGGAGCGCGTCGATGGTCCAGCCGAAGTTGGGCGAGCCGAGGCACCCCGGCCTGACGAACGGTCCGGAGGGGAGTGCTCCGGGCGTCTGCAGGGCTGCCGGCCGGGGAAGCGGCAACGTGGCGGGTCTTGTCGCCGACCGGATCGATGCTGGTGGCAACGGTCCCGGTCAGGACCTCGACGGGAGTGCCCAACACCCGTGATGGTCAAGGGATTCCCGGCAGGCAGGGATCCGATCGTGTCCGCGATGCCGGGGAGCGACGGAAAGCAAGTTCCCACCTGTTGCCGCACCACCACGACAACTACTCACGTACTCAAGTACGCGTACTCATGTGCGGCCGCAGGGCACCCCCCAAAGATGTGCTCATGGTGCGAACCTTCGGTGAGGAAACGGCGAATGCCCACCTCCGGCGAGGCGCGTTCCGGCCTTCTCCTCCCCCGCTCGTGGCGGGCCCGGCGTCCAGTCGTCGCCCTGTTCGCCACAGCTGTTCCTCAGGGGCAGAGTGCCCGGGCCAGTCGGCCTCCGTACCCCCAAGGGGACCCCCCCTTTGCCGAAAGAGACATGCATGAGTCGCGACCTGCACATACGAGCTGCCACTCCCGAGGACCTGGTCTGGATCCACGAGTTGAGGCACCGCGTGTACGCCCAGGAGCTCGGTCAGCACACGCCGCAACCGGACCGACGGTTGTACGACGCACTGGACGGCGACAACGTCTACCTCGTCGCGGCCCGGGGGCCGGTCCGCATCGGCTTCGTCAGCCTGACCCCGCCGTGGCTGGGCCACTACGGCCTGGACAAGTACCTGACCCGCGACGAACTGCCGCTGTTGTCCGAGGGGGGACTCTTCGAGGTACGCATCCTCACCGTGGAGCCGTGCTGGCGCAGCACCGCGGTGGCACCACTTCTGATGTACGCGGCCCTGCGCTGGATCTCCTCCCGGGGAGGCCGCACGGTGGTGGCGATGGGCCGCACCGAACTGCTCGACATGTACCTGGCGGTCGGCCTGCGGCCCGTCGGACGCACCGTCCGCAGCGGTGCGGTGACCTTCGAGGTACTGACGGGCGAGGTGGCCGGGCTGACGCAGGTTGCCACCACCCGGTATCGCACCGTCCTGGAGCGGTTCGGCTCCGTGGCTGACTGGCAGTTGGACATGGAATGGGCGCCCGGGCCGGACGGCTGTGAACACGGCGGCGCCTCCTTCACCGCTATTGGAACGGACTTTCGCACCTTGCACCGGCGCCACGAGGTCGTCGCTGCCGACGTGCTGGACGCCTGGTTCCCGCCCGCTCCCGGGGTAGGTGCGGCGCTCACGGAAGACCCGGCCTGGTCCGCCAGAACCTCGCCTCCCACCGGCGCCGAGGGCCTGCTGTCGGAACTCGCGAAGGCCCGGGCGCTGCCGGTGGAGACGCTCGTGGCCGGGGCCGGCTCGTCGGACCTGATCTTCAGAGCGTTCGACCGGTGGCTGACCCCGGAGAGCAGGGTGCTTCTGCTGGACCCGGGGTACGGCGAATACGCCCATGTCACTGAGCGCGTGATCGGGTGCCGGGTGGACCGCTTCCGGTTGCACCGGAGGGACGGGTGGCGGATCGACTTCGCCCGACTGGCCTCTGTCGTCGGGGCGGGTCGTTACGACCTGGTGGTCGTGGTCAACCCGAACAACCCGACCGGACGCCACGCATGCGCCGCCGAACTGCGCACCCTGATCGCGGCCGCCCCGGCCGGGACCCGCTGGTGGATCGACGAGGCCTACCTCGGCTACGTGGACCTGGCGGAGTCGCTCGCCCCACTGGCCGCGGTGGACCCGCGGGTCGTGGTCTGCACCTCGCTGTCCAAGATGTACGCGCTGTCCGGCATGCGGGCGACCTTCCTGGTGGCCGAACCCGCCACCGCGGCACTGCTGCGCCGGTGGACGCCGCCCTGGGCGGTGAGCCTTCCCGCACAACTCGCCGCCGTGGCCGCCCTGCGGGACCCCGCGCACTACCGCTCCTGCTGGCTCCGCACCCACACCCTGCGCCGTCAACTGGCCGCCGCCCTCGCCCGGGTGGCCGACACCGCCGTGGTCGAGGAGGGCGTTGCGAACTTCCTCAACATCACCCTGCCGTACGACGGACCGAGCGCTGCCCGCCTGGTACGGGAGTGCCGCCGGCACGACGTCTACCTGCGCGACCTGTCGCCCCTCTCGCCGCAGTACGAAGGGCGTACCGTACGCGTCAAGGTCAGGGACGCGGCGGAGAGCGCGCGCATCGTAGCGGCGTACGGAGCCGCGCTGGAGACGCTGCGACCCGGCTCGCTGTCCCCGCGGTCGAGACCGGGGGGCAGGGCGCGGCCGGGCCACCGCCCGTAGTCCGATCCTGGTGCGGGACGGTGGTGATCGCATCACGGAGACGTGGGCCGGGGAGGTGAGTACGGCGTGGTTCCCGCGCGCGTGGCGCGGGTTTTGGGTCCCGGGGTGTGTTGTCTGTGTGCTGCCACCTCCCCGAGGGGTGATGAACCCGAGGAGAGGTGCTGTGTCGCGATGGGACCTGGTGGCGATGTGATCGCGGAGCTCGCGGCCGATCACCGTGAGCTGGAGGCGTTGTTCTCGCAGATCGAGTTGCAGCCGGTCGACCACCCTCGGCGGCGGGAGCTCGCGGACCGGCTGACCGCGGAACTGGTGCGGCATACGGTCGCCGAGGAACTGCATCTCTACCCCGTGGTCCGCGAGCACGTTCCGCTCGGTGCGGCACTGGCGGACAAGGAACTCGCCGATCACGCCAGAGCCGAGCGCATGCTCAAGGAGCTCGAAGACCTGAGCGTTGATGACCCGCGGTTCAACGACACGATCGCGAAGCTGAAGTTCGAGGTCGCCTCCCACGTGCGCGAGGAAGAGCACGAACTGTTCCCGAAACTCGCAGCCACCCTCCCGCCCGAGAAGCTGGACGAACTCGGCCGGCTGGTACGCCGGGCCAGGGAAACGGCGCCCACCCGCCCCCATCCCTCGCTCCCGAACACCCCGCCCGCCCACAGACTCCTCGCTCCGGGCGCCGGGCTGGTCGACCGGGTACGCGACCTGCTCCGCAACCCCACCCGTTGAAACCCGCGCACGGCCTGACATCCATCACGCACCCGCAGGAGCACCGAATGCCAGCCCTTGAAGGAACCGTGCCGGTGGCCGGTGCGCCCTGCTGGGTGAGCCTGATGGCACGGGACCTGCGCGCGGCACAGTCCTTCTACTCCGGTGTCATGGGCTGGACGTTCAGGCCCAGCCCGCTCGGCAGCGAGTTCTCGGTGGCTCTGGCCCATGGTGAACCGGTTGCCGGGATCGGATGCTGCCCGGGCGGTGGCCATCTGGCCGTCTGGACCCCGTACTTCGCCGTCGGGGACGCGGACGAGACGGCGGCCCGGATCAGTGAGCGCGGCGCCACGCTCGCCGTCGGCCCTCTGGTCCTGGGCGAGGGCCGTGCCGGGATCGCCGCGGACCGGGACGGCGCCGTGTTCGGATTCTGGGAAGGCCCGGCCCTGACCTGGCCGGTGGGACGGGGCAGGGCCCCGGTGAGGCTGGACCTCCAGACCCGTGACGCGTTCGACGCCGCCATCTTCTACGCGGAGGTCTTCGGCTGGGCCCAGCCTCCCGGCGGCTGCACGGTCGACTACGCCCAGGACCACATCATCGTCCAGGCCGGGGGACGCACCGTCGCCACCCTGCGCGGCGGAGGCGACGAAACCGGCCCGGACCCAAGAGTTCGGCCCCGGTGGAACGTCGACTTCCGGGTGAGGTACGGCGAGCAGGCCGCGGCGGCCGCCGTCACGGCCGGAGGTGAATCCTCACCGGTTCCCACACCGGCCGGTACCCCGGACAGCGCGTTCCTCATCCGCGACCCCGATGGCGCCCTCTTCACTCTGTCCGGCGCCTGACGACAGCCACCCCAGCCGCGGCCTACATGCCGCAAATGCTCGATGGCCTGCGCGTTCACTGCTTCCACTCCGGTCCGTACCGTCCGAGCGGTCGGAGGGCGGACACAGCAGGATATGGATACGGGTACGTACCCGTATCCTTGGGGGATGGGAAGGAGCACGACGATGTCCGATGCCAATGTCCGTATCCCCGAGGCGGCCAGGGACCGGCTGGCCGCGATCGCGGCCGCCGAAGGCCTGTCGCTGCGCGCGTATCTGGCCCGCCTGGCCGAGACCATGCTCACTCCGGCCGAGCGGGCCGAGCGTGTGGAGAAGGCAAGGGCCGCGCTGAAGGCGTGGAACGGCTACGCCCCCACCGGTTCCGAGGAGGAGGACCTGGACAGTGAGCTGGACCGGCGCCTGGCCCGGGTGACGGCCCGGTGAGCGATGCCATGCACATCGTCCTGGACGACACGGCGATGACCGCGGCCGGCCAGGGCAACGTCCTCGCCTGCCGTCTCATCCACCGCGCCCATGCCGAACACGGGTGGTTCCTCTACGCCCCGGCGTGCGCGCTCGTCGAGGCCGACCGGGGGCGGCCCGGCACGGCCGAGCACCTGGCCGCGCTGCCGGGCATCACCGTTCTGGCCCTGGACCTGGCCGCCGCTCTGGCTCTCGCCCGGCAGGAGACGTGGGCGGCGGCCCACAGCCAGTTCGCGGCGCATCCCACCCCCGACCGCCCGGACGGGGCGATCATTGCCACCACGGCGCCGAAGCGGTGGGAGGGCGAGCCGGTGCGCGTCCTGGACCTCAACACCTGAGCCGCGTCTCCTGCCAGCCGCCGGCCAACGACGCGGGCTACACCATCACGCGCCGGCGGCGGGCTCCAGCGTCATTGCGCGGACTTCGTCGGGCGTCAGCCGGGCCGTGATGGCGAAACGGCTGACCTGTGTCGGGGTCAGCCACGTGGACAAGGCGGCTCTGGCTCGGCCGAGTCGGTCCTGTTCGGTCAGGCCGGTCAAACGGGCCAGCTCGGCAGGGGCGACGCGCAGGCGGTGGGAGAGGCGCAGGATGAAGCCGACCAGGGACTCGCCGTCCAGCGGGTCGAGGCTGCGGCCGATGGGCCGCAGCCCGATGCTCGTGGTCGTGTCAGTCACCTGCGGCCGATCTGTTCCCGCGGTCGTCGAGGACCGTGTTGCGTCCGCGCCGGCGACGGGGCTTGGCCTGGGCGGGCGGTGCCACGTCCTGCGGGATGTCGGGGACCTCGCCGGCCCCGGGGTCGAGATCGTCGAGGTTGTTTCCTCGGGAGCGCGCGCTCGGATCGCGTACGTAACGGCCAACGCCGGGACGGTCAGCAACCTTGGCCAAGGGTTTTCGGAGAATCCTGGCAGTCCGTTTCCGTCGCTGGGACGGTGGTGCTGTCGCTCGGGGCGGCAGGCCACTCGCGGCGTCCCTCGTCGTGCCAGAGCGGGCGTCGGTCGACCCGTAGGCCGAGGATCTCCGGGCGCGCGTAGTGGCCGCGGGAGTCGACCCAGACCTTGACGGCGTTGATGTCGGCGAGGTCGATTTCGGCGGTGACGAGCTTTTCCTCGAGGCCGGTGTGCGGGCCGGCGAGGTACTGGTTGAAGGGGTGGATCACGGCAGACCAGCCGCCGCCCGCGGTGATGTGCTTCTGCGGTCCGATGGTGGACTCCATCCACCGCAGGCACGTCTCGTCCACCGGGTTTCCTGCGGAGACGACGAATGTCTGGGCCGTGAGCGCGTGGGTCTTCATCATGGCGTCGATCTGGATGTCGGCGACAGCCTCGAAGCCGGTCATGGTGGACAGACCGGGCCATGCGGCGGCGTGGATCTGCTGGCCCTGGGTGATCAGGGACTGCCGGGCCAGGTTCATGGTGTGTTCCCAGCAGGCCAGGCCGCCTATCCGGCCCAGCGCGCTGTCGAAGACCCTGAGGGTGGCGCCGCCGCCCTGAGCCCACACGATCCGTTCGGCATAGGTGGGCTGGAGCTTGCGATGCACGCCGAGGAGAGTCCCGTCGGGTTCGATGAAGACCTGGCTGTTGAAACACGTGCGGGTGCCCGCGAGCCGTTCGCTGACACCGAGGACCGTGCCGACCCCGGTGCGGGCACAGGCGGCCTGGACCCGGGCGATCTGCGGGCCGGGCACCTCGACGGACGCCTCGGCGTAGGCGGCGTTGGCGGCCTGCTGATCCAGCGGGGCGTACGCCTCGATCCAGTAGGGGTAACCGGGCACGAAGGTCTCGGGGAACACCAGCAGATCGATGCCCTCCCGGCCGGCCTGTTCGATGAACGAGATGACCTTGCCGACGGTCGCCTCGGTGTCCATGAACACCGGGGCGGCGTGCACCGCCGCGACAGTTCGTTTCGTGGAAGCGGGAGATGGCATCGGAGCCCTCCTCGGAGGCGGGGTGCACCGGCGGGGATCAGCCGTCGAGTCGAGAGGTGTCCGGGGTGCATGGTCCGGATGCGGATGAACAAGATCCGAGCACGTACGACATCTCCGCGCAAGGGCCCATGGCGCCGTGCCGGATCGATGCCGCCGTGATTACGGGGCTCACGCTCTCACGATGTTCTGGTCCGCACGGCCCGGACCCGTGCGGCTGCCGCTCGGGTCATCTCGGACTTCCGCGCCGCGAACGGTGCGCGGCACGGAAGCTCACACGCGCTTCTCTGCCCGCCCGGCCTGGATCACCGACGCCATCACGGCCACAGACCGCGTCAACCGGACACACGTCGAGGATTCCGTCGCCGGGACCTGAACACCGGTCCACTGACGCCGCCGTCACCCGCCTGTGCCGGGCTCCTGCTGGCGGACGGGATGGCCCCTGAGACGGCCCGACGCCCAGTCACTATCCGTCACCGGCCGTCGTGTGGTGGTATGACCGGGGGACTGGCGCACGAGGGAGGGCGGTGCCATGGGAGGTCTGCTCTCCGAGCTTGGCAAGAAGCTGGCAGAACGGTGGTTCTCTCTGCTTGTCCTGCCAGGGGCGCTCTACCTCGCTGTGCTGGCAGTTGCCCAGACCCTCGGTCACACCCACCCCTTCGACGCGCTGCGCCTCGCCGGACGATCCAGCAGCTAGACCAGATGAGGCAGTCGGACTCGGCCGACACACAAGTCATCGACACGAGTGACCAGCAAGTCAGCGACACCGCGAATCGGATCATCAGCGCATGGCTGGACAAACCAATCGCGCAACCACAGGCGGCAGCGTAAGAAGGCCACCCGGTTGTCGGACGCGGGGTCGATTCCCGGGAAGGGGTCGAAGTAGCCGTACTGGGCTATGCGTTGATAGTGCGCCCAGTCCCATTGCTCCCAGCGGGACAGCCATGGGGCGGGTGTCCTGGCGTCGGATCCGGCAGGGGACAGCCAGGCGGTGCAGTAGGCGACGAGCCACAGCCCCAGACGCGTAACAGGTAGAGCCGGAGCCCCCGGAGGTCCGTGAGGGTCAGTCGGTCGAGCAGTCGCCGCTGCTCGGGGGCGCCGGTGGGGTTCCGTACGGGACCTGGATTGCGTGCAGGATCACGGTGTGCCGGACTCGAGGCCGACTGCTTGGCGGTGGGCAGGGCCGTGGTCATCGGGCATCCATTCCTGGGTCCGTCGGTTACGGGACGCCGAGTTCGAAAAGGCCGTAGCCCGCGTACGAGCCGGAAGCCAGGGCCGCGATGCCGAGGAGCATGAGCTGGTGGGTCAGGCTGAGGCGGCGCAGGGCGAGGGCGAGCGGGAGAAAGAGCGGGAAGAGGGGGAGCAGATAGCGGGAGACGTTGCCGAATATCTGCTGGCTGCCCAGGATGAGGACGAGGGTGAGGACGGTGTAGACCGTCAGGACGGCCGGGGGACGCAGCCGGATCAGCAGCGGGAGCAGTGCGAGCGCGAGCAGGACGACACCGATGCCGATCAGGTCCGCGAAGGGCCAGGCGGAGAGATAGTCGGAGTGGCCCACCGGGACGGATGTGAGGACGTCGAGGGTGTGCTGGCCGTAGTCCCACTCGTGGGCCCAGGCACCGGACTGAAGCCTGAAGTAGCCGCCGTAGTCGCCCATTTGGTGACCCACCCAGCCGAGATAGGCGAGGAGGCCGAGCGGGGCGACGGCCATCGCGGCCACCGGACGCAGGATGCCGTCCCGGCGACGGTAGAGCGCGAGCAGGGCCGCGACGGCGACGGCGGCGATCAGCGCTATGGCGGTGGGCCGGTTGAGCCCTGCCACGCAGGCGAGGAGACCGGCGGTGAGCCAGCGGCCGCTCAGGACGGCATGGCAGGTCCAGACGGCCAGGGCCACGTAGAGGGAGTCGGAGTAGACCGCCCACTCCACGCCGGAACCGGGCCAGACGGCCCAGAGTCCGGCCGCGGCCAGCCCGGCCCGTCTGCCGCCGAGGCGTTCGGTGATGGCGTAGATGCCCAGGGCGGCGGCCAGGGAGGCGACGACGGAGACCAGCAGGCCGGCGCCGTACACGCCGAGGCCGGTGAGCTCGGAGACCAGCCGCATCAGCGCCGGGTAGAGCGGGAAGAACGCCGCCGAGTTCCCTTCGAGGGTGATCGGGCCGGTGGCGCCGGGGATCGGGACCAGCTGAGGGTCGTACCCGTGCACGGCGATCTGCTGGTACCACCAGCCGTCCCAGCTGGCCAGGACGTCCCACGGGTGGGCGCCGCCGCCGAAGCGCGGGTTCTTCGTGCGGTAGTCCCCGGCGGAGTGCAGCAGCCACATGAAGGCGGCGAAGCCGATGAACTTGAGCGTGCCGTAGACGGCCAGTACGGGGCCGTAGTACTCGGCTGTGCGGCGCAGCCGGCGCCGGCGGTCGGGGCCCGTGGTGGCGGGCTGCTGCGACAGCCTCGCGTTCCAGCTCAGGGTGCTGGTCGCGGTCGTACGGGCGGTGGTCCTGATCATGCGCGGAACACCCACGCTCGGAAGGACAGGAATCGCAGCAGCGTCGCGGCCAGGTTGGCGGCGAGGAGTACGGCGAGTTCGGTGGCCTGCCCGGCCGAGGGCACCGCGTGGTGCAGGGCGGCGAGCGAACCGCCGGTGAGCGCCAGGCCGATCAGGAGGACGACCAGGCCCCTGCCCTGGTGGCGCAGCACACCGCCGCGGCCACGGAGGCCGAAGGTGAGCCGCCTGTTCACGGCCGTGTTGGCGACGGCGCAGACCAGCAGCGCGAGTGCGTTGGCGGCCTGGGATCCGGCCACCGGGCGCAGCGCCGCGTAGAGGAGCAGGTACGCGAGGGTGCTGACGGCTCCTACGGCGGCGAAGCACATGAGTTGGGTGGCGAGCCTGCCCGGTGCGTCGGCGCCACCGTCGCGGAGCGACCCGCCCGGCGGCAGCGTGTCCCGTGCCAGTGCCCTGCCGATCCTGGCGATGCCGCGCAGGTCGGCCAGTGCCGTGGCGAGGATGTCGACCCGGGTATCGGGATCGTCCACCCAGTCGACCGGCACCTCATGGATGCGCAGCCCGGCACGCTCGGCGATCACCAGCAGTTCGGTGTCGAAGAACCACTCTGAGTCCTGTATGAGGGGCAGCAGTCGCTCGGCCACATCACGCCGCACTGCCTTGAATCCGCACTGCGCGTCGGAGAAGCCCACGGCGAGGACGGAGCGCAGGAGGGCGTTGTAGCAACGAGAGGTGATCTCTCGCTTGGGGCCGCGCACCACCCGGGAACCGGGGGCCAGGCGGGTGCCGATGGCGATATCGGAGTGGCCGGAGAGCAGCGGGGCCACGAGCGGCAGCAACGCCGTCAGTTCCGTGGACAGGTCCACATCCATGTACGCGAGTACAGGGGCCGACGAGAGCGACCAGGAGGTACGCAGCGCCCGGCCGCGCCCCTTCTCGGCCAGCCGAAGCCACTGTGCTTCGGGCAGTTCGTCTGCCAGCCGAGCGGCGATCCGCGGGGTGCTGTCCGTGCTGGCGTTGTCGGCGATGGTGATACGGAACGGATAGGGGAAGGTCTCGCACAGGTGCGCGTGGAGCCGTCGCACGCTCGGCTCCAAATCTCTCTCCTCATTGAACACGGGGACGACTACGTCCAGGACGGGCTCCGGGTGGTGCGTCGCCACCGGTGCGCGGTGCGGCAGTCGGCTCAGGTCCTTCAGGGCAAGCGGCCCTTGACTTCTCATGTTTTGTCCTTTTTGTGACCTGGTACGGGGCAGGCCGAAGACACTCGGGGCGACGGAGCGCTACGGCGTTACGGGATGACGAGCGAGGGCAAGGTGATCGACAGCTAGCGCCGCGCGGTCGCCGTACCCGAAGGCGGGGCCGAGGTCGAGGGCGGCGACTCGCCCTCCGTGCTTCCCGGCCGGGTTTCGGTGGCCGTGGCCGTACTCCCGGTCGTGGCCGGCGGCGTGATTGCGGCGGTCCCGTCCGGGGACGCGGGTGCAGTGGAGGTGCCCGAGGAGGGGGGTGCGCTCGGGGGCGCGTCGGGTGTCGTGGGCGGGGCGGAGGGCGACGGGCTCGTCGCGGACTGTGGGCCGGGGTGGCTGGGCTCGACCCGAGTCGCATGGCCGGGCAGCAGGAACAGTCCGACACTGAGGCCGACGACGGCCAGGACGGAGCCGACTGCCCTCTGCGCGGCCCGTTTCCGACAGCGGACACGCACGCCTGCCCGGAGACGTTCCCGGTGCTTCGGCTCGAACGGTGCGGGCGCCTCGGTGTCGCGCATCATCTGTGCCAGCTGCCGCTCGAAGTGATCCATGGGGTTCTCCTTCACCGCACCGGCTCGTTCACATTGCCCAGGAGCTGCCTCAGTTGCGCCACTCCGCGTGCGGCGTGGGACCGAGCCGTGCCCACCGGGCACCCGAGCGCCTCCGCCACCTGCCCCTCGGGCAGGTCCTGGTAGTAGCGCATCACCACCGCCACTCTCTGCTTCGGCGACAACTGGGCCAGCGCGGCCTCCAGCCGAGAACGCTCCACCACGTCCGCGGATACATCGCCGACTGCCGCCGCCTCGGGCAGCTGTTCGACGGGACGTTCACCCCACCAACGCCGCTGTCCCGAGCGTGCCGCCGCACGCACCATCACCTTGCGGAGATACGGCTCCGGTGCGTCATCCGCGACCCTGGGCCAGGCAAACCAGAGCTTGACCAAGGACTCCTGCAACAAGTCCTCGGCCCGATGCCGATCGCCTCCGACGAGCAGACGGGCCAGGTGGACCAGCACCGACCAGCGGGCAGCCACGAACTCATCGAACGCGCGGGCTCGACTCTGCTCCATCCGCACTGTCCCTGTTCTCGCCGGTCGCCTACACCCTGTAGAAGGCACTGGCACGCGGCCCACGATGCACCTGCGGCCCGTGATCTGGATCACAGGGCAAGTCGACGACAAGCGCGAGACGCTCCTCCGTCCCGTCCCGTCCAGTCAGCGACGCCGACGACGAGGACGCGGTTCGACGGCCCCGGCCGACGGCCACCCGCCCGACGGGAAGGGCACCGCCGTCGAAGAACAATGGTGCCAACCCCTTCGGCCGCAGGGGGATTTCCGTACCTCCAGGTGGGAGGACGGCCCCGGTCGTCCACGAAGCGGTGTTGGCAGCAGCCGCCGAGCGGCTCGAGACCCCGGGCAATGCGAGCTACCTGTTCCGCCCGAACTGCTACAGCCGCGGAACGGACACAGTGACCAACTTCTGAGCCGGACCAAGCCCAGCGATGACGCTCCCCGCCTCGTCATGGGGCGCCTGCGCTCCACCTGGCTGGTCGATCTCTTCGAATCCCGAGTCCCGATCACTGTGATCGTCGCGGCGGCAGGCGTGGACACGCTTCACGGATTCTCCCGCATCCTGCCGTTCCTCCGCGGCATCCCGGCCGACGAAGCTGCCGCACTGCTGCGAGGCGACTAGGCAGTTTCGTTTGGATCTAGTGATCGTTGGGTCGATGTGCCGTTGACTGATACGCAGTGGGCGAGAATCGAGCCGTTACTGCCGGTGCAACGCGACTTCACCGCGAACGTGCCGAACCGGCTGCGGGCCACCGACCTGACCGTGATCGCGACCGAGGAGGGCCCGCTGTGGCTGTCCGCGATCCGCGACGCGTCCTCCCGCCGGGTGGTGGCCCGGGAAACCTCCGCCCGCGCGGACGCCGACCTGGTCCTGACCACGCTGGAGTATGAGACCGAGACCAGCGAGGGCGACGACAGCACCACGTACCCGGTCGAACAGCTCTGGCCACCGTGCCCCATCCCCGCCAGCGGGAGGGCGGCGCCAACCCTTGCCTTCGTGCTGGCGCTGGCCGAGTGCGCGGTACTCGTGAGAAGTGAGTTGGATGCCCCGTTCGCAAACGATGTCTGCGTTCCGTGAGGAGGCCGGCGAGCCGTTGCGGTAGTTCCTCGGTCGCTGACTGACTGCCGAAGGATGCCTGGGCGGCGAGGCGTGCCGCTTTTGCGCGACACGCTGAGTGATGGCATTGTTACAGGTGGTCACTGTGAGGGCAGGTGGCGGATCTCATCCTCTGCCCGGAGTTGTGACAAATCCCGTGCACTGCCCGCCCGCTCGCACGTGATCAGGGATGGGCTGTGGCGGGCCCGTGAACAACACCTACGCAGAGGCGGTAGCTGTCCCATGTCACAGGAAGCCAGGATCGACGTCGAACTGACGTGGAAGCAGGCCGAGGAGAAGTCCTCGGCGGACAAGGTGGCGGAGTTCGCCAAGAACCTGCCGCAGGGCCCTTGGTTCGGCACCCCGACGGGCGCGGCGCGCGACAGCGACCGGCAGCCGAAGCACACCTGGCCGCTTCGGTCCGCCCGACCGTACCGGCGGGAGGTGGCCCTCGGCGAGGCTGCGGTCTACCTCGCCGACGGCCACGACGAGCTGGAGCGGCCGTTCATCTTCGCGGACGGCTTCAACTACGGCCGCAGTGACCTGCCGGGGCTGTTCGCCCACTTCAACGCGCCCTACCCGGGCAGCAACGTGGGCTTCCTCGAGCAGCTGCTCACCGCGGGCATCGACGTTGTCCTGGTCGGCTTCGAGGAGCGCCACACCTACATCCAGGCCAACGCCGGGGTGGTGATCAGCGCCATCAACAAGGTCATCCAAGAGAGGCAGGGCGGTGAGCCATTGATCGTCGGCGGGGTCAGCATGGGCGGCATCATCACCCGGTACGCCCTCGCCGAGATGGAGAACCAGCGCCAGGACCACGAGACCGCGACCTACCTCTCCTGGGACTCCCCACACAACGGCGCCTGGATCCCGCTGATCCTCCAGCAGATGGCCTACTTCTTCGAGTCGCTGCCGGCCAAGCCCGGCAAGGTCAAAGAGGCCGAGCTGATCAGGAGCCCCGCCGCGCAGCAGCTGCTGTACGCCTGGATCCCGGACGCGAAGTACGAAGGCCCCGTCGCCACCTCCAGCGAACTGCGCACGCAGTTCCTGGCCGAACTGCGCGACCTCGGCCAGTTCCCGCAACGGCCGCGCAAGCTGGGCGTGGCCAACGGCACCGGCAACGGCACCGGCCGCGACCTGCCGGCCGGCACGGAGGTGTTCAAGCGGCAGGTGCCGCTGGTCGTCTACGCCCAGGCGAACTTCCAGCCCAACGGCGGAACGCGCAAGCCGATCGGTGAGATGCGGGCCGTCGGCCAGGTCCGACGGGGCTTCACCTCGTACGTTCCCGGCCTCGACGGCACGCCCGGTGGCACCCTCGGCTCCTTCGGCAAGATTGCCGCGGCACTCGGGGCTGACATCCCGGAGAAGTACAAGTTCAGCTGCTTCGTCCCCTCCGTGAGTGCGGTCGCGCTGGACTACGACCCGGCCAAGTGGGACGTCAACCCGTACGAGAAGGTCGAGGAAGCCGACGAGAAGAGCGCGCTCGACGAGTTCAAGTGCGACAGCGAGAACACTGAGCACAGCCAGGTGACCAAGCCACTGGTCGACTGGATCATGGAGCGAATCGTCCACTGATACCAACGACTTGGACAGTCCGGCATGCCAGCGGCGGTAGCGCAACAGCCCCGGATCGAGGAAATGCTGCGCTCGCGGGAAACCTTCGTGGAGGATCTCTTCAGTACGCTCCTGGACGAGTTGGGCTTCCCCAAGACCACCGAGCCCTCGCCAGAGCCAGAAGACACCGCTTCCAGTCTCTGACGCTCAAGACAGTCGCGGGACTCGCAATGTCTTGAGCGCTCTTGACATCGAACCTAGTCGTCGCTGGTCAGCCCATTCTCAGGACAACCGACGCGCAGTGGGCCTCTTCGACGACGCGGACCCCGCGGTCGACCGCCCGAGGATGGGTGGCCAGCAGCGTCTCGCCGCTGGCCCCGCGACGGTGGAATGCAGCATGCCCTGCGACTTCGTGGCCCGGCTCTCCACCAGCTGACGCGGTCGGACCCTGCGGGTCGGCACCGACTAGAGGTTGCCGCCGCAGGCGACCAGGCAGATTTCGCAGATGGGCCAGGAACACTTTGGCGCCTCCGGCGCTGTCAGTGCGGATGAGGATCCCGGTGCCATGGCGATGGGCATCGGGGATCTGGGCGAGGGCGGCGTCCAAGACGGTCATGTGGTCGCTCACGGTGTTCGCGCCGGCGTTGCCCGGCCGCAGCAGGGAAAGCCTTGTGCTCGAGCCTGGAATGCCGGCTCAGAAGGGCTTGCCGACGGGACGCATTGCTTCAGGGGCTCGACGGCGGTGGCTTGTATGCTCAGCCCATGAGAGAGCCTCATCCGGTCGAGCTATCCGGGACGTTTGTCACCAGGGGTGATGATCGTTGGCGCGATGATCGTTGGTACGGGCGGTTCCGGTTGCGGTTTCCTCAAGTGTCGCCGTGGCCCGACCTGTCCACGACGTTTGTTCGAGTACGTCCGGGATGGCGGTCCTTGGCCGAGGAAACGCTGGCACTGGTGACTGCCGAGATGCCCAGGCAGAAAACCTGGCCGGTCCATCTGCTCAACCAGAAGGTCCATGGGAGAGGATGGGAATTCGACCTGGGGCCACCGGAGGCTGACTACCTCTGCCTGGAGCAACTGTCGGACATCTGCTACATCGACATACGCAACCTTCACCAGCTCATCGACCTCCTGGCACCGGCCATGGAGGACGCGCACTTCTTCGTCTACTCGATGGGCGACGGCCTCGACCAGTGGGTTGACGAGGCGCGCATCCACGACGGGCGCAGCAGCTTTGCGCGGTGGGCCGTCGCGGGCGAGGCGTGGGCCGAGTTCCCTGCGCTGTGCGCGGAGCTCGGCGACAGTCGCGCCGGGGACGAGACCTTTGGTCGTTTCGTCACGTTGATGAGTGATCGGCGAGTCGTTTAATCGGCAGGCGCGAGGGGGCCGCGGGTCGGAGGGGCGGATCTCCAGCCGTGCCAGGCAGAGCTCGGCCGGGCGGTGCGGTCATGCCGCCACGTCGGCGCGCTCGACTAGGATGCCGTTCTCGAAGCGGGCGCCCGTGCGCACGAGGGACACGAGGTGGTCTGCGGTGATCGCGCGCCATCGGGCCTGGGGCGGACTCGACCAGTTTGAACACCATGGCGAGGCGTGGGGCTCGTAAAGTCATCGCTGCTGGTCAGTACCCGCCTCCAGGGTCGTCGGTGGGGACTTGTCATGCTGCCCTGATGATCGTGTCCCCGCTCTACCGCACCGCCCGTGCGCTGCTGTCCGTCCCCGCGGTCCTACTGTGCCGAGACACCGCCAAGGATGCGAACTGCTGGTGCCGCGGCACGAGAATGCCATCCTGCGCAGGCACGTGAAGGGCAGGGTGCGCTATGAGCCGGCCGACCGATTCTGGCTCGCCGCCCTCAGCTCGCTGATACCGCGTGGCCGCTGGGCCACCGTCTTCCCCGCCACCCCCGGCACTTTGCTGACCTGGCACCGCAAACCGATCGCCAGGAAGCGGGACTACTCCGCCGCGGCTCCCGCACCGGACGGCCGCCGACGGCAACCGCACTCGAGAGTCCCGCGCTGCGCCTGGCCGATGAAGATCCCCGCTGGGGCCACCGCCGCATCCAGGACCAGGGGCTTCACCCCCATTCCGAAGCGATGGGCCATCGAGCGGGCCTATGGCCGGCTCATGCTCCACCGCCGCCTGGCCCGTGACTCGAAACCCTGCCCACTCGCTCCGAAGCCATGATTCACCTCGCCATGACCGACCTCATGGCCCGCCGCCTCACCGGCGAAGCCACCATCTCCTGGCGCGACCCGACACCACAGACCAAACAGTAGATCCCGGGATAAAACACTGGGAGAAAACGACCTCTTAGGCCAGCGCCTCCGCCAGAACGCGGGGCAGAAAGGTGGAGGTCGGGACACCGACCTCCACGCAGAAGTCGGACAGTTTCAGTCCCGCGGCGTCGGTTTCGAGCTTCCGGTTCTTATAGATGTGCTGCTTCATCCGGTATCGGCCGGTCGGTGCTTCCTCGACGGGGATCGATCCGGCGTATCCGTCCAGGGTGAGGGCCCCGTTGCCGACGCGGCTGTAGGCGGGCAGATCGAATTCCATGTCCTCACCGGTTTCCCGGGCGTTGGGCAGGAGTCCGGCGAGCGACACCTTTTCCTTCGGGATGACTGTTTCCTGTGCGGTGTTCAGTTTGATGTAGATGAACGAGCCCTTGATCTCCATGGGGTGGATCGGCTCACCGTAGTAGAAGAACTTCGTCTTCTCCTTGTTCTGGGAGATCCCTTGGTACCTCCCCTTCTCGA
Source organism: Streptomyces sp. NBC_01591 (assembly GCF_035918155.1). NCBI lineage: Bacteria > Bacillati > Actinomycetota > Actinomycetes > Kitasatosporales > Streptomycetaceae > Streptomyces > Streptomyces sp. NBC_01591. The sequence continues at coordinate 719,996 of NZ_CP109328.1, forward strand.
TCTCGTCCATCCGGATCATGAAGTAGGTGTAGTCCCGCATGTGGTCTCTGCCCAGGGCACCTGCCAGCCGGTCCACTTCCTCCATCGAGGTCACCTCGGTCCAGGCCCCGGCGTCGAACGGATGCGGGGAGGCGTTCACGGTAATGCTCAGGATTTCACGCAGAAGGCGAGCCTGTTTCTTCTTGTCCTTGGCCGCGTTCGCGGCCTTCAGCTCGTCTCCTAGAGTGGTGAGATTTGTGAACCGGTCATTTTCGAGCGGAGAGAAGTACCGGCCGTCGTAGTCCGTGTCGTCCCCGCTCTTGGTCGGTTCCGCGCGGAGGCTGGTGCTGGGGCCGAGGAACTGATTGCCGCCCTGCCACTCGTAGAAGGCGTAGCGGATTTCATTGAGGTTGTTTCCCTGAAATTCGGCCGTGTCGCCCCCGCCCGTCTTGACCAGCGCGGCGCGGAACCTTTTCTTGAAGTCGTCCCGGTTCATGTGCGGCGGAATCTCGACCTTCAGATTCTCCAGCATCTTGTCGGTGATCACCTCGGGAACCGCTTGGCGCAGCAGGGGCGCCCGCTGCCCGGGGTCCATGGATTCCAGCGCGCCGGTCAGCTGGGAGTGGGCAACGATGTGGTGCGCGGTCAGTTCCCACCCGTTGTGCGTGTCGCCGGCGGCGTGGGGGTTATCGCTGCGCATCCGCTGCACGTATGGGTCGCCCGAGCCGGGCGCGGGGGCCGTCGCCTCCGCTGCTTTACGGGCCGGGGCGCTGGCGGACAGGACGCGCGTCGCATGCGTTTCCGCCTCCCGTTCGAACCGGTCGGACGGGTCGGAGACCCGGAGGCCGCCGCCGTTGTCGGTGCCGCTCACCGGGCCCTGGCGCTGCTGGATGACGTGGGTCAGCTCATGGGCCAGGGTGTGCCGGTCGCCCCCGCCGTCGCCCAGCACGATGTGGTTTCCCGAGGTGTACGCGCGAGCGCCGATCTCGGCGGCGGAGGCGCGGGCGGCGCCGTCGTTGTGGACGCGTACGTCGGTGAAGTCGGCGCCGAACCGGGCCTCCATGTCCGCACGGGTTCCGCTGTCCAGGGGCTGTCCGGCGGAGTGCAGCACCTCGTGCGCGGCGGAACGTTGCACCGTGGGCTGTCCGTCCTGCTCATGCCCGCAGCCCGCACCGTGCTGGTGCGTCTCCTCGGCCCAGGGGTGGCCCGCCTGCCGCAGCATCTGGACCACGACCGCGTTCCCCGTCGTGCGCTGAAGCGCGAACAACCCCTGCGGGGCGGAGCTCCCGGCTCTCTCCGGGGCACGTGGAGGCTTGCGCGCCGTCGCACGATCCTTTTCGGCGCCGTCGTGGGCGGGATTGTAGGCGTGTGGGCGCATCCGTGTGGCCTTCCGGGCTGGGCGGAGTGAACCTTCCCTGCATACCCGGGATATACGGTGCGGGCCCAGGCCCCCGAGGGCAGAGAGCGTTGCCCGATGGGGCGGCTGGGGCGCCGGGGCCACTGCATGTGAGGGCCCCTCCAGCGTCGGGGCTCCGCCGCAGACGCACGGGCGTACCGTGCGACTGTGGACGTGGGCGCGTGGGAGATACAACACCGGGCGATGTACGGGTGCGGGGCGTGGGAGCGCGCGCAGGACCAGGCGCAGACCTACTGGGACTGGTACTTCCAGCGGGACCTCGGCATCGACGCGCAGGGCACAGGCGGCCAGGCGGTGGTCCTCGCCGGAGTCCCGGACGCCCTGGCACAGAGCGGCGGCGACCTGTACGGCGTCATCGTCAACGTGGCGGTCAACGCCTGGATGGCCGGCCACATCCACGGCGAGGACGGCTGCACCGGTTGCGACGGCAGCCGAGGTCCGGCCGGCCACGACTGGGAGGCCATTTCATCCGGCTTCTCGCCCGGCTCGAGGAATACCGGCACGATCAGCGTCGCGAGTTTTCCCCGCCCGGGACGGGTCCGCAGGGCACGCCCGACCATTTGCACGATGTCGACCATCGACCCACGCGCATCCGCGAAAAGAACCGCATCACACTCCGCCGTATCCATCCCTTCCCCGAGCACCTTCACGGAACTGAGAACACGCAGCACAGCAGGAATATCAGAAGTGCCACCGACGAAATCGGAGGCGAATTCGTCAAGGATCTGGCGGCGGTGGGCGGGGGAGTGCTCACCGTAGAGCCAGTCCGCCCACACCCGGCCCGCAAGCGGGTACAGCTCCGGGTCGTCCTGGCCAACGCGGCGGCGGCCGCCGGCACCCCAACAGCCATCGCCTCCGCTTCCCCCACCCGCGAGTGAAACGAGAGCACACGCCGGATCAGCTCCTCGGCCGCGGCTCGCATCAACCCGGCCTGGATCGCCGCCATCCGCGCCGGACTGGAACAGGCCCGGGACCAGCTCGGCGAGGACGGGCCGGCAGGGGTCGCACGCCTCGCGGACCTGACCGACGAACGCGCCAAGCAGGCGGCACGGGCGGCGGCCCTGTTCGATTCGTACGACCTCAAGACGGCCCCCGACCCCGGGACCTGAACCCCCGGTGCGCCTGCCGCGGGCCGCGCCTGCCTCCGCGGCAGGGCACGGCCTCTGACGGGCCATACGCCGGGAACGTGCCGGGGTTGTGTGTGGGTCAGTAGGCGTAGGTGGTGTTGCCGCCGAGGGAGGCCGTGACGCTCTTGATCGCGGAGCCCTGGTCGAGGTCCTTCACGGTCTCGTAGCGGGCCACGGTCGTGCCGTTGCCGAGCTGGCCCTCGCCGTTGTGGCCCCAGGTGTAGATGCCGTCGGCGGTGACGGCCACGCCGTGGCGGGCGCCGGCGGCGATGTGCTGGACACCTTCCAGGCGGGGGATCTCGACGGGGGCGGTGCGGTTGGTGCGGGAGATGTTGTTGTCGAACGTCTCGTCGGACTCCAGGAGCTGGCCGTACTGGTTGTTGCCCCAGCCCCAGATCTTGCTGTCGCTGGTGATCACGTAGTTGTGGTGTGCCCCGGCCGCGAGGGTGGTGATGCCCTCGATCCAGTCGACGTCGACCGGAACGGTGGCGGACTTGGTGGTGGAGTTGCCGAGCTGTCCGTAGAGGTTGTAGCCCCAGGACTTGACCGTGCCGTCCGCGGTCAGCGCGAGGCCGTGGTGGCCTCCGGCGGCGATGGCGGCGATGTCCTGCAGGCCCAGGACCTGCCGGGGTACGGAGCTGGTGGCGCGGCTGCCGTTGCCGAGCTGGCCGTGGACGCCGCGGCCCCAGGCGTAGACCTTGCCGTTCTCCAGCAGGGCGAGGCTGAAGTCGACGCCCGCCGCGATCTGTTTGACCTTGGGCATGCCCTGGACTCGGTCGGGGACGGTGCGGGAATCGCCGGTGCGGTTGTTGCCGAGCTGCCCGTAGGCGTTGTCACCCCAGGAGTAGACCTGGCCGCTGGTGTCGAGGGCGAGGGCGTGCTGCCCGCCGGCCGCGATGTCCTTGATGCTGCTCAGGCGCGGGAGCGTGGTGGGCACGGTCTGGTTGGTGTTGCCGCCGTTGCCGAGCTGGCCGGAAGAGCTGTGGCCCCAGGCCTGGACCGTCCCCCCGCTCAGGGCGAGGGCGAAGGAGTCGCTGCTGTTCGTGCCGCCGGCGGAGAGCCGCACGACGTCACCGCGTGCCGTGCCGGTGACCTGCGCGGGCACCAGGGAGTCGACAGTCGTGCCGTTGCCGAGCTGTCCTGTCCGCCCCGCACCCCAGCTCAGGACGGCGGTCTCGTTCTCGGCTGTACGCAGGGACTCGGTCATCAATGGCCCTTCCAAAAGGTGATCACGTGCTTACCCGCCCACCTTCTCCGCCCGGACGGGAAGAATTCCCCGGAACGATCAAGATGATCAGAAGCGGTCGAATGGCGATAGCGTGTGATCAGATTTCCCTGCCACACAACACGGCCACAGACAGCAAGACCACCGGAATTACGGCACAACCCGCACGCCAGACCAGGGCCCTCCGCGCGGTGCGCAGATGCGTGCTCGGATGCCGGACTGTCCGGGAGTCCGCAGCCCATCGGTGATACCGGGTGTCACCCCCACAGCGCCGATCGTGATCCATCGGCCCGACGATGAGGTCTCCTTCTCGATCCTGATGCCGGTCCGCCTGGAGGACTGACGGCACGTTCACCCTGATCCGGCCCGCCGCGAAGGAGGTCTGGGACTACGAGCGCTACGCCGGGCCTCGGCCCTTGACACGCTCACGACGTTCGGGAGCGGGCAATGCGCCGACGACGTACCGGTTCAGGGGTTCTGCACGGTCCAGGCTTTGTGCCGGATGTCGATCACGGGCATGGTGGCGGCGAGGGCTGCGGTGACGCCTTCGTCGGTGTTCTCGAATGCGAGGCATCGGCGGGGTGCCTGGTTCAGTTGGGTGGCGGCGAGGAGGTAGGCGTCGGGGTGGGGCTTGAGGTGGGTGACGTGTTCGCGGGCGACGAGTACGGGGAAGAGGCCGGCGAGTCCGGCCGCATTGAGTCCTGCCCGTACGACGTGGCCGTCGTTGGCCGAGGCCACGGCCGTGGGTACGGCCGCCGCCAGGTGGCGTGCGAGGGCGGTTACGCGTGGGACCGGTTTGACCAGGATGGTGCGGGCGAGCCAGTGGGCGCGGGCGCGGTGCACGAATTCGGCGTCCGTGCAGGGCAGGGGCAGGCCGTGGTCGGTCTGTAGCTGGTGGCGTAGTGCGGTGAGGTCGGCCAGGGGGGCGTGGCGGAGCCAGGGTTCGGGGACGGTGAGGCCGAGGTCGGCGAGGGTGGCTCGGGCTGCGTCGGTGTTGATGGTGCTGGTGTCGACCAGGGTGCCGTCGAAGTCGAAGACGCAGGCGCCCGGTCGGACGGTGGCGAGGAGGCCGCGGGCGTACGCCGCGGCGTCGGACGGGGTGTCCGTGGGTGCCTGGGGCTGGGTCATGGGGTTGCTCCGTCGCGGCTTTCGATGGTGGTGAGGGCGTGGCGCAGTCCGCGTGCGGCGAGGGCGTGGACCTGTGTGGTGGTGCTGGTGAGGAAGGGCCTCGGCCCGTACATGACGGGGCGGTCGTTCCAGGTGCCGTCGTCGTTCTGGTTGTCGATGAGGAAGCGCAGCGCGTGCCGGAGGGCAGCGTCGGGCAGTTCGAGTCCGCTGGTGGTCAGGGCTGTCAGTGCCAGGCCGGTGGCGGTCGGGCTGGAGTACGGCTCGCCGGGGATGCGGGGCCAGCCGCCATCGTTCCGCTGAGAGCCCAGGAGTGCCCGGGCGGCGGCGCGGCGCTGCGGTCGGCGGCCGATTGCCGCGCCGATCTCGGCGGCGCCGTAGGCCGGCGGGATGTACCAGTCGGAGTTCCAGCCGCCTTCGGTGGCCAGGGAGGCGAGCCAGCTTCGGGCCGGTGCGAGGTCGATGCCGGGCAGGGCGGCGGCGTGGATGCCGGCGGCCATGTGGGCCACGACGTCGGGGGCTGGGCTGTCGTCGCTGGAGTGCCATGTGGTCCACAGGCCCTCGGGCGTCTGGTGCCGTAGCGCGTAGTGGGTGGCGGCGGGGCGGATCTGGCCGGCCCGGTCGGTGCCGGCCAGTGCGAGGAGGCTGTTGCCGGTGGTGTCGTTGTCGGAGTCGAGGGGTGCGGTGCAGGCCCAGCCGCCGTCCTCCTTCTGGGCCGAGGCCAGGAACTTCAGGGCGGCGGGCAGGGCGGCCGTGTGGAAGAGGGGGTGGCCTCGCAGGGCGCGGACGAGCAGACCGGTGTCCCATACCTCGCTGACCAGGAAGCGCCAGGTGCCGTCGGGCTGCTGGCCCGCCAGGAGGCTGGTGAGGCATCGGCGGGTCACGTGATGCTCGGGGGCCATCCGGCGCAGGGCCAGGTGCAGCATGCCCGTTACCAGGGGCATTCCGAAGAAGGATCCGTCCGGGGACTGTGCGCGCTCCCATTCCTGCAGCGTGTGCGGGGGCACCGGCATGCCGAGGACGGAACAGGCGATGGCCTCGAAGGCAAGGAGCATGGTGCGCTGCCAGGGCTTGATCCGCCGACCCCCATCAGTGCCCAGGGCTGCTCGGGACTGCTGCAGCAGTAGGCGGGCATCCGTCCCCGCGCCTGCGACGGCGCAGCCGAGCGCATGGAGGTAGAGGGCGCGTCGGGCATGCGGTCCTTCGCTGACCGGCAGGGACGGGACGACCGTCTTCGCGGTGGAACCCGTACGGGTGAGCTCAACGAGCCATCGATCGGCGGCTGCCACAAATGGGTCGTGCTGCTGCGGGGCGGCGCCCTCCAGCCAGCGCACCGCCCTTTCCCGAGCGGCCCGCGCCTCCTTTACGCCCGCCAGGGAGCAGGCGACGACGGCGTTCTCCAGAACGCGCGGCTCCGACGGGAAGCACCAGGCCCCGTCGCTGGTCTGCGACTCGACGGCGAACTCCACCGTCTTCGTCAAACACCGAGCTGCCTCCGCGTCGACACCCGAGGAGGTGGACCGGGCCGCCGGTACCAGCCCCGGGCCTTGCACGCGCGTGATCGTCTTCATGGTGGGAGAACGACCCGGCTCGGTGCAGGGGCACGGCGGGAGACCGTGCGCGTGCCGTGCTTGCCAGGGGCGCCCGGCCTTGCGTACGGCTCCGGATCCTGGAAAGCACGCACAGCCCAGACTGCCAGTACGAAGTACGCAAGATGCGAGTGATTCCCTAATCGTGCGTCATGAGCCTTATAAATGGCATCTGTTGCCACGATCGCTTTGTTCCGTTTATGGCAATCTCCGGAGAGGGACGCAACTCGACGAGAGCGGCCGCCGGCTGCTGTCGCGACGCGTCGCCAACGACGAGCCCGAACTGCTTGAACTCCTCACCGAAAACCCGGTCTGCAACAAAGTCGTCCTGCTGCTGCTCGGTGCCTCCGGGGCGCTCAGCTACTGGGCGCCTCTGCAGCCGCTGGTGGCTCTCGCCTCTGCCGCCCTGCTCGCCGAAGCCGCGCTGCGCCGTTTGTCGGCACAGGTTGCGTGCCCCGTGCCGGCTTCCGTCTGAGGCGTATGGTGCCTCCGAGAGCCCGGTTCGGTCACGGAACGGGTGCGCAAGGCGTCGGCGTCTGCTGGTACGGGAGCGGCGGGCGATGCCGGCCGTGATCGCGGACCACTTTGCTGGATGAGGGCCCCTGGCTACACTGCGGGGTCGACCATGGGGCTGACCGCAAACGGGGAGCTGGGGGAGGCTGGCGTTGACCGCTGGGGGAGAGACGTTCGGGGCCGGCCGTGGGGCGAGGATCCAGCCGCTGGAAGAGGGCGATCCGACGGACCTCGGCACGTACACGCTGCTCGGACGGCTCGCGGCAGGCGGTATGGGGCGGATCTACCTCGCCCGGTCGCGAGGTGACGGATCGCTGGCTGCGGTCAAGACGCTTCTTGCCGAGGGGTACATCGGTGATGTGGACCGGCGGCGGTTCGCACGCGAGGTGAAGGTTGCTCGGCGCGCGGAGGGAGTGCGCACCGCCCGGGTGCTGGACGCCGATCCGGAGGCGGAGCGGCCGTGGATGGCGACGGAGTACGTGCCCGCGCCGTCTGTCTCCGAACTCGTGCGCCGCGCCGGGCCGTTGACCGGGACGGCCGCCCGCTGGGTGACGCGCGGCGCGCTGGAGGCGTTGGTGGAACTGCACCGGCAGGACATCGTGCACCGGGACGTCAAACCGCAGAACCTGCTGCTGGAGCTCTCCGGTCCACGCCTCATCGACTTCGGAATCTCGCACGCGGCGGATCTGACGCGTACCCAGCTCACCCTGGGCACCATCGCGTTCACGTCCCCCGAACAGGCGCGCGGTGAGCCCTCCACCGCAGCGTCCGACGTGTACTCGCTCGGCGCCACCCTCTTCCACCTCGCCGTCGGGCGCTCCCCTTATCCGCCCGATACCGAGATGCTGCTCCTGCTGACGTACGTGGCGGAGGCGGACACAGATCTGGCCGGGCTGCCGGACGAACTCGGGCCGGTGGTCCGCGCCTGCCTTGCGCTGTCGCCGGAGGACCGGCCGAGCGCGGAGGAACTGCTGGAGCGGTTCGCCTTCGAGCTGGCCGAGATGCCGACGGCGCCGGACGCGGGCGGATGGCTGCCGACGCCGTGGACGCGGCTGATCGAGGGTTACGCACGTCAGGGCCGCGCCCTGACCGCCGACCCGCGTGCCGAGGCGCCGGAGGATGAGGCACGGACGCGGGTGCTGCGCGAAAAGACGCAGGACGGGACGGCGGCGACGCAGGTACTCCGGGAGGCGCCCGAGACCGAGACCGCGCACGGGGACCCGGCGCGTACGGAGGCCGAAGGGCCGTCCCGTACGGGAGTCGCAGCGGAGGCCGAAGCCCCCTCCCGTACAAAAGCCGCCACCCCCACACCCGCCGACCACCCCGGCACCAGCGGAGGTGCCCGTCTCCTGGTCCGCTCCGTACAGGCCGTCATGGCCTCCTTCCTCCTGCTCCTCGCCGGCGGCGCCGCGTACGTCTACTACCAGTACAGCCAGGCGGACAACTCGGACGCCACCGACCGCGCCTTCGACGCCGTGGCGACCGGCGACTGCGTCACCACCGGCCTCGACCTCGAACACGGCTGGACGGACGAGGCACCCCGGACCGCCGACTGCCGCACCGCGACCAATGCGCCGTGGAGGGTGATCGCGCGGGAGAAGGGCGGGCTCGTCGAGCGGTGCATGGGCGGTGACGGGGCGATGGCGTGGACGCGACAAAGCGGCGCGGGCATGGTCAGCCTGTGTCTGGAGCGCAGGTTCACCGACGGGGAGTGCGTGCTCGGGCCTGAGCCGATGGGCAACGCCGTCCTCCAGGTCACGCCGATCATCGGGGACACCGTCTTCGCCACCACCGTCGACTGCTCCGGCACGCCTCCCCGGGGGCGGGCGGTGCTGCGGGTGGTCACCTCCGCGCAGGTCGAGCGGGGCTGCCCCGAAGAGGCCGTCGTGCAGTACCGGTTCACCGAACGGGGGCGCCTGCTGTGTCTGGCCCTGGCGTGATCCCGAGCCCGCTGCACCGGTCCGATCCGCCGGACCTCGGACCGTACCGGCTGGTGGGCCGGCTCGCCGTCGGCGGTATGGGACGCGTCTACCTCGCCGTGCACTCCGTCACGGGCGAACTGGCGGCGGTCAAGACGCTGCTGGCAGAGAACGAGATTGGCGACGCCGATCGGCAGCGGTTCGCGCGGGAGGCGGCCCTGGCCCGGCGGGTGCCGGGACGGCATACGGCCCGGCTGCTGGACGCGGCCCCTGAGGCGCGGCGGCCGTGGCTGGCGACGGAGTACATACCAGCGCCCTCCCTCGGCGAACTTGTCGCCCGAGGCGGGCCCGTGGACGCCGTGACCGCCGCCTGGCTGGCCGCCGAATGCGCGACGGCTCTGACGGCGCTACACGCGGCCGGTGTGGTCCACCGCGACCTCAAACCGCAGAACATCCTGCTGCCGGCCGACGGCGTCAAGGTCATCGACTTCGGTATCTCGCACGCCACCGATCTGACCCGGACGCGGCTGACGCTGGGCACGCTCGCGTACATAGCCCCGGAGCAGGCGCGCGGCGAACCGGCGACTCCGGCGGGGGACGTGTACGCGCTCGGCGCGACGCTGTGCACCCTGGCGACCGGCCGGGCGCCCTACCCCGACATCGGCGATCCCATACGGCTGCTGGGGCTCGTGGCACGCGGTGCTGTTGACACCTCAGGAGTACCGGAGCCGCTGCTCGGGCTGGTGTCAGCGTGCCTCGCGGCCGATCCGGCGGACCGGCCGCGTCCGGGGGAGCTGCGGGAGCGGGCGGAGGCGATGGGCCGAGCGGGCGCGTCCCGGATGCCGGACCGCTGGGCGGGGATCGTCCTGGCGTACCAGCAGCAGGGGCGGGAACTGGCCGAGAAACACGCGGGAGACCCCGCGCGGGGAGCCGAAGGCCCCGCATACGACGAAAGCCCCGTGCACGACGCCGATGCCCTGTACGGCAGGAGCCCCGCGTACGCCGAGAACCCCCCGTACACCAGAACCCCCTCCCGCCGCATCGCCGGCCTCTCCCCCCAGGGCTGGCGCGCGGCAGGCAGCTTCGCCGCGAACTGCGCGGGCCTGGGCCTGTTCCTCCTCGGCGGACTGGCCGTCCTCGCCACGATGATCGCGATCGCGGTCGCCGTGGCCACTGATTGACCCCGACCTCTCTACGGCGTTGGGAGATCGGCGTGTCATTCTCCCGCCGGATGTTCAGCCCGTCACGCCCTCGCCCGCAACGATTGACCCCGAGTGCTCCCGTTCCTGGGAGACACGGTGTGATCGGAGCTGCCGTACCGGCGGTCACTCCTCGCCGGTGCGCGCCGCGCCCCGCGAGCCGGTCGACCCCGCCCGCATCGGCCGGCGCTGGGTGCGCCGCCGCGCGAAGGGCATGGACGCCGACGCCGTCGCGGCGGTCCGCGAGGACGCCCGGTTCGACGCGCGGCAGGACTCCCGGCACGAGCACCTGGCCGACGACGACCGCGGGCCGCGATGCGGGCGGCTTGGCGCAGCTCGGCTTCGCGGGCGGCGGCGGCCGCGTCGTCGGCGGCGAGTTCGGCCAGGACGAACTCACCCGCCGAGCGGGCGGGTACGTCCAGGCCGATGTTGGCGCCTGGCTCGCGCACGACCCGGCCGCGCGCCTCGGGCACTACCGCGACCCGGCCCGCGAGGCCGCCCGAGAGACCGGCATCAGTGCTGCGACAAGCTGCCGAGGCCTCGCCCCTGAGCGTGCATCCTCCAGGGCGCGACGTGCGAGTCCTGGGGGGTACGCTCACACGTCGCGGCGCCACGACAAGCACGGCGAGTGCGACCGCGATCAGCGGCAGAGCACACCGATGAGGAACAGGCCCCGGCCTCAGCTTGACTTTCGGTGCCCAGGAGCGCCACTGGCACAGATCGGCCACAGCCTTGACCGAAGTCGTCGACAACAGCCTTTTCGGGAAGCAGGCCCCGCGCTCGCCGTCGTGCCCGCACCGCGCACCGAGCGGCCGATCCGGATCGGGTACGCGAGGACGTCGACCGCCCGGCAGGAGCTGGCGAGTCAGCTCGAAGCCCTGCGGCGGGCGGAATGCCACAAGGTTTCCTCCGAGCAGATCAGCACCCGGATCAAGGTACGGCCCGAACTTGAGAAGGCGCTCGCGCTGGCCCGCCAGTTCAAGGGTTCACGCCGACCGGTCTCGCGCGCCCCGCATCAACGCCGTCAGCTCTCCGGTCCGTCGCCGGTCCGCCGGAGGACGGCCTGTGCCGAGGTGAGGCGTTCGGATTCGTTGCGGCCCGTGGTCCTGTCGCCCGCGATGTCGTCGGCCCAACCCAGCAGCCGGTGCAGCTGTGGGTCGGTCGAGGACGCGGCGATGCGGGGCTCGCCGACGACGACCTCTCCGCCCGTTCCGTCAACGGCGATGAGGGTGCCTTCGGGCAGGGTGCGTCCGCCTGCCCGGACGCAGCCGTCGGCGGCGTCGACGGTGAGGTTCGCGGCACCCACGACGGCGGGTTTCCCCATCGACCGCGCCACCACGGCCGCATGACTCGTCGGGCCGCCGCGAGCGGTGACCACCCCGGCGGCAGCGGCCAGGCCGTGCATGTCGAGCGGGGAGGTTTCGGGGCGCAGCAGGACGACCGGCCCTCCCGCGGCGAGCCGGGCCGCGCTGTCGGCAGTGGTCGCCACTTGGCCGACAGCGACCCCCGGGGAGGCGCCCAGCCCTCGGGTGAACAGGTCGCGGGGTTCGATCGCCGTGATCCGAGGCGTACGTACGTGGGTGAGGTGCTGCGGTGAAACGCGGAGCAGCGCCTCGTCGCGCCCGATCGTTCCCGCGTCGGCCAGGTCGACCGCGACCCGGACTGCGGCGCGCCCGACGAACCGCCCGCGGCGCACCTGCAGGATCCACAGTTCGCCCGCCTCGAAGGTGAACTCGACGTAACACGCGTCGCGGTAGTTCTCCTCGAGCCGGGTCAGGGCGGACAGCAGGCGGGTCCACACCTCGGGTTCCCGGTCGGCCAGTTCGCTCAGGGGCTCGGTCAGTGACGAGCCCGAGACGATGTCTTCGCCTTGGCGGCCGAACAGGGCCTCACCGAAGGGGACATGCTCGCCGGTGTTGGGATCACGGCTGAACGCGACGCCCGTCCCGCTGCGGTGGTCACGATTGCCGAACACCATCGCCTGTACGGTCACGGCGGTGCCGAGGTCGTGCGGAATGCCGTGCAGTTCGCGGTAGGTCTTCGCGCGCGGTGTGTTCCACGACGAGAACACGGCCTCGACGGCGAGCTCCAACTGGCGGGTGGCGTCCTCGGGCACGCTGTCGCCGGTGCGTTCTGCGATGAGCTGCTCGACGTCTTGGATCGCCTCGGCGAGGCGGCTCGTGTCGGTGTCCTGCCCGGCGAGCGCACGGTCGATGACCGCTAGGCTCTCCGGGCCCACGCCGGCGACCTCGGAGGCGAAGCTGGTCAGAAACCTCAGCCGCGAGTCGAGTGCGAACCGCAGGTCGCCCGTCTCGTCGGCCAGGGTGGTGGTCGCCTCGGTGGTAAGCCCGAGGTTGAGGACGGTGCTCATCATGCCGGGCATCGACACGCTGCCGCCGGAGCGAACGGACACCGCAAGCGGCCGCCGTGGACCGCCGAGTCTGCGTTGCGTGGCGGCTTCGAGACCGGCGACGGCGGCCGCCATTTCGGTGTCAAGGCCGCTGGGCAGCCGTCCGGTACGGAGGAAGGCGCGGCACGCCTCCGTACTGATGACGAAGCCCGGCGGCACGGGCAGTCCCAGACGGCGGAGCACGACGAGACCAAGTGCCTTGCTGCCGAGGACTTCCGCCGTCTCCTCGACCTCAGCCGAAATAGGGTGAATCCAGGTCATCGCGTGGTCATCTCTGCGTCGCCTTTGCTGATTCGGCTGCGGGTCCTGCGCCATGCGCGGGGTGGCGGGCGGCGGATTCAATGGCGCGGGATGCCGAGGGTGGCCAGCAGGTCCTCGTGCAGCTGGAACCACACGGTGTGATATGAGGACGTGCTGTCCGTCACGTACTCCAGAGCGCCGACCCTCGCCCGGGCGAGCGCGTCGGCGAGCCGGACGGGGTAGCGCTGGAAGCGGAGCAGCGCCGCGGACAGTTCGGCGCAGAGGGGCTCGGCACGCTGGTGGAACTCCGTGAACCGGTCGAGCACCCGGGCGTCGTAGGAGGGGTCGCTGTGGTCGTTCATCGTCATGGGGCCGTCTGCGGTGCGGGTCTGCCACGCCGTGCAGAGATCTAGCAGCTCGGGGTTGAGCACCAGGAACCGGTCGAACGCTGCGGTCAGTCGGGCCCGGGCTCCGGCTTCCTCCAACTCGTCGGCGATCCGCTCGGCGTCCGCGGCTCGGCCCTCCTCCGTAAGGCCCCATCCGCCGAAGTCGCCCGCGGCATGGGTGACGAGTCCGGCCACGGCGAGGTCGATCAGTTCCGATTCGACGTCGGACTCGGGGAGTCCCGACGCCCTGGCCACCCCGGAGAGACCGGAGAAGCCGATGCAGCGGAGGGTGTGAAGCACCAGGAGGTCGGTGCTGGTCGCGTGGGACGAAACAGGCTGGGTCATGGCGCGGCCCCATCAAATGTGGTGTGGGAGACATCTGCGGTCGTGAGATCGAAGGTGGCCGGTCCATGGGCGGCACCGGGTCCTTGGGCTCGGGCGACGATCGTGCCGTGCTGCACGCGTACCGCGTACTGGGTTGCGTCGTCGGCATCCGGTACGCCGACGGCCGAAGCCAGCAGACCGCGCTCGTCCAGGGCGAGGCGGAGGCGTGGCCAGGCGCCGGGTTCGAACACGCGCCGCAGGCACCGGGCGAAGTCACCGGCCCTCAGCTGCACGAGGCGGCCGGTCTCGGCCGGGTCCGCCGTCGTGACGACCACGGTGATCCGGTCGCCGGTCCGTGCGGCGCGGGCAGCCCCCTCGGCGGCTTTCAGGCGATTGGTGCCGAGGAGCGTGATCACCCCGTCCTCGGCGAAGCCGACGGGGCGGTGCGTGATGAGATCCGGCAGCTCCTGCGGCGGGGACCAGCGGTCCCGGCAGGCTCGGGCCGACGGGACGTAGGGCAGGTGCGGAGGGTTCCAGGTGTCGGCGAGGGTGAGCCCGCCCAGATGCGCGCAGGCTTGAACGATGTCGAAGGGGTCGCCGAAGCCGAGCGCCGGATCCGCCGAGGCACCCGGGCCCTCCAGCAGCCTCAGGACCAGCTGGGCCCGCCGGACTTGACGCACGGACGGGACGTCGGCGGGCGCGTGCGACTCGAGCGTGAGTGCCAGCAGCAGAGCCTCGAGGTGGGCCACCTGTCCGAACGCGTCGCGGATCGGCTCGGCGTCGAGAACCCCGACCGGCGAGCGGAGATGCACCCGGCCCCAGGAGGGGGTGCCGTCGGCCAGGGGCATTCGTTCGAGCCAGGTCCGGGCGAATGCGCCCAACGCGTGGGCGATGGATCCCGCAGACGGTGTCGGAGGCTGCGGGACCGCGCTGGTGGTGTCAGACTCCGCGATGGCGTTCCGCTCCGTCGCGCCGTTCCGCTCCGTCGCGCTGCTCCGCTCCGCGGTGCCACTGTGCTCAGCCGTGGCGGCACGCTCGACCATGTCGACCAGCACCGCCAGATAGAGAGCGCGTTTTGCCCGGGAAGTTCGAGTACACCGCGCCACGCGTCAGCTCGGCCTGCTCGGCGATCTCGTCCACCTTTGCGTGCGCTCCTGCTGCTGAGCCCGGGACAGACGCACCATCCGCGACACCTCCCTGTCCGTTCGCCGCCATTCACAGCAAAAGATACACAGAGCATCCTGATGATTAGGCCATCCAAGTCCGGGACGACGCGAAGCGGGACGGCTGCCGGCCGACCGGTTCAGGCTGCCGGTTGCTCAGGCCCGTAGGGGGCCGGCCGGGCGCGCCGTCAGAAAGCGCCGACCACCGATGAGCCGACGGTGCGCGCCGCGGTCCGCCAGGCCGTCCGCGACATCCGCCCCGGACCCAGCCCCTGCCTGCCGCCGATCCGCCGGCAGATCCCGCTCTCGCCGCGCAGCGCCGCGTCGTCGACGACCTCGCCGCCAGCACCTACGCGATCGGGGAGCTGATGCTCGAAGTCGCCCCGGCCTACCTGTCCGAACCGCGGCCGCCGAGGTGTGGGCACACGGCGAGCGCGCGGTGGCCGACCCGGCGCCATGCCTGGGTGGTCTGTACGAGCAGACCACCCCGACCTCAGCCGCAAGCGTTGCCGTAGGTGCTCGGGCTCGAGATGTAGGGCCATCGGCCTGCGCTTCCACCTGCTGCGCTTTCCAGATTTTGATCCGGAGCGGCGGGGCATCAGGAAAAATTCTGTCCGAGGGTGTCCGAGGTCCTCTGACCCCTCGTAGAGCCAGGTGCAGCGCATCCGCGCTGCACTCGCCTCCCGGCCCACCTGCCGGGCCGGCAAGTGAATGGGGAAGCCGTGGACTCCACGACGTCTCTGTGTACGACCCGTTGCCTACTTGGAGCCTCCCTTGGAGTCTTCGCTTCCTTGTCTGGGGTGGTTCTCGGTTCGGTGTCCGGTCCTGGGTGCTGTGGACCGGGCTGATTCGGTTTGTTTCATGGGGTGTTGAGCGTTGGTGGCCGGGCGATGGTGTTGGACAAGTCGTGAGGATTAGCTGGTCACTGGGTGAGGATTACTTGGTCAGGGGAGTGAGAGGGCATTCTGAACCGGTATGACCGATTCCCGCAGTTGGCTTGTGCCAGGCACCGTCCTGGCGGTCACGTGGTCCTTCGGCGGCTTCTACAGTGTCCCGAGGTAAAGGGGGCGGGCGGGGACGGTAGATCAGAAGGGCTGACTCAAGAACGTGGTACGGATCGAGCGATTGGCGGACCTGAAGCCCGTTCACCAGCGTCAGGCGGCCGTCCTGGCCCTGTGGCGGTGGCGCGCGCCGATACTCGCGTTCGAATTGGATGCAGAGTGGGGCGTCGACCAGTCCGTGCTGGAGTCGCTGTTCCGACTGGCAGCATCACCCGCTGGTGAACAGTCGGATCGCGCATACCGGCGAGCAATCGCCGAGCTGTGCAGGGCCCCGCTCTTCACGTCTGAAGTCGACCCGGCCACGGTCCAGCTCTTCCAGTTGGAGACCATCAGCAACCTGCTGACCTTCGGCGAACTGCTGGACAAGGCTGGCGTGGACGAAGTCGAGCGAGTGGTCGAAGCCTCGGCCGGCCTGGCGAACTACCTTGACGGTCTCGTCGAGGGCTCCTTCTACTCTCACCCCGCGGAGGAAGCCCACCGCCAGTACCTCGCCAACCTGGCGGACCGGGCGAGCGAGGGCTATTTCGCGTCGCGCCACATCGCCGTCGAGACCGCCTGCCATGGTGCTCTCGGGGTTCTCCCCGATTCCGCAGGGCTGCTCGACTCGTCCACGGGTCGCGAGTTGCTCGCGCTCTGCGAGGACTTCGGCGAAGAGCTCGTCACAACGATGCAGTGGCTCCGCATGACGGGTCACTAGCGTCGTGAGCCGGATGGCGAGTGCGGCAGCCGTGACGGACGGGTGACCTGGAACGGAGGGCTGCTACGGGCGGCGCTGGAAGAACAGGCCCGGTTCGGTCTCGGCGAGGACGCCCAGGCTGACCAGGCGCTTGAGCTTGTGCCGAGTGCTCTCGATGTTCTTCGGCTTGAGCGGGAGGTCCAGGGCCTGGCACAGGTCGCGGGCACGCATCGGTCCAGCAGCGTCGACGAAGACGTCGAGGATCTGCTGGTAGGCCGGGTGGGCCGGCAGGACAGGCGGCTCCTCGGCTGGCTCCGGGGTCGCCGGCGGGAGGGCGAGGAGCGTCTTACGGGTCACCGCCAGGCTCTCGATCTCCTCGTCGAGTTCACGCAGGCGCACGGCGAGCTCGTCCATCTGCGCACGGATCTGCACTGCATCGCCGACGAGCTCGCGTTCGCGTGCGTCGATCCGCTCCAGAAGCGGCGTGACCTGGTCATCCATGCCTTCACCCGCGCCAGGTGGGCGTGGTCTGGCCAGTGAGGCGGCGCGCTATCACGTCGATCATTGCCCAGCGCACCCTGGACTCCGAGGACTTCGGCCTGCTCTCGTAGTCCCGCACGAGCCGCCGAAACAGCATGAGGATGCCGAGCGTCTGCTCCACGATCCACCTCTTGGCCTGCGGGACAAAACCGACGCCCCTGTCGGTTGGGTTGCGTTCGACGATCTCGACGTCGATGCCAACCGTGGTGCCGTGCTCGACGACGGTCTTCTTGAAGCCCTGGTCCACCAGCGCCTTCTTGATAGTGCCGATGGGGGCGACCTGGCCGAGGAGCGCGATGCCGAACGCGTTGTCGTGGGCGCTGGCAGCCAGCACGGTCACGGCGATGACCAGGCCGAGGACGTCCACCGCCAGCCCGCGCTTGCGGCCCGGCACCCTCTTGGCCGCGCCCTTCCCGGTCGTGGTGGTGGGCACGTTCACCGCCGCGTGGACGCTCTGCGTGTCGATCACGACCAGGCTCGGGTCCTCCGACCGCCCGGCCTTCTCGCGGACCTGCCAGCGCAGCAGGTCGTTGATCTTCACGTCCGTGCCGTCGTCGCGCCAGGCCGCGAAGTAGTAGTAGACGGCCGACTTCGGCGGCAGGTCGTGCGGGAGGTAGTCCCACTGGCAGCCGGTCCTGCCCTGGTACAGGATCGCGTTGACGATCTCCCGCATCTCGTACCGACCCTGATGCCCCGTCGGGGACGGGTGGTCGGCCTTCCACGCCGAGATCACCGGCTCGATCAGCGCCCACCGCTCATCGGACAGGTCGCTCTTGTAAGGCTTGCGGTCACTCACCCAGACAGCCCAACAGGACCAAGCAGCCCGACCGGCCCGAACCGCCCAAACCCACACGATCAGGCGACCACAAGACCGCCATACCGGCTCAGAATGACCTCTCAGAGGCTGGGCTCTGTGGGGCCTGTTCCGGGGGAGCGGTGGGCAGTTCGACTCGGACGGTGAGGCCGCCGCCGGGGCGGGGGGTGGCGGTGAGCTCGCCGTGGTGGGTCAGGGTGATCGCCCGGACCACGGCCAGTCCCAGCCCGGACCCGTCGCTCCGGTGTTCCCGACCGCGCTGGAACGGTTCGAAGAGCGTGGGAATTTCGTCCGGGTCCAGCACCGGGCCGGTGTTGCCGACCTCGATGAAGGCAAGGCCGCCGGCGGCGCCGGTGGTCACCGTCACCGCGCCGTCACGGTGGTTGTGCCGCACAGCGTTGGCCAGCAGGTTCAATGCAATCTGCCGGAGCAGTGAGGGGTCGCCCGCGACCGGGGCGGGCTCCGGGTCGGCGGTGATCCGGATGCCCGCCGTCCGGGCCTCGTCGGCCAGGTCCGCCAAGGCGTCCCTGGCGGCGTCCTCGAGGTCGACCGGATGCGGCGTCGGCTGTGCGCTCTCGCCACGTGCCAGTGTCAGCAGTGCCGCGATCAGGCGTTCACTGCGGGCGTTGGCGTCCAGCGCACGCTGGACGGCGGGTCTCAGGTCGGCCGGGACCCGGCCTTGGGCCAGCGGGATCTCCAGAGCGGTGCGCTGGAGGGTGAGCGGGGTGCGCAGTTCGTGCGAGGCGTGGGAGGTGAAGCGGCGCTGGGCGGTGAAGCTGCGGTCGAGGCGGTCGAGCATGGCGTCGAAGGTGTCGCCGAGTTCGCGGACCTCGTCGTGCGGGCCGGTCAGGCCGAGCCGTTCGTCCAGGGTGCTGCCGGTGCTGATACGCCGGGCCGCCGCAGTGACCTGGCTGAGGCGGTGCAGTGAGCGGCTGCTGCCCCACCAGGCGAGCAGCGCGGCGAGTGCGGTGAAGACGGCGAGCAACAGCAGGGAGCGCAGCAGCAGGTCACTGAGGACGGTGTGCTGAAAGTCCTCGAAGCGCTGGGCGGGACTGACGACCGCGGCGGGCATCGAGGAGCCTTGCGGGGTGGCGGTGGGGCTCGGCTCCGCCTGGGCGGGAGCCAGCACGCCTGCGGGGACAATGCGGTGGCGGTTGTCCTTCAGGAGTTGACGGGTGCTCAGCCAGTTCAGCAGGAGCAGCCCGCAGCCGAGGACTGCGAAGACCGCCGTGGTCATCAGGGTCAGTCGGCCGCGCAGGGGCAGCCCGTGCAGCGAGAGGCGGCGACCGGCCCGGGCTCGGTTCACAGCCGGTACCCGTAGCCGGGGTCGTTGGTGATCAGTGGCGGTTCGCCGAGCTTGCGGCGCAGCGAGTGGACGGTGACCCGGACGGCGGTGGTGGCCGGGTCCAGCGCCGCGTCCCACAGGCTGTCCCGCAGCTGCTCGGTGTGGACCGGGGCGCCGTCCGCGGCCAGCAGCAGTTCCAGCACTCCGAGCTCCTTGGGTGTCAGCTTCAGTGGCCGGCCGTCGCGTTCGGCGACCCTGCGTACGGTGTCCAGGTTGACGCCGTGCCTGCTCAGCACGGTGGCGCTGCTGCCGGCAGGGGAGCGGCGGCCCAGCGCGCGCAGCCGGGCGATCAGTTCCAGGTACGAGAAGGGTTTGGCCAGGTAGTCGTCGGCGCCCTGGCCGAGGCCGTCGACCAGGTCGGCGAGGGCGCCGGCGGCGGTGAGCATCAGGATTCTGGCCGGGTAGCCGACTGTGTTCAGGGCCCGGCAGACGGCGTCCCCGCTCAGGTTGGGCAGGTGCCGGTCCAGGAGCAGGACGTCATACTCGGCGGCGGCCGTCATTTCGAGCGCGCGGGCGCCGTCGTGGGCGACCTCGCAGACCATGCCCTCGGCGCGCAGGCCCTCGGCGAGCATCGCGGCCAGGTCCACCTCGTCCTCGACGATCAGCACTCGCATTCTGTTCCACTCCACTCGCCGCGCTCTGCGCCCTGCCCTGTCCTGTCCTGGTCAACGATGCCTCGGCAGGCGTTAGCCAGCGGTTAGGCCCACACTCACCCGTGCATAACTCGTCGGTCCGTAGGAATGGTGGAGGTCAATGTCGACGTCCAGCAGGGAGAGCGGGAAATGCATACCAAGACCGTACGGACCGTACTGGCGGCGACCGCCGTGACGGCGGCGCTGGTGATGACCGGCTGCTCCTCACAGGGCACGGCGCCCAACGTGGCCGGGGGCGACGGCGCGGGGAAGAGCAAGCCTCAGGACGACAGCGTGGTCCGGCGGGCCTGGGTGGACTGCATGCACAAGCAAGGGCAGACCAGCGTCGAGCAGGACAAGGACGGCAACATCACCTTCCCGGCCACCGGAACCGGTGTCGACAGTCCCGGCTCGGCCAACGGCTTCGACGCGGCGAGCAAGGTTTGCGACGCCAAGGTCCCCGGCATCCACCAGGCCCTGAAGAAGGGCAACGAGAAAATCGTCGAGCAAGGGCGCGCGTTTGTCGCGTGCGCGCGGAAGAACGGCTACGCGGACATCCCTGACCCCGACCCCAAGAGCGGCGTCCTCAATTTCCCGGCGAAATCGTTCAACACCTCCGCGTGGGACGCCATCCAGCCGGCCTGCGGCAAGCTCCCGATGCCCGGCTACTCGATCGGTCAGTGATCATGAGCCGCACTGTTGAGACCACCGCCCCCGCCCGCACCTCGCCCGCCCCCGCGCGAAAGAAGCACCGTAAGGTCGTCGTCGCGCTCGTCCTGGTCGCCGCGCTCGGCGGCTCGGGTGCGCTCGCCGCGATGCGCCCCTGGGAGCACCACGGCACCGCCTCCCCGCAGCCGTCCGTCAGCCACGGCACCGTCGCGGTGCAGAAGGGCTCGCTGTCCACCGGCATCCAGGTCGGCGGCGCGCTCAGCTACAGCACCCCGACTCCCGTCATCGCCTCCGGCCACGGAACCATCACCGCCCTGCCCGCCGTCGGCGCCGTCATCAAGGCGGGAGCGAAGTTCTACGAGGTCGACGGACGGCCCGTGGTGCTGCTCACCGGGGACCGGCCGATGTGGCGCGACCTCGGCCCCGACATCAGTGACGGACCCGACGTCGAACAGCTCAAACGCAACCTGATCAAGCTCGGCCACGCCGACGGACTCGGCCTGGCGGCCGATCAGAAATTCACCCGTGCCACCGTCACCGCCGTCAAGCGCTGGCAGAAGGCCCTCGGTGAGAAGCAGACGGGAACGGTCACGCTCGGCAGCGTCGTCATGCTGCCACAGGCGACCGTGCGGGTGCAGCAGCTCGGCGCACAGCTCGGCTCGGCCCTCGGGGCCACCGCGGTCATGACCGTGACCGGCACCGACCTGGTCGCCACCGCGCAGCCCGCCGACAACCAGCTCTCCCAGTTCAAGCCCAACGGCCGGGTGACGGTGAAGCTGGCCAACGGCAGCACCATCGACGGACGCATCCGCTCACTGGTCCGCGGCGGCACCGGTAACGGCGGGGACAACGGCTCGGACGGCTCCGGTGGCGCGGACAAGACCACCGTCACCATCGCGCTGGACCACCAGCGGCAGGCCAAGCAGGCCGGGCCCTCCTCCGTGACCGTCACCGTCGTCGGCGAGACCGTCGGCGATGCGCTCATCGTCCCCGTCACCGCGCTGCTCGCGCTGGACGGCGGCGGCTACGGAGTCCAGGTCGTCAGCGGCACCACCACCCGGCTCGTCAGGATCCAGCTGGGACTGGTCGCCGACGCCAAGGCGCAGATCACCGGGGACGTCCAAGCCGGCGCCCAGGTGGTGATCCCGAAGTGATGCCCCATCAGCCACCCGGCAGGGCACCCGTGCTGGTACTCTCCGGCATCACCAAGGAGTACCCGGGATCACCGCCACTGCGCATCCTGCACGGCATCGACCTCACCGTCGAAGCCGGAGAACTCCTCGCCGTCGTCGGCCCCTCCGGCTCCGGCAAGTCCACCCTCCTTGCGCTGCTCGGCTCCCTCGACCGGCCCACTGCAGGAAAGCTGCACTTCGAAGGACGCGACCTGTCCGCGCTCTCCGACCCCGAACTGGCCGCCCTGCGCGCCCACCGGATCGGCTTCGTCTTCCAGCAGTTCTTCCTGCTGTCCGGGCTCACCACGGTCGAAAACGTCGCCACCGGCCTCCTCTACAGCGGCGTCCCCGCCTCACTCCGGCGCGCCAGAGCCGCCGAAGCCCTGCACGAGGTGGGCCTCGGGCACCGACTCCACCACCACCCCGACCAGCTCTCCGGTGGCGAGAAGCAGCGCGTCGCCATCGCCCGCGCCCTCGTCGGCCGCCCCGCACTGCTGCTCGCCGACGAACCCACCGGGGCCCTGGACAGCGTCTCCGGCGCCGCCGTCGTCGAGCTGCTGCGCACCCTGAACGCCAACGGCACCACGGTCGTCGTCATCACCCACGACCGCGAGCTGGCCGCCTCCTTCCCCCGGCGAATCGCCCTCCATGACGGCCGCATCGACTTCGACGAACGCGGCCCGCACCCCGCAGGAGCTGTCCGATGACGCCACCCCTGCGACGCACCCGGCTGCGCCCGACGGACATGCTGCGTCTCGGCATGATCGGACCGCGCACTCGCAAGATGCGCTCCGCCCTGTCCGCGCTCGGCATCTCCCTGGGCATCGCCGCCGTCATCGCCGTGACCGGGATCTCCGCCTCCAACCAGGCGCACCTGCTGGAGCGCCTGGACCGGCTCGGCTCCAACCTGATCACCGTCGCCCCCGGCAACGGCGCCGACCAGAAGCCGGTGCCGTTGCCGTCCACGGCCGAGAAGATGCTGGCCAACATCGCCCCCGTGCAACAGGTCACCGCGACCGGGGCCACCAAAGCCCAGGTCTACCGCAACGACCTGATCCCGGCGCAGCAGACCAACAGCCTCACCGTGCTGGCCGCGCGGCTCAACCTGCTCGACGTCCTGCACGCCACCCTGCAGAGCGGGCGCTGGCTGGACAAGGCGAGCGAGGACCTCCCGGTGACCGTGCTCGGCGACCAGGCCGCGCTCCGGCTCGGCGTGACCGCACCGGGCGAGCGGGTCTGGCTGGGCGGACAGTGGTTCGTCGTCACCGGAGTCCTGGCCCCGAACGAGCTCGCACCCGAGCTCGGAACCGCCGCCCTGGTCGGCTGGCCCGAGGCCATCGCCCACCTGGGCGCGGACGGGACCGCCGCCATGGTCTACCTCAGGGCTTACCCCGAACGCGTCCCTGACGTACAGACCGTTGCCGGAGCCACCGCCGACCCCGCCAACCCGAGCACGGTCGCCGTCAGCCGCCCTTCCGACCTGTACACGGCACGGGCCGAGACCAAGAACTCCCTCACCGGACTGGTCCTCGCCCTCGCTGCGGTCGCCCTGCTCGTGGGCGGCGTCGGCATCGCCAACACCATGGTGGTGGGAGTGATGGAACGCCGCGGCGAGGTCGGACTGCGCCGCGCGCTGGGCGCCCGAGGCGGCCAGATCGCCGTTCAGTTCCTCATCGAGGCCGTACTGATGGGCCTCATCGGAGGAGTCGGCGGGCTGTTCGTGGGCGGCCTCGCGGTCTACGGCTACGCCTTCGCACAGGGCTGGCCCGCCTCCATCCCGCTCTACACGGTCATTGCCGGACCCCTGGTGTCGGTACTGGTAGCGGCCGTCGCCGGAATCTACCCGGCACTGCGCGCAGCCAGGGTGTCCCCGACAGACGCCCTGCGCTCGGCCTGACCGACGCGCCGGAGCCGCCGACTGGCACACCGCGGCGGCCGGAGAGATCTGACTTTGAGTCGGACATGCCACGGGCCCGGGGGATCAGCCATGACATTCCCGGGGCCCGACTCATGGAGTCGCACAGTTCAACGACGACCTGGCTGACGCTGGCGGGTGCGGGAGTTGAAGTGTGAGCTGGGGTGTTGTAGATCGGGTGAGAACGGGTTGTGGTGTCCATTGGCCCGGTGGTGGGCTAGTGTGATGCGCCAGAAAAGGCGATCTTAAGTCTGCCGCTGGTTTTCGGTGCTGGGTGGGCTGATTTTGGTGAGGTAGTCGGCGAGGGACTTGAGGATCTCGTCGGCGGTCTTGGTCCAGGTGAACGGCTTCGGGTTCTCGTTCCAGGTGTCGATCCAGGCGGTGATGTCCTTCTCCAGGGCTGTCACGGAGGTGTGGACGCCGCGGCGGATGAGTTTGTCGGTCAGCAGGCCGAACCACCGCTCGACCTGGTTCATCCAGGAAGAGCCGGTCGGGGTGAAGTGGACGTGGAAGCGGGGGTGTTTTCCCAGCCACGTCTTGATCTCGGCGGTGTTGTGGGTGGCGTAATTGTCACAGACCAGGTGGACATCGAGTCCGGTGGGCACGGCCTTGTCGATCCGGATCAGGAACTTCTTGAACTCGATGGCGCGGTGGCGGCGGTGCAGTTCCGATATGACGGTGCCGTCGGCGATGTTGAAGGCGGCGAACAGGCTGGTGATCCCGTGCCGGTAGTAGTCGTGGGTGCGGCGTTCGGGCATGCCCGGCATCATCGGCAGTACCGGCTGCGAGCGGTCCAGTGCCTGGATCTGGCTCTTTTCATCGACGCAGAGAACCACCGCCTTCTCCGGCGGCTGGTGGTAGAGGCCGACGACGTCGACGACCTTGGCGACGAACTGCGGGTCGGTGGACAGTTTGAAGGAGTCCTGCAGGTGGGGCTTGAGGTCGAACTTCTTCCAGATCCGCCCGACGGTCGATTTCGACAGCCCGCTGTGCTTCGCCATCGAGGCACGCGACCAGTGCGTGTCCTTGCCCGGGACGGACTCCAGAGTCGCCACGAGTACGTCCTCGACCTGGTCGAGCAGGACCGAGGGCGGCCTGCCGGGGCGGGGCTCGTCCGTCAGTCCGTCCAGACGCAGGGTGATGAACCTGGAGCGCCAGCGGTTCACCGTCGCGTGGGCGATGCCGAGTTCGGCCGCGACCTCCTTGTTCGTCCCGCCCTCCGCACACCGCAGCACGATCTTCGCGCGCAGTGCCAGGAACTGCGCGGTCTTCGCCCGCCGCGCCCAGCGCGTCAGCTCCGCACGCTCGGCTTCGCTGAGCACCAGGTCCGGCTTGCGCCGGCCCGGCCGCGGCTCATCCACCAAGCCCGCCAGCCGCCGGGCCACGAACCGCGAACGCCACTTGCGCACCGTCTCCACGGACACCCCACAGTCCGCCGCCACAGCGGTATTTGACGCCCCGTCCGCACAGGCCAGGATGATCCGCGCCCGCTCCGCCACACGGGCCGGCACCCCGCCACCCGCCCAGCGCAGCAACTCCGCACGCTCCTCAGCGGACAGCACGACTTCGACAGCACGAGGGCCTCGATGCGACATAAAAACAGCCTACAGACTTAAGACCGCCTTTTCTGGCGCATCACACTAGTGAATCGCCCTGGGTTTGATGGAGACATCGAAGACCCGGAAGTGAGGCACCCCCATCATGGTGGACAGGGCTGCTGCCGCTGTGACTGCGGTCACCGCTGGCCGCCTCAGAGACCTGAGCACATTGCCGATCACCCTGCGACTTCGCCCTCGCCGCGGTCGGCGCTGACGATGCCTCCTCGGCCTGCCCCATGACCGGTGCTGTCCCAACGGTCTGGGCATGGCCTTGCCCGGGCTCCTCTACGGGAGCCAGCACTTCGCCGACCCGCGAGCGGGCGATGGCCCACTCCTGCCATTCCCGCTCGGCCACGGCCAGTTCGGCCTGGATGCGGTCGGCCTCCTCCTTCAGCCCATCCACGCGACGGCGGGCGGCGACCTCGCGCTGTTCCAGCAACCCCACGACCGATGGCATCCACGACCTCCACCGGAGCGACGACACGACACGCCACCACTCCCACGGGAACACCCGCCCGCTCTATGCCCGACCAGCGAAAACGCCATCCTCAGGTTCGGTACGACAACAGCTACTCAGTACCGACCGCACCTCATCGACGGCTGCCTCATGGGCACCGGCCTGACCATCGGCAGCTGACCACGATCAAGCCGACATCAGACAATCAAGTTCAGGAGCGACGGAATCGGCCGGTCGCGGGACAAGACCTTGTCCGAGTCGGGCCGGAGCTGGGCATCCGGCGGATACTATGAGAAGGAGCGGAGGTGGACCGTCGAGCCCCGTCCCATCGCCGCTGAACTGTGAAGCCAGAGCGCCGAGTTGGTCGGCCTGGAGCAGTAGCGCTCCGCGATCGGCGCACCCACCGTCACCAGCGTCGGGTCCGGACCGCCGACCCGACCGCCGGTGACGCCCGTCATCGGCGCGCGTGCCCGGGCTCACGTCATGGGCATGAATTCGGGCAGGGTGAGGGCCGAATGGGCCGGTCGTCCCTCCGCGGAGGGCATGGCGCTGAGATTGCGCAGCATGTCGTTGCGCTGCTCCAGGGCCCGAGCGGTGGTCGGGAAGAGTGTGGCATCGCCCTCGCCGACCTGCTCCTGGTTCACGGTCACAAACTCACGGGTGTTGTGTTCGTAGGCAGCGAAGCCCGCGGCGTGGTCCCGGTCGGCCAGGGAACCGGCGAGCATGTACGCGCCGACGAGCGCGAGGCTGGAGCCTTGTCCAGTAAGGAACGAGGGCGCGTACGCAGCGTCGCCCACCAGCGCGACCCTGCCGCTGTACCAGCGGGGCATGCGGATTTGGCTGACCCCGTCGAAGAACAGGTCATCCGCGTCGCGCATGGCGGCAAGCATGCCCGGGACCTCCCATCCCGCGTCGGCGAAGACCGCGGCGACCAGGTCCCGTTTCAGAGCCATACCCGGCGCCTCTGGATCCCAGGACCATACGACTGGCCCGTCCGACCCACCAACAACGTAGGACCCAACCAAGTTCAGTAGGGGCGCCCGGCCTTGCGTACGGCTCCGGATCCTGGAAAGGGAGCACAACCCAGGCTTCTGGTGCGAAGTACGCAAGATGCGAGTTATTCCCGAATCATGCGTCATGATCTCTATGGGTGTCCTCTGTCGCTACGGTTGCTTTGTTCTGTTTGCAGCAATCTCCGGAGAGGGGCGCAACTATGCGTGCGAAGAAGAGGATGCGGGTGGCCGGGCTCACGGTCGCTGGGCTGTGCGTGACGGGCCTGGCCGTGGCCGGCGGGATGGCGATCGCGGCCACCTCGGGCTCCCAGGCGCCCTACGCCCAGGCCGGAGCACTGGTCAAGGCCGACGGCTCGATCGTGCACTCCAAGGGCGTCGGAGAGGTCACGAAGTCGGGCCATGTCTACTGCGTGAAGATCAGCAACGAGGACGTCGACCTGTCCCGCGCCATCGTGACGGCCACTCCCCGCGACGGCATCGGCTACACCCTCCGCGCCATCGCAGGCGGCTGCGCGAACGGGAAGGGCGTTCAGGTAGCCACCTACAACGCCGACGCCGGCGGCGCAGCCACCGCGTTCTACGTCGCCGTGCTCTGACCCGACCCGGCCCCACGGAGGGCCCGTCCGCACGGACGAGCCCTCCACCATCGGACGATCAGCCAGCACACCGGCCTTCACGCGGTGGCAGGCACCGCGCCTGCCGGCACCGGCGCGCCTACCAGCCGACGGCCGATGCTTCACAGCGCACCCCCGCAGCCGCGAACAGTTCCCCGCCGCCCCCCGCCCACTCCACCCCCGACACGAAGAAGAACGGCGGCCCCCACACGCCCGCCCCGATTCTGCATCACCGCCACGACGAAGCAGCCGCCCGGACCGCCACTCCTGCCGTGCCCGCCTATCAGCGCATGCTGAGGGCATCGAGGTCGGCCCGCCGCTGCTCAGGGAGCTTCGCGGCGCGCTTGCGGACGTTGTCGAGCCACGTGCCGAGCTTGATCACCATGGGCCCGTCAGCACCGTTCTGACGGCCGCTTAGGGCATCCTCCGTCTCCAGGTGCTCGGCATGCTTCCGGGGTACTCTCAGGTGCCCCTCATGGGCGTGGTACTGCCGGGCTGCTGCCAGGTTGACCGCCCACTTCGTATCCTGCGTCTGCTTCACCGGCTGCTCCTCCTCCCCGGCCGCCTGGAGCCCGAGGGTGTTTTCCAACAGCCACTGCTGTGTGGGCAGGAGCTGTTGCCAGGACGGCCAGACCGACATCGCCGCCGCCTTCCGCCACGCCGGCCGCGACTACCACCGGCCCTTACGAGCCCTCGGTCTCACGTGACGAACCCGGACAGTTCTCGATCACGCAATGACCCTGGGTGTGCCGTAGCCCGTGGGAACGCACCAGGCCCCGGACGGTCACCGTCGGGGGCCTGGTGCTGTCTGCGGATGCCATGCCTGACTTCCCTGGCCTCAGCAGCTGCTGGTGACGAGGTAGTCCAACACCAGCAGGCCGAGCCCTGCGAGGCTGACGAAGGCCGCGCCCGCAGTACCTGCGGCTGCCAGCTGCGTGGCTCCCTTGCTGACGACGTACCGCTCGCACAGGACGGCCACCGCGAGCGCGCCGGCCAGGACCAGAGCAACGTGAGTTCCTGCAGGTAATGGGCTCCCGGCACCGGCTCAGACTCGAACGTGTGCCCCCACCCACCAAGCCCAGGTGATCAGCCTTGACGGTGCCCCGCTCTTCGAGTCCCCGTACGACCCGCGACCCGGCGTCAGGGCGGCGCCGACGTTCCCCGGTGACGAGGCGGGCTCTGTGCCCATGAGTGCGTCCGCCCCGGTGACGCCGGGTACCGCTGTCAGCCGCTGCCAGGGCTACGCCTCGCAGGTCAGGTCGTGCGTGGGGAGCCGTCCCGTGCGCAGGTAGGCGTTGACGCGCTCGTCGACGCAGGCGTTGCCGTACTCGCCGTACAGGCCGTGCTGGCGGGCGCCCTCCACGGTGAGCAGCCGGGAGCTCGGCCACTGCTCGCGCATGGCCTCGGCGCCGGCGTAGAGGGTGCGGGGGTCACCGGTGGCGTTGACGAGCAGGGCCGGGACGTCGTTGTCGAGGACGGTCGGTGCCTCGGCGGGCCGGTCCCAGAACTCGCAGGGGGTGATGTTGTTGGCCAGCGGCCCGGCGAGGGG
This sequence comes from Streptomyces sp. NBC_01591, assembly GCF_035918155.1. Taxonomy (NCBI): domain Bacteria; kingdom Bacillati; phylum Actinomycetota; class Actinomycetes; order Kitasatosporales; family Streptomycetaceae; genus Streptomyces; species Streptomyces sp. NBC_01591. Next base: position 748,667 of record NZ_CP109328.1, read on the forward strand.
GAACCGCTCGCGGGACTCCTCGACCGCGCGCCAGTAGCTGCCGACGCCGCGCCGCTCGGCCACGTCGCCGCAGACGATCGCGGTCATCTGGCTGCTGGAGGCCGAGCCTGCCCCGGTCAGCAGGAACTCCAGCTGCCCGGCGAGTGCTTCGGACGGCTCGACTGTCTCCCGGTCCGCGGCGCGCGCCAGCAGGCGTATGGTCCCGGCCAGGTCGGCGCGCCGCTCGTCGAGGTCGCTGCCGAGGCCGCCGATGAAGACGGAGGAGAGGACGTGCTCGTCCAGCAGGTACGCCATTCCGATCCGAAGCGGCTCCTCCGCAGCGGCGTCGCGGATGTGCTGCACCGTTGCCAGGACCTTGCCGCGTGTGGCGCCCAGCCCGTATGTGCCGTGCCGCGCGGCGGCCCACGACGCCCACGCGCGCAGGGCCGCCTCGTTGGCCGCCTCGGCGCCGCGCAGCAGGGTTTGGTTGTAGTACTGCGGGGAATTGACGCCGTCGAGCACCATGCGGCCGGTGCGGCCTGGGAAGAGCTGGGTGTAGACCTCGCCGAGGTAACTGCCGTAGGAGTAGCCGAGGTAGGAGAGGGTGTCCGCGCCGAGGGCGGCGCGGATGACGTCCATGTCGCGGGCGGTGTTGCGGGTGGTGACGTACGGCAGCACGTCGCCGTGTGCGCGCTCGCACCGCCGGGCCAGCTCGCGCGCGACGGCGACTTCCTCGCGGTACGCCGCCAGGTCGGCGCCCGCGGAGCGGACGAGGGCGGAGCCGAGGTCCCAGCCGCAGTCCAGCGGGGTGCTCCGGCCGACGAAGCGCGGGTCCATGCCGATCAGGTCGTAGCGGTCGGCGACCTCTCCCATTACCTCCGACTTGGTCAGCGGCATGTGGAGGCTGGGGCCGGCCGGTCCGCCGTCGTTGAGCAGCAGCGGGCCGACGCGTTGGGCGGTGTCGGTGGCCTTCAGACGGGATAAGGCGACGGTGATGGTGCGACCGCCGGGGTCGGCGTAGTCGAGCGGCACGGTGATGTCGGCGCAGTCGGCGCCGGCGGCGTCCAGTGCCTGGCCCAGCTCGTCGCCGGCGCCGAGGGCGCAGGCGTGCCAGGCGACGTGCTGGCCGTGGAAGCGGGCGAACGGGTCCGGGTCAGCGGCTGTGGCGGTGGCGGTGGTCGTCGCGGTGACGGCGAGCACCGCCGCGCACGCCGCGAAGGCCTTGATGCGTCGGGAAGTTGACATACCCGCACGCTAGGGGCGGCGGACACCTCGGCACACTCCGGGAAAACCCCCGAGTTGTCCCCCAAAAAACTCAGCCCACAACCCTGAGATTGCCCGTCCACCCCGGCGGCCTTCCGTAGTCGATCGGGTGCCGGGCTATAGCCGGAGGGCGCGGTTCACCCCTTCCAGGAGTGTCCAGACCTCGATCAGGTCCTCCAGCTCCCACTCCTGCTGCACTCGCGCGCCTTTCCTTTCGGGATCGTCGCCGGCGCGGTGACGGACAGCGCACCGGCAAGGCGGTCCAGGCCGTCGGCGGCGACCAGGGCGAGGCTGATGCCGGCCATCGACTCGCCCACGAGGCGCCCTGCCGACCGCTGCGCGAAACCGCGCAGGAGCGTCTCCTTCGTGCCGTCCAGACCGTCCAGCAGCGTGCCTGCCGCAGTCCCGTCCTCGATCGCCGGCCTCAACACCGGCATGCGCCGGACCCCCGCCGCGTCCACCAGCGTGTCTGTTGCTTCCGTGTCCTGCGCCCGCGCGAGGCGGATACGGGTCCCCGCAGGACCGGGCTATTTTGTCCGCAGCCGGTCGGCCGAAAACCGCGCGGGCGGGGTGTTGCCCCTCTTCGTTGATCGTTTGGCCACAGACAACCCCCTGAAGTCGGTGAGACTGGTGAGGTGGCATGTTGAGGTGTCGCGCGTTCCAGTGCGATCAGGGACACGGGGTGCGCGAGCAGTTCGTACCGTCCGTGCGCGGCGATCGCCGATACGGGCCCGTAGTCCGTGTAGAGCCGTTCCAACCGCTCCTGGTGCCGGCCGGTGAACTCCTCCAGCCGGGCCGGGTACGCCTCCCGCTCCCCGGAGCCGATCACCGACCAGAGCACGGGCAGCACCGCCTCGGTCATTCCGCTCTCGAAGCGGGCATGTACCGCGAAGCGGGGATAGGACCGCACCGCGACCGCCAGCGCCGCACCCCTACCCACTTCGCCTGCCGCCCGCCCCACCGCGTCCTCGGTGTACGCATCCGCACTCATCGAACACTCCCTCCCACCCGTCCAGACGTCCAGCGCATGCCGAGTTCGTCGAGTTCGGCCCGCCGTTCCGCGCTGAGCCTGTCCGCCCGTTTACGGACGTTGTCGAGCCACGTGCCGAGCTTGACCACAATGCCGCTGTCAGCACTGTCCTGACGGCCTGTCGGGACGGCCTCCGCCTCCAGCTGCTCAACGTGCTTCCGGGGCACCCGTAGTGTCCCTCACGGGCGTGGAACTGCTGGGCTGCTGCCAGGTTGGCAGCCCACTTCGCGTCCTGCGTCTGCTTCACCGGCCACTCCGCTTTCTCGGCCGCCTCGATTCCGAGGGTGTTCTCCAGAAGCCACCGCTGTACGGGCAGGAGCTGTTCCCACCCGAACCGCTGCGCCGTGACCCAGCGTCCGAGCTCTTCGCCCTGGACGACGACGTCGCCCGCGGCCGTGGGGAGTGCGCCACCGGCCTGGACGTGGTTCTGGACGAGGCGGAAGCAGCGCTGCCAACCGGTGTCCCATACCGGGCACCACCCCGGATCGATCGCATCCAGCTCATCCCGCCGCGCCTCGGTCATCGCCCCGGCCGCTGAAAGGACAGGGCGGCCGGCCGCACGCAGCTCCTCGTTCTCCAGCGCCCCACGGGCCGCCGCCCGAGCGCTCTTCGCCCACACACCAATGGGAGGTTTCCATCTTGAATTCGCAGGTCACTGGGCTGGCGTGAGCCGGGCATGGGGTGCTCGCGCCGGTCGTCCGGCTGAGCGTGCCGGAGTGATCGTCTGCCGCGCCGGTCTGCGGCGATCGAACTGCGTGAACTGATCGAGGCTGAACGCGAGTCCGGGCTGAGCAGCAGGAGGACCGTTCGACGATGGAGGCCGCGGCCCGGGCGCGGGGCGTCGCTCGCCGCCCCGTACCACGGACTTGCCGACCTGGGTTACAGCTGTCCGCCCGGTGCGGGCGAGGGGTTCAGGGCCCGGTTGAGTGCGGTCATGCGGTAGTCGGTGATGCGGGTACTGAGTTCGGCGTCGGGGGCGAGTAGTTCGCCGGCGTGGATGCCGCCGGGATAGACGTGGAGTTCGACGGGGACGCCTGCCTGCATGAGCCGGTTGGCATAGGCGATGTCTTCGTCGCGGAAAAGGTCGAGGTCGCCGACGTCCAGGTATGTGGGCGGCAGGCCGCTGAGGTACTCGGCCCGGGCGGGCGCGGCGTAGGGGCTGACATGGTCGGTGCCGACCCTGTCGCCCAGGAGGGACTGCCAGCCCTGGACGTTGGCGGCGCGGTCCCAGATGCCGATGTCGGTGATCTCGTGGCTGGAGTGTGTCGTGTTGCGGTCGTCGAGCATCGGGTAAGGGAGCATCTGGAAGGCCAGCTGAGGGCCACCGCGGTCGCGGGCGAGCAGGGCGACGCCGGCGGCCAGGCCGCCGCCCGCGCTGCCCCCGTAGAGGGCCAGCCTGCCGGGGTCGACACCGAGCGCGGAGGCGTTGCGGGACATCCACAGCAGTGCGGCGTAGCAGTCCTCGACGGGGGCGGGGCCGGGGTGTTCGGGGGCCAGGCGGTATTCGACGGAGACGACGACCGCGTTGACCGCCTCGACGAGGGGCAGCACCTGCCGGTGGTCGGTCCGGATGCTGCCGGTGATCATGCCGCCGCCGTGGATGTACAGGATGCCCGGGAGGGTGTCGTTGTCCGTGCTGCCTGCGGGCCGGTAGATCCGTACGCTCACGTCCGGGCCGTCGGCCGGTCCGGGCACGGCGAGGTCTTCGTACCGCACTCGGTCATTGGGCGGCAGTGCCGCGAGGGCTGCCCGGTTCATCTCCTCGTACAGCTCGCGCTGGCGCGGGATGTCGAAGTTGATGAGACCGCCGCGCCCGGTCAGCGCGTGGAGGCCCTGCAGGCCCTGGCGGATTTGGGGGTCGATGCGATCAGTCATGCTCGGGTCGGACATGTGTGTGCGCCTTTCCTTCGGGGGTGGGGCTGAGGTGCAGTAACGTAAAACCCTCACGTGAACGTGAGGGTCAATCGGAGATGTTGTGAGGTGGGCCATATGAAGATCGGCGAGCTCTCGCGGATGACCGGTGTCAGCGTGCGCGCGCTGCGTTATTACGAGGAGGAGGGGCTGATCCGGCCCGCTCGGGGCAGCAACGGCTATCGCGACTTCTGCGATGGTGCCGATGAGGTGGTCCGGCAGATCCGCGGGCTGATCGAGTGCGGGCTGCCCACCCGGATCATCCGCGACATTCTGCCGTACCTCGACGGCCCGTCGGATCTGCTGCCGCAGGTCCCCTGCGCGCAGATGCTCGACCAGGTGGCCGCCGAGCGGGAGCACCTCGACAGCCGCATCCGGTGCCTGACCCGTAATCGCGACGCCGTCGACGCCTATCTGCGGGCTGCCCGGAAGGCCGCCCGTGCGACCGTGGAGGCGTGAGACCGGGTGCGGGTCCCGGGTTTGACCCTCACGTAGACGTGAGGGTTTTAGCCTCCGGGCATGACCTCTGCTACTCGCTCTCCACGTTCTGCGAATTCTCCGTCCACCACCAAGAGTTGGCCGCTGGGTGGTCTGCTGGTGCTGGCCGGATCCGCATTTGTCACCATCCTCACTGAGGCCCTGCCGGCCGGAGTGCTGCCCGCGATGAGTGCCGACCTGGGCGTGACCGAGGCGCGTGCGGGGCTGCTGATCACCGTCTACGCGCTGGCCGCGGCCCTCACCGCGATCCCGATGACCGCCTGGACCCTGATCCTGCCCCGCCGCACCCTGCTGGTGGCGCTGCTCCTCGGCTTCGCGGCCACCAACATGGTGACAGCGATGTCCACCGGCTTCGCGCTCACACTTGCCGCCCGGGTCGTCTCCGGAGTGTCCGCCGGCCTGCTGTGGGCCATGGTTCCGGCGTACGCCGCGCGGCTGGCCCCGCAGCGCAGCGGCAAGGCGATTGCCACCGCGCTGGCAGGCATGACAGTCGGGCTGTCGCTCGGCATCCCGGCCGGCACCGCGCTCGGCGGCCTCATCGGCTGGCGTGCCACTTTCGGGCTGCTCACCGTGCTGGCCGTGGCCCTGGCCGCCACCGCACTGTGGCATCTTCCGCAACTGCCCGGCGAGACGGCGAGCCGTGGCGCGGGACTGATGCGTACCCTCCACACGCCCGGAATCCCCGCCATCAACATCGCGTCGCTCCTGATGGTCCTCGGTTTCTACGTGCTCTACACCTACATTGCCCCCTTCGTGGAACAGGCAGGGCTGGGGGTCGGCACCGGCACCGTGCTGTTCCTGTTCGGCCTGGGCTCCATGGGCGGTGTCTGGATCGCCGGAGCCGCCGCCGACCGCCGGCTGCGCGCCGCCACGATCGGCCTGCTGGCGTTGGCCACCGTGTGCCTGGCGGCATTCGGCGCGGTCGGGCACATCACCGCGGCCGTAGTACTCGGCGCGGTGTTCTGGGGCGTGACGCACGGTGGCATTCCGACGCTGACACAGACCGCGGGAGTAAAGGCGGCCCCACTCGATCCCGACACGGCCAACTCGCTCTGGGTCACTGGCTGGAATGTCGGCATGGCCGGCGGCTCCCTGCTCGGCGGCGCCGTCCTGGACGGCGCCGGGACGCAGGCCCTGCCGTGGGTGGCCTCCGCCCTGCTGGCGGCCTCCGTACTGACGGCCGTGCTCGCCCGACGCAACGGCTTTCCTTCCCCCAGCCGCATGTACGCCCGCGACGAGGCAGCATAAAGACCCTGCGGGTACAGCTCAGCCGTCCGCTCGGAGGCACAGGCTGAGGTTGATCCCCGGGAGTGGACACCGGGTTTCATGCGACGAGTGACAGCGTAGGTGACGTGATCAGTTGTTGTTCGAACTCGGCTGGGTGAGGTAGCCGAGCGCGGAGTGGCGGCGGCGCAGGTTGTAGTACGACATCCAGGCGAACAGCTCCAGCCGCGTCTGCGCCCTCTAGTCACAGCAGATCGTCAACACCGACGGGGACACCATGACCGTGAGGGACTTACCGCCAGTCAGTGACCTGGCGGAGCAACAGCAGCGTGGATGGTCCTGCGTCTGGTGCAGGACGGTCTCACTGTCGGCGAGGACAGGGATCTCGGTGAGAAGCGGGCCCGGCCCGCTGCGGGCGCCGCCTACAGCTGCTTCCCGCGGGCGTGCTCAGACACTCGCTCCTGCGCCGCCCGCGAAGGCGGCGGATGTCATAGACGGCCGTAGCCGATGGTCGGGCACCCAGGCCTGAGGGAGGCGGACTGAGGAGGGTGCGCCGGCAGCGACGCGGCCCTTGCCGCGACGTGCTCGACCGGGTGCTGGATCGGAACGTCAGCCGGCGCCGGGGTGGCGCCGGCTGACGCGTCCAACTCCTCTCACGGGGCGCCCATAGCGGTAACCAACTGTTCGGCGGCCGACGCGAATCGGACGCCTGATCGGTGGGATAGCCACTTCCCCAGAGAGGAGGGGCGGCCAACCGTTGGACATAACCGATATCCGTCGAGCCGCATATGACGGCAATAGGTATCGGTGAAATAATGCCCGAATGACCCAATTCGGTGCGATGAAATGTTTATTCTGTCTAGTTTGGAAATAGACGAACGGGCGGTGCGGACGCCTCAACCGCTCGTCGCGCGGCAGTTTCCTGACCGCTTATCAGGTCGCCTGTTCTGGGTCGTTCGCCGACGCCGTGGCAGGAATCGTGAGCGTCTGATGTCCGATCGGGTTCTTCCGGAGGCGCCGACGCGAAGTGCCGGATCGTTAATTCGGGCGCCCGCCGTGGGGTGCCGGATCGTTAATTCATGGCTCGCGAAGTGTCGGATCGTTAATTCGGCGGCGCGGTACGGATTTGTTGACGCCCGAATTTCGTGGGGGCGGGAAAGGTGCACTGTTGCGGGAGTGGGCGCTGTTGCGTTTGATTTTCCGCTTCGCATGGTTACTCCGAACGGGTGATTGGGGGCTTCCTCTCTTGAGGTGTCACGAATTTGTCCCGCTTACTGGATTACGAACCGGCGGGTCGCCCATCCCTTCCCGGGGACGTGGCTTCTACCCGTTCCGGTCCTCGCTCCCGTCACAGTGAAGTGTGCGGCGACCAGACGGTGTTCTCGCTCGCAGAACAGACCGTCCCCTGGGGAAGAGAAGGGCACCGCTCCACCGACGTCGTTGCCAATGAGCACCACGTCATCTGTAGGGAGTGTCAGCATGTTCCGTTCCCGTCTTGCCGCCGTCACCGTCACCGCCGCCCTGGCGGCGGGCGCCGTAGTGGGCTTCGCCCCCCTGGCCGCAGCGGCTCCCGCCGCTGTCGCCGCCTCCGCCTGCGTCAACGACCTGCAGGCCGCGGAGGCGTCCAACAACGCCGCCATCGCCGCCGACCAGGCCAACGACACCAAGACCGCCTTCTCCAACAACCTGAGCACCGCCACCTCGCTCGCCTCCGCGCTTGGCGACTGCACCGGGCAGCCGCCGGTGGTGGGGTCCAATGTCCTCACGGCTTCCGCGACCAACGCGACCGCCATCGTCTACAACCTGCTCGGAGCCGCCAGTTCGGCCCTGGCCTCCGAGCAGGCGACCGCTTCGTCGATCAGCCAGGCGCTGGCCAGCGCGACCTGACCGGCGCACAGGCGGGCGCCTGTGCCCAGGCCTTCTCATCCTGCCTCGGCCGGCCCGGCCGCCGTTCGGCCAGCGTACGAAAGGGCCCGGCCCTCCGAACCGCCGGAGGACCGGGCCCGTGCCGTGTGCCGAACCGCCCAAGCGATGTATTGCTTCGGGCGGTGCTGTCCCGTCTCATTTGATCTTTCCTCTGCGGGCGGCGGTGACCTGGGCTGATGCAATGCCGGGTGATACAGAACCATGTCGGAATCTCAGGAGATGTTGCCCCTCAGCGACGTCCTCCAACGAGTTGCCGCAGACCGCGCAACGCCTGCGGTCTTCGTCGTCGTGACCAAGGAGAGCATTGAGCCTTCGCGTGAGATCGCCCAGCGTCTCCAGGTGGTCGTGGGTCCGGGGTTCGTTGGGTATCGGCCACGGGTGGTTGGGCAGGGTGCGGTAGTAGCGCTCCTCCTCGATCCAGCGGACAAGTGATCAGCTCGGAGTGGTAGTTGACCCGTCCCTCGTCGTACTCGTCCCGAACCCGCGGGTCGAGGTCTTTCCACTCGTCCTCGGGCAGCAGGTCGAAGACGATCGGGTCCTCGTCAACGAAACGGCGCCAGCCCTCCAGCGTCGTCGTGGGCATCCGCCGGTCCTCAGGCAGCCCGAACTCCTGGGCATTCACCACCATTTCCTGGCCTCCTTGCGTGCGTCGAACGCTTTCAGCGGGACGACAAGAGACGGGACACAAGGGCCTGGCGCCTCAGGGCGGCCTGTAGAGCGCGGGGCAGCGTGACGTCCAGCCGTCACAGAATCGGCCTCTACTGGAGCGTATGACGGCTTTACGTCACGCTCGGCCGCCTGCTGCCTCGCGCGTCGGTGGGGCCGCGCGCTGGTGCACTCTCAGCGCCTGTCGGCCGCTATCGCTGGGGGGTGGTTAGTTGCGGTTGGGTGGTGTGTGAGCTGGGGTGTTGATAGTTGATTGAGAACGATGACGGGTGGGTTTTGAGGGTGTGGGATGGGTTTGGCCTGGGGTTGTTGCGGTTTCGTTGAGGTGGGGCGCGGGTGGTTGCAGATAGTTTCTGGGTCCAAAAGGCGCGGGGTGTGTCGTCTTCCCTGCCGAAGCCGTTCCTGCCTATGGGTGTTCGCCGAGTTGGAGGAGGCCGGCGAGGGAGAAGCACAGGGCGCCTGTGAGGGTGCCCCAGTTGGCGATGTCGGCGTTGACCGGGTTGCCGGTGGCGGGGCGGGTGAAGGCGGCGAGTGCGGAGACCATGAACAGGACGGAGCCGAGCTGGTTGACGGCGACGATCCACCAGCCGGGGTTGTGCGGGCGGGCGCATGGTCGGCCGTGGCAGATCTCGACGAAGGCCAGGTGGCCGGAGACCAGGAAGAGGGCGCAGCCGATCACGTCGGGCGTCCAGATCAGCCGGTTGATCTGTTGGATGTTCAGGCCCTGCAGGAAGGAGTCCAGCAGGTTGACGGCGAAGACGAGGGTGCCCGTGAAGAGGGCGAACGTGCTCAGCCAGTCCACCCGCATCGGTTCGTAACTCCACCACCGCCAGCGGCGGGTGACCAGTCGGCCTTCGCCGTCGGCGGTGTGGCGGGGCGCGTTGATCACCTGGAGCAGCGAGACGTACCCGCCGGTGTTGAAGAACAGGCCGCCCGCGAAGTAGATCGAGGCGCACTCGGTGGCGTCGCCGGAGCCGAACTGGGCGTCGGCCGCGCCGGCCGCGAAGAGGGCCCCGCCGATGACGAAGGCAAGTGCGGCGATGGCGTTGAGTCTGCGCAGCCGGGTGATGGCAACGGCGTCCGCCCGGGTGTGCCGGGTGGCCGCCGCACCGAGGGGACGGACGGCGAGTACTCCGCGCCGCCGCGCGAGCCGGGACTCCCACACGGCGGTGCCGCCGCCGGGAAGATGCCAGGTGAGCCGGGTGGTGAACGGTCCCGCGCCCTCGGCGCGCTCCTCAGGCTGTCCCACGGGCCGAGCCTAGACGTCGGGCAGGATCGGAAGGCGTTCGAAACGCCGTCCCACCGAGCTGTCCCTGCAGCTTGTGGGGGTGCGGCAGGGGCCTCGGCGGCGGGAAGCGGGGCGCGGCCGGCTCATGCGGGCGGGATCGCGGCGATACCTCACTCTTCCCCGGGGCTGATGGGTGGGCGTCGCTCGGTGCCGCGCCACCACGGCAGGCGGCCATAGGCGCAAATGTTGACGAGCGCGGCCGAGGTCCTGCCAGAAGACCGGCAGGTGGGTGGTTCCGTTGACTCCTTCGGTGGAGAGGTTGCCAGAGAAGACAGCGATGACGCGATCACTTCCCAAGTGTTTTATCCGCATTGGCCCGATAGTCGACGCGGCCGTCGTGGGATGCCAGGGCAGCGGCCAAGGCAGGGTGGTCGGCACAAGACCCGGGATGTCAACCTCGCTACCTGCCGTGGTGCCCTGGGTGGAGTACGCCCGCTGTCGGGCGCCGGTGCCCACCCATAGCCTCCAAGAGACACGGCAGGACGATGCGAAAGGTGCCACGGGTGGCTCTGCACAACGCCAAGAGAGCGGCTGCCGACCCGGCCGCCGACATCTTCACGTCACCGCTGAGCGAGCAGCCCCTGTCCAAGCGGGCCATGCCGGATCTGCCAACACCCCCGAACGTCGTCTACCAGCTGCTGCGCAGCGAACTCCTTCTCGACGGCAACGCGGCTCAGAACCTGGCCACGTTCTGCACCACCTGGACCGACGACGAGGTCCGCCACCTGATGGACTTGTGCCTCGACAAGAACATCGTCGACAAGGACGAGTACCCGCAGACCGCGGAGATCGAGTCCCGTTGCGTCAACATCCTCGCCGCCCTGTGGCACGCGCCCGCCGGCACCGACGGAGCCGAGAACGCCGTGGGCTGCTCCACCACCGGCTCCAGCGAGGCCGCCATGCTCTGCGGCCTCGCACTGAAGTGGAGGTGGCGCGACCGCCGACGCGCCGCCGGACTGCCGACCGACCGGCCGAACCTGGTGTGCGGGCCGGTGCAGGTGTGCTGGGAGAAGTTCGCCCGCTACTTCGACGTCGACCTGCGCCAGGTCCCGGTGGAGCCCGGGGCGACCGGCCTGCAGGCACACCAGTTGCGCGAGTACGTGGACGAGAACACCATCGGCGTCGTGGCGATCCTCGGGGTGACCTACACCTGCACGTACGAGCCGGTGGCGGAGATCGCGGCCGAGCTCGACCGCATCCATGAGGAGACCGGGCTCGATGTCCCCCTCCACGTCGACGCGGCCTCGGGCGGGTTCATCGCCCCGTTCCTGCACCCCGACCTGCAGTGGGATTTCCGCCTGCCCCGGGTCGCCTCGATCAACGCCTCGGGACACAAGTACGGCATGGCCCCGCTCGGCGTGGGGTGGGCCCTGTGGCGCGACAAAGCGGCCCTGCCGGAGGACCTGGTCTTCCATGTCGACTATCTCGGCGGCGACATGCCGACCCTCGCCCTGAACTTCTCCCGCCCCGGCGGGCAGGTCATCGCCCAGTACTTCATGTTCCTGCGCCTGGGCCGCGAAGGGTACCGGCGCGTCTACCAGGCATGCGCCGAAACGGCGCAGCACCTCGCCCGGCAGGTAGCCGACATGGGCCCCTTCACCCTGTTGTACGACGGCACCGGGGCGCTGCCCGCGGTCTCCTACACGCTGACCGATCCCGGCTCGGTCGGTTGGAGCCTGTACGACCTGTCCGACCTGCTGCGCATGCGCGGCTGGCAAGTTCCCTCCTATCCACTGCCGCCCAACCGTCAGGAGACCGTGATCCAGCGCGTGCTCGTGCGGCACGGTGTCGACCGGGACGAGATCGAGCTCCTCGCCGGCGACATGCGAAGGGCCATCAAGCGCCTCGACGAGGGACACCCGCACGACTCGACCCGCGTCGGCTTCCACCACTGATCAGCGCCCGGCAACGCCGCCCTCACCGGTGCCCGGCATCTGAGTCACCTGCTGCGAGGCCGCATCCGAAACGCCCACGACACCGGGAAGACCAAGCAGACCGAGCCTCTGTCGCAGTCGGATGGGTGTGTCGTGCAGGGCGCCGGACTCGCTGGCGGAGGCCTGCTTCTCACCCCAGACGCTTGCCCGGTCTTCGGTGCTCCAGATCGTCCAGGTGTACGAGGCCACAGCCCATGAACTGCGACCTCGTCACCTCAAGCACCGCTGTAGTGCTAATTCATGACACTCCCTCGTTACGAGACTTGCACAGTGACCTTCTGTCCGGGTGCGACGGACACCTTTGCGTAGGTGCAGGTCTTTCCGTTGACGGTCTTCTTCTTGACTGCTTGGGGGACGCCGTTGACCTTGATTGTCGAGTGGCTGCCGGGGAAGCGGGCCTCCCACTTGTAGCGGGCCGAACCCGTGGCGTTGGTCAGGGTCGACTTGGTGGCACCGTCATGACGCAGGGTGAAGGTGTTGCCGCCGATCTTGATGTCCTTGATCTGCAGCCAGCCCATTCCGGCGGGCATGCGGGACTGGGTGCTCAGGGCGCGCCCCGGGGCGTTGGGCTGCACGCCCATGAGGCCCTCGACGGTCTGGCTCAGCAGGGTGTAGGAGACTTCGGGATAGTCGCCGTTGGGGCCTTGCTTGGACACCGGGTGCTGATCGTTCCGCTTGTCGTAGACGTACTGCATCCACTTCCAGGCCGTGTCGTTGTACTCGTAGGCGAAGAACGTGTCCGGCAGGTAGCTGATCGCCTCGACGTTGGACGGCTTGCCGCTGCCGCTCGCTTGCTCGTCGACGTAGTCCAGGTAGGCATCGGCGCGCGCCCCCGGATTCATGATCTGTTTCATGGGCATGAACCAGCTGTTCTCCTTGCCCCAGCCGGTGAGCGCCTCGCCGTCGGTGGTGTAGCCGCGGACCATGTCGGCCCCTGAGCCGGAGCCGCTCCAGGTGTCGTTGAAGTACGACTTGAGGCTGTCGGCCTTCTGCCGGAACTTCTTGGACAGGGTGCTGTCGCCCTTGGCGGCGGCCAGGTCGGACATCGCCCGGTAGGCCTGGTACTGGGATCCGATGGAGTCCCCGGACTCGGCCAGGTGCTCCTCTCCGACCTCGTTGTAGCTGGCGGCGCCCGCGAAGATGCCGTTGCCGGTGCCTTCGGCGACACCGTTCGGCTTGTTGGCGTCGTGGAGTTCGATGAAGTCCTTGGTCGCGTGCTTGTAGAAGTCCCAGAGCGTGCCCTCGTTGACGTAGGCGCTGTCGCCACTCCAGCGGTAGGCGTGATTGGCCTTCTCTACCAGCTCGAACGTGGCCGGGACCTCTCGGACGAAGGAGGTTGGGCTCCGGTAGTCGATCGAGAGGTATGTCTTGTTGTCGAAGTTGATGGCCCATACGGGGTAGTACTTGTGCTCGGGCGTCGCGGAGCCGGCGAAGGCACGCAGCATGGCCTTGTTCGCGTCGTTCAGTCCGAGGATGGAGGCACCGGCGAGCTGGTGGGCCATATCGCGTGAGTAGTAGGCGCTGCGATGCGCATACCCGGCCCAGTAGGACGGGCCGTAGGTCCCGGTTCCGGTGCCGGACAGGTGGTTCTCGTCGACGTTCAGCGGACCGGTCGCGCCGGGCATCTGAACCCAGCTGTTGGCCTTGCGCTTCGACCAGTTGAACATCTCGACGATCTTCGGGTCGGAAGACGAAATCTCCGGGTCGACCGGGGCCGCGGGGGAGACCATGACGTCGTCGGCGTTGATCCAATTGCTGCCGGATTCGAAGGCGAGCTCCAGGTCGTCGCCGTTCTTCAGCGACACCCGGCTGATCGTGTACCGGGCGTAGCCGGACCGGCTGGGCAGATCCACCGCACCGGCCTGCGCGCCGTTCACCCGGGCGACGAACCTTCCCCCCGTGCCGCCGGTGGCGATCCAGGCGGAGAAGTCGTACGTACCGTCACCGGACGCCGTGATGGTCTGCGCCACCTTGTTACCGCTTCCGGCATCCAGGTAGGCGAGCTTTGCGCCACCGTGCGGTGCGTTGGTGGCGACTCCGGTGCCGGAAGTGAACGTCCATCCCGTGGTGCCGTCCTCGAAGCCGAGATTGCTGAGGGGCAGCGCTGAGGTGGCTGCGATGGCCGGACTGCCCAGGGTCAGTGGTGTGAGCGGGGCGAGTGTGGCGAGTGTGGCTACGACTGCCAGGCGGACAGGACGGCGATGCCTCATGGCGTACTCCAGTGCGGGGCTCGAATGAGTGGCCGAAAGCTAGCAGCGGCGCTCGACGGGTTGCAATAGTCCTGCAGACTTGTGATGCGGAATCGATCAGAAAGTTTTCAATCAACCATTGCAAGTTGGATTGGCTGGTTGCTAACTTCCCTCCAGTCGACCCGACGTTCGGTCGATGTCCGAGCCGCATGTAGAGGTGGTCATCTCATGGACATGAGCCGTCGCAGAGTTCTTGGAGTGGGCGGCGTACTCGCCGCAGGAGCGGGCCTCGGCGGCCTGACCGCCTGCTCCGGCACCGGCAGCGCGGGCGCTCAGGGCGGCGGTCTTGGTGACGCCACCAAGGGCTCAATCACGGTGTGGAGCTGGCAGGGCCCGGCGGCGGAGTTGCGAGCGCTGGTTCCGGCGTTCAACAAGAAGTACCCGGACATCAAGGTGACCGTGCAGGACATCGGGAACCCGGCGATCTGGGACAAGATCACCACGGGCATGGCAGCCGGAGGGGCGGGCCTCGCGGACGTACTGCACATAGGCGTCGACTACCTGCCCGGATACGTGGACCGCTTCCCGGGCCAGCTTGCCGATCTCGGCAAGCTGGGAGCCCACAAGTACCGGGACGCCTTCGCGAAGGGTTTGTGGGAGACGGTCTCGCCCAAGGGCGAGCGGGTGAACGCGCTTCCGTGGGAGGCGAACTCGGCCGGGTTCTACTACCGTGCCGATGTCTTCGAGGAAGCCGGTGTCGATGTCGAAGCGCTTGACACCTGGGACGACGCGATCGAGGCCGGCAAGAAGATCAAGGAGAAGACGGGCAAGTACCTTCTGGGGATCGACAAGCCCGCCTCGCAGCAGGACTCGGCGAACTTCTTCCAGCTGCTGCTCCAGCTCCAGGGCGGCTTCTATTTCAACACCGACGGCGACATCACCCTCGATTCCGCCGAGGCCGTGCGTGCCATGTCGCTCATCAAGAAGATGAACGACGCCGGGCTTGTCAGCGACATCTCCGGCGGCTGGAACGCACTGATCAGCTCGATCAAGAAGGGAACGGCGGCGGTCCTGCCGTGGCCGACCTGGTTCGGCGGCATCATCGAGGAGACGGTCCCCGACCAGGCGGGCAAGTGGGGTGTGCGTCTGCCCCCGTCCGTACGCCGCGGCGGGACCGCCGCCGCCACCGTGAACTCCACACACCTGGCCGTTGCCGGTACCAGCAAGCACCAGGCCGCGGCCTGGAACTTCGTGGAGTTCGTGCTGACGCGGCCCGAGTCGCAGGTCAAGATCTACCGGGGCAAGGGGATCGCCCCGGCCCTGTTGAAGGCGTACGACGATCCGGTCTTCCACGAGCCGTCGAAGTTCTTCGGCGGTCAGAAGAAGGGTGAGATTTTCTTCGGTGCACTCAAGGCGCCCTCGCCGGCATACAACTACACCTCCGACTACGCCCGAGCGCTCAAGGTGGTCACCGACGCCCAGACGAAGGTGCTGCTCAAGGGCGCCGACCCGGCCAAGGTGCTGCATGCGGCGGCGGACCAGCTCGCTTCCCAGACCGGACGCAAGGTCGCCCGATGAGCGTTGTCACTTCCCCGACCCGTACGGTGCGATCGGCGGGTGTGCGCGACTCCCGACCACCGCGCTTGAGCGCCCGCCGTCTCGCGCCGTACGCCTTCGTCCTGCCCGCCGTGCTGCTGTTCGCCGCCTTCAAGCTCTACCCGATCGGCTGGTCGTTCGTTCTCAGCCTCCACAAGACGGTCGACGGCGTCGACACGTTCGTCGGAGCGGACAACTACAAGCGGCTGCTGGACGACCCGCTGTTCTGGACGGCACTGAAGAACACGGCAGTCATCCTGGTGGTCCAGGTGCCGATCATGCTGGCGCTTGCCACTGGCCTGGCCGTCGCTTTCAACTCGGCTTTCCTGCGGGCGCGTTCGGTGTTCCGGCTCGGATTCTTCATGCCGATGGTCACCGGCCTCGTGGCGTACGGTGTCGTCTTCTCCGTCCTGCTCAACGAGAAGTACGGGCTGGTCAACTGGTTGCTCTCGCTCGTCGGAATCGGCGAAGTGCCGTGGCTGACTGATCCGCTGTGGGCAAAGATCTCCCTCTGTCTGGCACTGACCTGGCACTACACCGGTTACAACGCGGTGATTCTGCTGGCCCGTCTGCAGACCATTCCCAAGGAGCTGTACGACGCCGCCTCGGTCGACGGGGCCGGAGCCTGGCAGTCCTTCCGTCACGTGACGCTTCCGGGACTCCGTCCGGCGATCCTCCTCGCCACGGTGCTCTCCACCATCGGCACCCTGCAGATCTTCGACGAGCCGTACATCCTCACCCGCGGCGGCCCCGACAACGCGACGCTGACCATCGGCGTGTACCTGTACCAGAACGCCTTCACGTACTTCGACTTCGGCTACGCGTCGGCCATCGCCTACGTCCTTGCGGTGCTGATCGGAGTCCTCGGCCTGATCCAGTTCCGGGTCCTGGGAGACAAATCATGACGACCCCCGCACGTGGCGCCGCCCGCGCACCACGCACCGGCCTGCACCGCCCAGGCCGCGGCATCCTGCTGACCTCGGGGCTGGCCATCGCGCTCGCCGCCGTACTCCTTCCCTTCTACTGGCTCGTCATCGCCAGCACCCACAGCACTGACGAGATCTTCGACTCCACGCCACCACTGCTTCCTGGCGGGGACCTCGGCAAGAACCTCTCCAGCCTGCAGGAGACCGCGTCCTTCGGGCAGGTCGTGCTCAACTCTCTGCTCATCGCGGTCATTTACACAGTCTGTGCAGGAGCCGTCTGCACGCTGGCCGGCTACGCCTTCACCAAGTACCGCTTCAAGGGCCGTGATGCGCTCTTCGGCATGCTGATGCTGGGGCTGGTCATCCCGACCCAGGTCACACTGGTTCCGCTGTTCAAGATGATGGCCGAGCTGCACTGGCTCAACACGTATCAGGCCGTGATCATGCCCAATCTGGCGCTGCCGTTCGGCATCTTCCTCATGCGCCAGTCGATGGCTGCGCTGCCCGACGAGCTGCTCGACTCCGGCCGCATGGACGGCTGCGGCGAACTGCGTCTGTTCCTGCGGGTCGTCCTGCCGCCAATGAGGCCCGCCCTGGCAGCACTGGGCATCTTCCTGTTCCTCTACCAGTGGAACGACTTCATCTGGCCCCTGATCGTGCTGCGCGACGATGCCTCCCTCACCATTCCCGTCGCACTCGCCTCGCTGCAGGGCGTCGACGACACCGACTACGGGGCCATCCTCACCGGAACGGCCGTCGCCGCCATTCCCATGATCATCGTCTTCCTGGCCCTTCAACGCCACTTCGTCTCCGGCCTGCTCGCCGGTGCTGTCAAGGAGTGATCGTGAGCACCCAGTCCACCGAGGCCGTCACCACTGCGGAACTGGCGCCCGCCACCTTCGAGCCACTGCTCGACACCGTGGAGATCGCCGTCCTGGCCCCGGGCGCCGACCCCGCCTGGTCACTGTCCGAAGTGCCTGGCGGCCTGAGAATGCTGCATGTCGAAGCCCCCGGCTCACCGGTGGAGATCCGGCTCTCCGCCCCGCTTGGCGATACAGCCGGCTACTGGCACCCGAAGGCAGGCTGGAGCCGGACCCTGGTCGCCGACTGGGAGGGCAGGTCCAGGGTCAGCCTCATCGACGGCCTCGCCGCCGGGTGCCTCTACGACTACTCGGGCGCCACACTGCTCGCATTCGCCGCAGCCGACCCCGTCCCCGAGGTCGCCCTGCGCTTCGGAGTGTCCGAGGAGAACGACACCCACGTCGTCCACCTCGAACTGCCGCCTTCCACCACACCGCACCGCATCCTCTTCGTACCGCGCAGCCCCTCAGTTGCCTGGGCCATGCGCCTGCTGCGCGGCTGGTACGAAAAGCAGATCCCGGCTGTCATGCCAGTTCCCGAAGCGGCCCGACTGCCTCTGTACTGCACCTGGTATGCCTTCAATCAGCAGGTCGATGCGACAGCCGTCGAGCAGCAGGCCGCACTCGCCGCGGACATGGGCTTCGGCACGCTCATCCTGGACGACGGCTGGCAGATTTTCGGCAGCGGCCGCGGATACGCGGGGGTGGGGGACTGGCTCCCCGACCCCGACAAATTCCCCGACTTCGCCACTCACGTCGCCCGCGTACGCCGACTCGGACTGCGCTACATGGCCTGGGTCGCGCCTCTGCTCCTGGGCCCCCGGACCGACTGCTACGAGCAATGGGCTTCCTACGCCCCGGCCCTCGCCAAGGTTCCCGGTGCTCACGTCCTCGACCCCCGCAGCCCCGAAGTCCGCTCCCACGTCGTCCGCCTGTGCGTGCGCCTGGTGCGCGACTACGGTCTCGACGGACTCAAGGTCGACTTCCTCGACGAAGCCATGGCCTACGCAGGCGATGGCAGGGGCGATGTCGGGCAGGCACTCACCCTCCTGCTCACCGAACTGCGCACCGCGTTGCTCGCCGAGCGGTCCGATCTGCTACTGGAACTGCGTCAACCCTACGTCGGTCCGGGCATGGCCGCGTTCGGCAACATGCTCAGATCCTTCGACTGCCCGGCCGACTCCACGGCCAACCGCGTCCGCACGATCGACACCGCGCTGCTCGCCGTTGGCGGTGTCGTCCACTCCGACCCCTTGCTGTGGGACACCACGGCCCCCGCGGCGACCGCCGCACGGCAGCTCATCGGGGCACTTCACTCCGTTCCGCAGGTCTCCGTGCGCCTCGACGCACTCCCCGAGGACCACGCCGAAGCGGTCCGCTTCTGGCTCGCCCAGTGGCGCCGCTTGCGCCCCCAACTGCTCGACGGAACGGTCGAGCCCGGCCGCCCTGACGATCTCTACACTCTGGTGCAGGCCGGAGCGGACGGGATGAACGTGGTGTCCGTGTTCAGCGACCGGACCGTACCGGTGCAGCCCGCGGTCCATCGCGAGACGGTCCTGATCAACGCGACTGCCGAAAACCGGCTGGTGCTGGAGGTCCAAGATGAGGGAGCGCAGGTGGAGGCCGAGATCCGTGATCCCTCCGGCCGTATCATCGAGCGGACCCGGATCACACTCACCCCCGGCCTGCACAACCTGCCAGTGCCGAACATGGGGCTGGCCCTGATCCGGAAAACTGCATGACCCTGCCAGCGAAAAGGGGACGAATGAAGGTCGGCATCGTTGAGATCGCTGCCCGGGCGGGTGTGAGCGAGGCCACCGTCAGCCGGGTCATCAACCGGCGTCAAGGAGTGGCGACGAAGACCAGGGACGCCGTCGAAAAGGCCATGGCAGAACTCGGCTACGAAAGGCCCGTGGAGGGCCAACTGGTCACGGTGATCACCGAGCACGTCTCCAACCCCTTCTTCGCCGACGTCGCCGAACGCATCGAGGCGGCACTGGCACCACACGGACTCAAGGCCGTGTTGTGCCCGGCGTTTCCCGGAGGGGTCCAGGAACGGGAGTTCATCGCCTCGATCATCGACAAGGGCATCGCGGCCGTCGTGTTCCTGTCCTCGTCCAACACCGTGGAGGGTGCCGACACCGAAACCTATGAGATGCTCCGCTCCCGACGTATCCCGTACATCGGTGTCAACGGGGGGTTCGCCGACAACGTTCCCGCGCCCGTCTTCTCCACCGACGACGCGCTGGCAGCCGAACTGGCCGTGGACCATCTCCACCGTCTCGGTCACCGCGCCATCGGCATGGCATCCGGGCCGGCCGGCAACCTCCCGGCCGACCGGCGTGTGCAGGGCTTCCTCGACGCCATGGCCAAACGGGGCAGCAAGGACGCCGAACGCTGGGTGATAAGGCAGTCCTACACCGTCGAAGGCGGTCAGGCAGCCGCGCATACCCTGCTACAGCTCGGTGCCACCGGCATCGTCGCAGCCAGCGACTACATGGCCCTCGGCGCGATTCGCGGCATCCGCCGACAGGGATTCTCGGTCCCTGGGGATGTCTCCGTCGTGGGCTACGACGGCTCCATGATCACGGAGTTTGTCGATCCGCCCCTGACCACCGTGAGGCAGCCGGCCGACCGGCTCGCCCTCGAAGTCGGCCGCAGCGTCCTGTCGCTCGTCAGTAACCGCGAAGTACCGACGGGAGAACTCTTCTTCGACCCCGAACTGGTGATCCGCTCCACAACGGGGCCCGCGCCGCACAAGTAATTTGGGTGCGGCTCGGTTCAAGGGCATCTTCACCACCTGCCTCCGGCTGATCGATCCGTTGCTCACCGAGTTGGAGATCGACCCGAAGGCATACTGGGGCGGCTACGTCTCGCTGCACGACAGGCTGATCGAGGAGCAGGTCAAGGCCGTCCGCATCCAGTTGGAGGGCAAGCTTGCCAGGGCGCGAACTCTCTTCGAACAGCGTTACGGACACTTGGCGGCGAAAGAGCGTGAGATCGCGCGGCGACGATCACGCGGCAGTCGCCGAGATACATGGAGCACGATGAAGAGAGGCCCTGCCCGGCCTGCGGCTCGAAGGGCTGGCTCATGGGTGACACTCATATCGACGAGACGAACGAGCCCGTCGTGGTCTTCACGCCCTACGTCTTCGCCTGCTCCGCCTGCGACCTCGGTGTCGAGAGCGAGGAACTCTGGGAACTCGGAGGCCTTGGTGACGAAGTCGTCCTCGACGTGACCCTGAGGAGTTCTACGTGAGCTGGGAGCCCGACGAGGACCTCTGCAGAGACAGGTAAACCCTCGACCGCACGTCCACCCCGCGAGACGCGCTCACGCTCGCCGGATCGCTCGCCTCGGAACTGGAGGCCGCCGAGGAGGTGGTGCTGGCCGTGCCGCTGTACAACCTCGGTGTCTCCCAGCACTTCAAGACCTGGGTCGACCTGGTCATCGCCGGGGCGCCCCTGGGCAGCCCAGTGCTCAAGGACAAGCCGACCGTCCTGGTCACCGTGTGAGGCGGCGGCTATGGCCCTGGCACTCCGCGAGGGCTGGGGCCACTCCATCCCGTACCTCAAGCGCATCCTCGTCGACGTGTGGCACGCCGACCTCACGCTCGACTTCGATTCGGTGCGCCCCGGTTCCGGCCTCGTCGTCCAGGAGCCCGCCGACGAACCCGCCGACGAACCCGCGGGCGAGCTCGAGGCGGCTCGCCATCTTCCCGCCTCGCGGGTGGGCCCCGTCCTCATCGAGCAGTTGACAACGCGGGCAGGCAGCTTCTCTCCAGCATCAGGCCGGGGTGTCGGCTCGTCGTATGCCCGAGGCCGGGGGGTGGCCCCTCCACTCCACCAGCCGCTCCTCCCTCCAGGGGTATCCCCTGGAGCCTCCTGCTGCGGCATCTCCTGCGCCCGCCTTTCGGGGTACCGGGCGTTTGCACTGGTCACCATGCCCGTAGGGGCGTGGTCGGGATGCTGACATCCCCTCTGCGCACCCCCTGCCGCCCGCCTACCGAAAGGGAGAGGTGGGGGCGGGTGGGCGGGGAGCGCCTCGGGGATCGGTGGCCGGCCAGTCCCTCTCGCGCGTCGGTGGGGCCGCGCGCGACGGTGCCTCGGTGTTCACCGCGCCGCGGTGAACAGAGCGCCATGGCACCCGCCCAGCGCCCCAGGAACGGACGGGCGAGCAGACGCGGGAGGGGCCCATCGAATCCGGGCCCCTCTCGTGTCTGCACCCCGACCGTCTACCAGTGCATGCCGAGTTGGTTGAGGTCCGTCCGGCGCTGCTCGGGGAGCTTCGCGGCGCGTTTGCGGACGTTGTCGAGCCGGGTGCCGAGCTTGACCACCACGAGCCCATGGGGAGGCCCCCGGCCCGGCCGGGCGAGCCGACGCTCCTGCAGTCACGGCGCGGCAGTCTGATCCGGCGGCACTTTCCCGATCTGGTCGCCGCGGCGAAGCAGCCTTCGTGGGTGAGAGTCGCGCGGAAGTTCTCCAGGGCACGGGGAGCGTGACGAAGCCCTTCCCCGGCGGGGGAAGGGCTTCGTGAGCGAGCGCCGGGCAGGCCTTGCACCTGCATTTCCCCGTAGGAAGCGGGACGTCTTTCCTTGGACCACCAACGCAGCGTCAGTCACCCTGAGTTGCGGCGAACTGTCAAGATCAACTATAGCGTATGTGGGCCGTCGGCCGGCCCCGGTCGACGCGCGGCGGTTGAGCGGCAGATCCGGCCGATGCGCGCGCTCAGCGCCAAGGCGTTCCCCGATTCGGAGACCGTGGTGGACGATGCGCCGGCCCCGATCGAGGCGGTCCGCGCCCAGCGCCGCCGTCGTCAGGCTGCGGCCACCGAGGTCGCAGCTGGGGCGGACTGCGTGATGCAGAGCCATCAGGGCTCGGAGGCGTCGCTGTTGGTTTGCCGGTTCGGCGAGCGGATCAGCAGCTCAGGCCTGGGCGTACGAGTAGGCCGCCAATACGGGCAGGCAGTTTTGCGCCCGGGAGAGGGGACGGGCCCCTTGGGCTTGGTATTGGGAACCGAGCGGGGATTTCGGCGCGAGCCTGCCCGGGCAGGGGACGAGGCGGGAGCGGATTCCGGTGCTCGCTCGTCAGTAGCCGCGGGGTTCTCCGTCATCGATCGGCTGGAGGCCTGCGGGAGGGAGAACGCTTGGTGGTTGTGTTGTCGAGACGGTCGTCGGGTGGCTCAGGTTCGTCCGGGAGATGGCTGTGTGCGGTATCCCCATCGGAGTCTGTGCCGCACGAGTTCTGGTCGGCGGTGTTGTGCCTCCTCTTGGTGAGCAGGTCTGGGACCCACTGTGTCGGTGCGGGATCCATCGGGGAGCAGACTCTCCTATCTGGACTTCTGACGGGGGTGCTGCGGGACGCGTGCCCGCGTGTCCGGGGTGCGTCCCGCAAGCGGGTCGACGAGATCAGATCCGGTCGGCGGCGATCAGCAGGTACTGGAAGCTGCCGTTCTTGTACGCGGTCAGGAACGTGTCCTCGATGCCGGTGACCAGGGAGGACCTGGCGCGCAACTCCCAGTACGGGATGGTCGCCGCGGTGAGGTCCACCACGCTGATCGGCACGAGCCGGTTGTTCGCCATCTCCTTGAAGTAGGTGGAGCGGGGGTGGATGTCGCAGATGTAGTGGGCGTTGATCGTCGAGACCTCGCGGGAGGGCAGCCCGTACGTGTCGTTGTAGCAGCCGGTGATGGTGACGTACCGGCCGCCGCGTGCGAGGAGGCGGGCGTATTCGCCGAACAGTGTCGACAGGTCGACGTACATCGTGGACTCGTTGTTCCAGATGGCGCGGAACGAGCCGGTCTCAAAGCCGGTGTCGAGCATGTTCTTGAGGCGGAAGCGCACCTTGCCGTCCACACCGTGCTTCTCGGCCTGCGCCATGGCAAAGGCCACCTGGGTCTCGGAGATGGAAATCCCGTCCACGTGGCAGTTGAACCGCTTGTTGGCGACAAGACTGCCGCCGCCCCGGCCGCAGCCGGAGTCCAGGAGGCGGTCGTTGGGGGTGATGGCGCCGAGGTGGTCGACGAGGAAGTCGGCCTGGGCGCACTCCAGGCGGTGCAGTTCGGCAATGATGCGCTCGTCGCGGGTGTCCTGGGGGCCCTCCAGGACCGACCAGTCGACGTCGCCGATGCCGTAGTGGTGATGGTAGAAACCGTCGACCTCGCCCAGCCGGAGGTTGACGGGGTTCTTCTCGCGGTTCCAGTAGTCGGCCACCGACTCCTGGTACGGACTGATGGCCGGGGCTGCTGCCGCGCCAGCTCGGTGCGCTGTGGTGGTCATGCGGTTGCCTTCTCTCACCAGTAGTTGGGCAGGGAGTAGCGGTAGATGTTGGTGTGGTGCCATTCGTGGTTGCCGGCAACCCAGGCGGCGAGGCCGGTGGTGTAGCGGGCCAGGACCGGGTCCTGGGCGGCCAGGACGGAGGATTCGTCCTCGAAGGCGTGCATGATCTCGTTGTGGATGTCGACGGCCTTCAGGTAGGCGTCCTTCAGGCCGCGGCGCTCCTCGGCGGCGATCACCACCGGGAGGTTCAGGTGGTGCTCGTCGATGGCCATCTCTTTGGTGAAGGAGTACAAGTCGTTGACGAGCGTGGTGGCGTTGCAGGCCAGCGCGGTGACGCGCTGGACCTCAGGGCGGGAGTAAAGCGGTTCGGGCAGTTCGTAGCCGTCAACGGCGTCCACGATGGACAGGCAGGGGCGGAAGTTGTTGAACTGCCGCATCACCAGGTACTGCCACACCGGTGGGGTGGTGCGGGTCTGCGCCCAGGCGCCCTCGGCGAGATACCCCAGGTGCAGGCGTGCGATGTCGTGGATGAACCGTGTGACCTGGCTGGGAGTGGCGATGTCCCGGAAGGCGCGGATCGCATCGGCGTAGGAGCGCAGCGGAGCGTCCGCGCCCAGCCCCTCCTGCCACTGCTGCTGGTAGCCGTCCGCGGTGTGCAGGGGGTCCAAGGCGCTCTGCGCGATGATGAGCCGGCCGCCCAGGCCGACGGGGGACCCGCCGTAATCCTCGCAGTAGCAGTCATCGACGACGTTCTCCGCGACCAGCAGTTTGCCCGCGACGACGAGCCGCTCCAGATCGGCCGCCGCTGGGTGCTGCAGGACGACCGCGCGACCGACCTGGAATCCAGCGAAGTCCCCTGCCCATTCAGGGGGAAACAGGGCGAGCTCACGGGCCCAGGCTTCGAGTCGCCGGTCCACCTCGGCGACCTTGGCCGGGTCGGCGGGCACGGCGGGCGGACAGTGCAGGCCCGGAATCGGGTCACCGGCGCTGGGCCGGGCCACGGAGGCAGGAGCTGACCGGCCGTCGCCAGCGGGCGGCGGAAGGAGGGCCCTGGCCGCTGATGTGCCCAAGCCGGTCGGGCCGCCGGGAAGCCACGCCGCCGCCCGCTCCGCCGGGGGTACGGGCCCCGCAGCCGTCGGCTCCGGCGGCGGGGCCGACAGATCCAGTTTCCCGGGACGTGCCGGGTCGGACAGCAAGGCGCTCACCGGGCCCGCCACCTCATGGGTGGCGGGGGCGGCGAACATCTGGGACAGCAACGACACCGTCTCAGCCCTCCTTCACTCGCCGGATCAGGTGCTCAGTCACGCGGTCGTACCTCGACGTTTTCGAGAATGCCGATCGCATCCGGGACGAGGACGGCGGCGGAGTAGTAAGTGCTGACGAGGTAGGAGATGATCGCCTTCTCGTCGATTCCCATGAACCGGACGTTGAGTCCGGGCTCGACCTCGTCCGGCAGACCGGTCTGGTAGAGGCCGATGACGCCCTCGTTGTCCTCGCCGGCACGCATGGCGATGATCGAGGAGGTCTGGTGTTCCGAGATCGGGATCTTGCCGCACGGCAGGATCGGCACGCCCCGCCAGGCGGGGATGTGGTGGCCGTCGACGTCGACGCTGCTGATGGCGATGCCCCGCTTGTTGCACTCCTTGCCGAAGGCGGCGATGGCACGCGGGTGGGCGAAGATGTACTCGGTCCCACGGCGCATGCTCAGCAGGTCGTCGAGGTCGTCCGGAGTGGGCGGGCCGGAGTGGGTCGGGATGCGCTGGTCGAAGTCGGTGTTGTTGAGCAGCCCGAACTCGGGGTTGTTGATCAGCTCCTTCTCCTGACGCTCGCGCAGCGCCTGGATGGTGAGCCGCAACTGCTGCTGCGTCTGGTTCATCGGCTGGTTGTAGAGGTCGGCGACCCGGCTGTGCACCTTCAGCACCGTCTGTGCCACGCTCAACTCGTACTCTCGCGGGTTGAGTTCGTAGTCCGCGAACGTGGTCGGCAGGATCGGCTCGCCCTTGTGGTCGGACAGGAAATCGATCGCGGCCTCACCGGCCTTGTTCGTCGGCTTCTGCGCGTCGGTGCTGCGCTGGTGGACGTGAGACCGCAGCGCCTCATGCTGGCCGGCGACCGCCTTGTACGCGCTGTGCGGCAGAGCCAGGACTGTCGTCGCAGTCAACGCACGGGCCGTGAAGTCCCACTTGCCGTCCCCCCCGGCCAGCACGTTGCCGCCGAAACTGTCGCCGTCCGACAGCCGGCCCACGATGGACTCACCCTCGTACTGCGCGGGCCTGACCTTCTCCACCTTGCCGTGCACGATCAGGTGGACGTGATCGGCCTTCCGGCTCTCCTCCACGATGACCTGGCCGGGATCGAACTCCTTCTGGACGAACTTGTCGGCCAGCGCGCCCAACGCCGTGCGATCGTCGAACCCACGCAGCAAGGGCAGCTCGGCCAGCTCCTCCGGGATGACACGAACCTTGGACCCGTTCTTTTCGAACAACACCTTCCCGTCCCCAACCGTGAACGACAGGCGCCGGTTCACCCGGTAGGCGCCGCCGGGAACGTTGACCCACGGCAGCTTCCGCAGCAGCCACCGCGAGCTGATCCCCTGCATCTGGGGTTCGGACTTGGTGGTGGTCGCGAGATTCCGCGCCGCCGCGGTGCTGAGGCTGAGCTGCTCCTGTGCTTGTTCCTGCGCCTGCGTGGCTTCTGACGGGCGCGTCTCGACAGTCATCGACTACCTCTCCCAATTCATTGAGATGACCCGCCTGACTCCAGCAGGGCAGACTTCACCAAGGGACAGGCGGAATCACGTTCCGTGCCTATTGCTAACGCATCGTGACGAATGGGTGCGGCAGGCGCGCCTGCCGCGCTCGAGCGCACCGCGGCAGCGGCGGTTTCTCGCCGAGCGCCTGGACGGGCTGGTGGACGAGCCCAGGCCCGGGGCGGAGACGTCCCTGCTCATTGCCGGTTGCGGCCTGCGCGCGGCACGGCCCGGGTCCGGCCCCCCTCCACGGTGGGGAGCCGGCCCGGCATGCGTCTCGTGATGGTCGGGAGGAAGCCGCAGCCCCACGTTTCCCGCCGGGTGCGGAGGTGTTGTGCGGCTGGCCGGGTGTTATGCGGTGGCGGCCCGTGCCGGCACCGCCCGGCTGCTCCTGGCGAAGCTGGCCTCGGCGGCGGGACCTCGACTTCGGCCCCTTCGCCTTGACCGGGCAGCGGCGCCCGGCGAAGTCCAGACCCTCGACGTTCACGCCCAGGATCTCCTCTGGCTCTGAGTGACGAGGAGTAGCGAATTCAGTGCTGCTTCGTGTAAGCGGACACTTCGCAGTCGTGGGCCGGAGAGCCGCAGAACTGCGCACTTCCCGGCCTGAGTTTGCCGGTCTCTTCCCTGGTCAGGGGATGGCGGACCGGTTTGTGTCAACCCGAGGATCGCCTTGGGGCCGTCTCGGTGAGCCTGGTGGGTTTCTGCGTGTCGGGAGCCTGGCTCTTTCGTCGGTGGAAAGTGCGGTCGGTCCGGGTTCGTCGGGCCGGGCGGGATCTGTACGGGCATCGGGATGCGAATCCCGGATGAAGGAGAAGCGCGATGGGTGCGGAGATGCGGGGCGCGGGCGGTGGTGCGGGACGCGGCTGAGATCTCTACCGAACCCGGGGCGGTTCACTGAGCGGCCGAGTTGGCCTGCCTTTGATGGCGTCGAGATACTGACCCCTGTGAGTAGCGTCGCGTTCGTGGTCATCTCAGGTCTACCGGGCAGCGGGAAGAGCACCCTGGCACGGAGTCTGGCCAGGCGCCTCAGCCTTCCGGTGATCGATAAGGATGTGATCCTGGAGTCCCTCTACGACTCGCTCGGAGTCGGTGACCACGCCTGGCGAAACAGGCTGAGCAGAGCAAGTGACGACATCATGTTCGCCTTGGCAGCGGACGCCGGCCGGGCCGTGCTCGACAACTGGTGGCATCACGACACCGCCCCCGACCGACTCCAGAGCCTCGCCGGCCTCTTGATCGAAGTCCATTGCGACTGCGACGTCGCCCTCGCTGCCGAGCGATTTCAGGCACCCGACACCCCGGCCACCTCGACCCGCAACTCACCCCCCAGCAGGTCGCCGAGCGCGTGGCTGCTGTCCGTGCCACTTACCCGGGCCCACTCAACTTGGGCGGTCCGTTGTTGACCGTCGACACCAGCCGCGCCGCCGACGTTGCGGAGATCGCGGAGAAGATCGCACACACCCTGGGCACCAACCACAACGAGCAGACGACACTTCGCACGCGGGCCCGGGCCGAAGCGCCTGCCGCGGCCAGTTGACCCCCGTCCGTGAGGGCGGCGGACCTTGAGCCCGCGGAGCTCTTCTTGACGTCCGTATCATGCCGGTGTGGCCGGTCGGCGGGTGCGTGGGCGCCTGTGTTCTTCGGCGAGGTGGTCGAGCTGGACGGCTTCCAGCGATGTCTTGGTGATGCGTTCGGTGCCGTCGCAGATGGCGGTGATGGCTGTCTGGCGGATGAGGCGGGCGAGGCTTCCGATCCGTCCCGCGGTCCGCTGGTGAAGGTAGGACGCGTGGCGGGGGAGGGTCCCTACCCGGTGCGCGCGGAGATCGAGCGCGGCTTCCACCGCCGTGATCAGCTCTTTGAACGGCTTGTGTTTCCCGAGCCGCGCCGGGAACGCTCCGCATTCCACCAGGCTCGCGCGTGCGGCGAGTTGCGCGCCACGCACACCGCTGAACAGGGCGGTCGTGGTGACGTCGATGCCCGCGTACATGAACGTCGCACCGATGCGTTCGGTGAGGCCTTTGAGGAGGTCGGCGGTCTGGGCGCCGGTGGTGGTGCGGGGGTTGAGGCTGTGGATCTCGTCGATGAGAACGAGACGGACACCGGCCTGGTTGTAGGTGTGGCAGACCGCGTCGGTGATCTGGGCCTGGGGCATCCGGGTGGTGACGGGGATGCCGAGGTAGCGGGCGAATTCGGTGGCGAGGGTTTTCGCACTCGCGCCGGGCGGGACGAGGACGTACGCGACCGGTACCGGGGGATGCGCGGACGAGGCCGACAGCGGGTGCCTTTGGGTGTGGAGTGCCGGTGGGCGGCGGTTCACCATTTCTCAGCCTCCGCGCGGGCGTCATACAGCCCGTACCCGGTGTGCGGGACGCCCGGCAAGCCGTCGTCGTCTTCATCGGCGTCCTGGTCCGGGTGTAGCGGCTCGTCGGGGGCGTCGTCGAGATCGTCGAGGCTGTCGGGCCTTTGCAGCTCCCGCACCCGCGCATGCAACTCGGCCGACACCTCCATAACTTCCTACCCGCCCCAGTGGCCCTGCGCCGGTGGGAGCGATCTCGGTCACGTCCTGGAATGCAGGGAGTGTTCCACGCCACCTGCCCGTCCGGCCCGAGCACGGGGTCCGGGCGTGCGCAGCGCACGCGTGGGGCACCGTCAGCTCGTTCTCAGGGCGGCGCAGAGGGTGGCGCGGGCTGCTCTGCCTTCGGGGATCGGCAGGAGGGGGTAGACGTGCAGCATCGTCGGCGCCTCGTGGAAGTCCACTTCGAGGCCGGTTGTCGTGGCGCGGGCGGCCAGTCGGCGGGCGTCGGGGTTGACGATGTCGCGGGTTCCGCTGAACAGCGTGATCGGGTTCAGCCCGGTGAGGTCGGCGAGAAGGGGGCTGACGTGCGGGTGGTCGGCGGGGAGGTCTCCGCGGTACAGGTCCCCGGCGTAGCGTGCGCCGGGGACGGCGAGCCAGGGGTCGCGGTCTTCGAGCGGGGCGATTCCCGGGTTGGTGAGGGTGATGTCCAGCCAGGGCGAGATGAGGATCGTGCGGGCGGGCGGGGGCAGTCGGCGGTCGCGCATGTGGAGGGCGACGGCGAGGGCCATGCCGCCGCCGGCGGAGTCTCCGATGAGACTCGGACCCGTGTCGGCCCCGTCTTCGAGGAGTTCGGCGGCCAGGTCGGTCACGGCCGGTACCACTTCGACCGCGGTGGCCAGGGGGGCGAGTGGGTAGATCGGCACCGTGACCCGGGTGTCGGTTTCGACGGCCAGCTGGGCGATCAGCTTCCAGTGCTGAGGGGCTATCTCGTTGATGTACGCGCCGCCGTGCAGGTAGATCGCGCGCCGTCGGGGGGTGCGGACGCGCGGGGTGACCTCGTAGATGGGCCATCCGGCCACCCGGCGTACGGCGAGGTCGACCGAACGCTCAAGGCCGGCCGGCGGCGCGTACCCGACCGGGCGCACCGAACGGGCGAGGACCTGTCCCCGGACAGCCTCCGCCGAGCTGAAGAGTTTCTTGGCGCCGCGAAGCCTCAGCACGGTTGGCATCGCTCTGCTGGTCAGGCTGGGCACGGTACGGCTCCGTTCCTGGGGCGCTCGGTGTACTTCGGTGACAGGTCAGGCGGTGACAGGTCAGGTCAGGTCGGTTTTCTTCGACTGGGGGTGGTCTCCCTGACGGACTCGAGCTGCTGTGCGGCTCCACGGGCAAGCACCGTGATCGTGCTACGAGCTACTGGCCGGCGCTCCCGGGCGGCTTTCCCTCGTGACGGCGGGCCAGCCGGCTGAGTGCGGCGGCCGCCAGTGCGCAGAGTGCGCTGACGAGCCAGACGGTGCGGTAGCCGTTCTCGCCGGGCTGGCCGGTCGTGGGAGAGACGAAGGCGCTGAGGAGGGAGGCGAAGAGGCCGCCGGCGACCGCGCCGCCCAGGGTCTTGACGTTGTTGTAGAGGGCGGCGGCGATACCGGTGCGGGAGACATCCGACGCCTCGACGATCACGGTGGGCATGGCGCCGAGCGACAGGCCCATCCCGAGCCCGAGGAGGAAGGACTCCGCCGCCATCTGCCACACCGCGTCGTGGACCAGCGCGTACAGGACGAACGCGGCGGCCACCAGCCCGAACGCCGTCACCAGGGTGGCTCGGTAGCCGATCCGCCGGGCGACCGCCGCGGTGGCGAAGGAGCCGAGGACGGCGGCGACGTAACCCGGCAGTGAAACAAGTGAGATGGCCAGGGCGGACAGGGCGAAGCCGTATCCCGCCGTCGTTGGATCTGCGGCGAAGAACATCGTGTTGGGGGCCTGGCTGCCGAAGTAGAAGATGCCGAAGAGGAATGCCGCGAGGTAGAAGGGGCCGGCCTCGCGGCCGACGAGGGCCCGGAGGTCCACCAGCGGTTCGGCGGCGCGCAGCTCCACGAGAATCCAGATGATCAGGAGGAGGACACCGAGGAGGAGAGGGCCGAGGACCGCCGGGCTGCCCCATGCTCCGTTCTTCGCTGCGCCGACGCCGCTCAGCAGGGCGAGGACGGCCACGCTGAGCAGTGACACGCCGGGCCAGTCGACCCGGCCGCTCGCCCGATGGGCGGATTCGGGTACGGCGACGTACGAGACGGGCACGCAGACCAGTGCGAGCGCCGCCGGTATGAGCAGGGTCAGGCGCAGATCCCCCGAGGCGGAGTGGACCAGGGCCAAGGCCAGGCCGCCCACGAGGGAGCCGAGTGCCAGCGAGCCGACCAGCAGGGCGATGGCCCGCCGTGCCTCGGCGACGGGCAGCCGGTCGCGCACGAGGGCGATCTCCAACGGCAGCAGGGCGGCAAGCGGTCCTTGGAGGAGCCGCCCGGCCAGCAGCACCGGGTAGCTGTCCGCCAGCGCCACGATCAGGGTTCCCGCCGCGGTCACGACGAGGGCAATCCGGAGTATCCGCCGGTGCCCGTACAAGTCGCCGAGGCGCCCGAACAGGGGGACACACACGGCGGCCGCCAGCAGCTGGACGGAGATGATCCAGTTGGTGTCGGCGGTGCCGATGCCCAGGTGCGCGGCGAGGTCGGGAAGGAGCGGTGTGATGCCCGCCTGGAGGACCCCGCTGGTGAGCTCGAAGAACACGAGCAGGCCGACGACGGCGGTGACGGCACGCGCGGGGATCTGCGCGACCGGTCTGGCCGGGCTGTTGGTGTGGGTCATGGGTCACTCCTGCGAGGAAGGCGAGACCGGGGATCCGGCGGAGGAATCGGACGTTACGGAGGGTGAGGGTGAGGGTGAGGGTGAGGGTGAGGGTGAGGGTGAGGACGAATCCGAGCGGGCGGAGGTGGCGCGTGCGAGGCGCCGCAGGGCCAGTCCGGCGAGCAGCGCGGCAGCGTGGGGCAGCGCGGCATCGTCGTAGACGGCCTGGGGCGAGTGGTTCATCGGGGCCGTGGTGGGGTCGGTGCCGGCCGGGCAGGCGCCGAGCCCGAGGAACGCGCCCGGCACCTCGCGCAGCACGAAGGAGAAGTCCTCCGAGCCGGCAAGCGGCGTCGGCGCCACAAAGACCCGGTCCTCGCCGAGGACGTCCCGGGCAGCTTCGATGGCGAACGCGGTCTCGCCGTCGTGGTTGATCGTCGGCGGGTACTGGTGGACGTAGTCGATGTCCACGCTCACGCGGTGGGCAGCGGCGATGCCGTGCACGGTCCGCTCGAACGCCATGCGGACGGCGGCCCGCGAGGCGTCGGAGAAGGTCCGGACGGTGGCGGAGAAGCGGCCCGACTCCGGGATGACGTTGGGCGCGGTACCGGCCTCCAGGCGGCCGACCGTGACGACGGCCGGGTCGAAGATGTCGATCTCACGCGTCACCAGGGTCTGCAGCGCGGTGACCATCGTGCACAGCGCGGGCACGGGGTCGACGGCGGCGTGCGGGGACGAACCGTGGCCGCCGACGCCGCGCACGGTGACGTGGACGGTGTCGGAGGCCGCGAGCATGGGGCCCGGTCGGGTGGCGGCGAATCCGGTCGGGGCTCCACGGGAGACGACGTGCAAGGCGTACGCGGCGACGACCCGCTCACCGGCCGCGTCGAGCACCCCCTCGTCGATCATGATCTGGGCGCCGCCCTGGCCCTCCTCGCCGGGCTGGAACATGAGGACGACGTCACCGGCGAGCTGCCCGCGGCGGGCCGCGAGCAGGTGTGCGGCGCCGACGAGCCCGGTGGTGTGCAGGTCGTGACCGCAGGCGTGCATCCGCCCGTCGATGACGGACGCGTAGGAGACACCGCTGTCCTCGTGAACGGGCAGAGCGTCCATGTCACCCCGGAGGAGCACGGCCGGCCCGGGCCGCCCGCCGCGCAGCACGGCCGTGACCGAACTGAGGGCCCGGCCGTGCGTGATCTCCAGGCCCAGCTCCTCCAGGGCAGCGATCACCTTCGCCTGGGTGAGGGGAAGGTCCAGGCCCAGTTCCGGCTCCCGGTGCAAGGCGTGACGCAGCGCGGTCAGGACGGGAGCGAGAGCGTGGGCTTCGTTCAGTAGTGACATGGGCGTATCGTGGCGAGCCGCACCACCGACAGAGATCATCCGCAGGAAACAGTCATACATGAGTCATATACAGCCGGAATCGACCATCCAGGCCGATGTTCTCGACGACCTCGACCACCTGCTCGTCACCGCACTCCAGACCTCGCCGAGAGCGCGCTGGGAGCAGATCGGCGCGGCCATCGGCGTCGATGCCACGACGGCGGCCCGCCGCTGGAAACGGCTGACCGAGGCCGGATACGCGTGGCTGAGCTGCCACCCCGCCGGCATCGGCCCCACCCCGCCGGTGGTCGCCATCGTCGAGGTCGACTGCGCCGCCGGCACCCTGCACCAGGTGGCCGCCGCCATCGTGGACGACCCGCACCTGATCACGATCGACCACGTCACCGGCTCCCGGGACCTGATCCTCACCGGTGTGTTCCCCGACCACTCGGCGCTCGCCCGCTACGTCGGCCTGCGCCTGGAGGCGCTGCCCGGGGTCGCCGCGACCCGCTCCCAGATCGCCTCCGCCGTACACGCCGTCGGCAGCCGCTGGCGACTCGACCGACTCGCACCCGACGGCAGGCAGGCCCTCACCCCGGACCAGGCCAGCGGGGGCACCGTTCTCCGCCGCGGCCTCTCCTCCGCCGACGGACTCGACCACCACCTGCTCGCTCTCCTCGGCGAGGACTGCCGCACGTCGGCCGCCCTCCTCGCCGAGCGCACCGGAGCAAGCCCCAGCACCATCCGTCGGCGACTGGACCGCTTCCACCGCGCGGACGCCCTCATCTACCGCTGCGAGGTGGCCCGCTACCTGTCCGGCTGGCCCGTCGCCGTCACCCTCTGGGGCGTCGCACCGCCCGACGCTGCCCGGATCACCGGACAGCTCATCGCCCAGCGTGAAACACGCCTGTGCGCCTCGCTCTCCGGCCCGCACAACCTCCTGCTGACCGTCTGGCTGCGTTCCATGGAGGACATGTCCGCCTTCGAGGCCCGTCTGTACGCCCGCTTCCCCGAACTCACCATCACCGACCGGGCCGTCACCCTGTGGCCGCTCAAACTCGCCAGCCAGATCCTCGACCCGCAAGGCCGCCGCATCCGCGGCGTTCCCGTCTCCTTCTGGCACGACCCGGCAGCCGAACGCACCGAGGAAGACCTCATCCGGCGCCTCGCCGAGCCTCGCCGGCCCGGGCCAGATCGGATGCCCGGTACGCCCGACCACGCTTGATCCGCTGCGTGCCCCACAGCTCTGTCCGGGCTGGACCACCCGCACCACTCCAGATCGACTCCCGCATCACCACCGGCGACCCGATACAGACGACGCGGCCAGACCTCCACTCGCCAGCACCCGGGCGCGCGCGGAAGAACCCGTCAAGGCCAGCTGACATTAGCGGCCCAGTCTCGGTGGCCGCCGCCTGCGAGGCGGCGGTCACCGACCGCTCAGGCGGGCGGTGGCCCCGGCGCCCTGTTCGATCTGTACGCGGGCGGCTTATGGTGGCGGCCGGCGGCGGCCCGGCCACCGCCGATCTGGCAGGTCGATCGATCTGGAGGTCATGGGATGGCGGCTCGCCACGCGGGATGCAATGCGGGATAGAGGCTGACCAGGAAATAACCAGCCGCGATAACGAGCAAAGCCGTGGTGAGGCTGGTCATGGCGACCAGCAGGCCAGCGCCGAAAATGCCCACCGGCACCGCGGCCACAACCGCGGCCATGATCGCGCCGGACACGCGTCCCCGGAGCTCCGAGGGAATACGGCTGAACTGGACAGCGGTCAACAGCGGGTTCACCGGTCCAGCAGCGATGCCGGCGAGAGCCATGGCGACGACAAGCGTGGGAGTTCCGGGCATCGCGGCGATGACGAAGGCCCTCGCCGCGTACGGCGACATGACCACCGTGCTGGCCCACCACGGCTCCGTGGCCACCGCGCTCGGCGTCCACGGCCTGACCGCGACGCTGATGGTGGTCAACGGCCTGCTGATGATGCGCGAGACCCGCAAGGTCGCGGCCGCTCCGGCGACGCCCGCCCCGCAGCCCGCCTGATCCCATCGGTCCAAGGTGGCCCGGACCCCGGCCGGGCCACCTTGGCGCGTGCCGGTATTCGCGTGTCAGCGCCCGCCGGGAAAGGCCAGGCAGACGATCTCCTTCCAGTGAGCGACGACCTGACGGCTGAGGCGAGCAGGACCGCGGTGCCGGGGCGCCAATGGCCGCGATGAGCAGGACGCACCTGCCGTACGGGCTCCATGCCCGCCGGATCAGCCTCACCGCCCTCGGGGCCCCGCCCCGCGGCGCGAGGCAGCTCGATCCGGTGGCTGGAGGAGACGCTGCTCAGCGGCTACAGAACCGTCCTCGGCGACGGCTTCCGATGCGACCAGAGGCGCGACGTGAGGCGCGACCAGGAGTGCGACCAGAGACGCGACCTCGGGCCCTTACGGTTGATCAGCGTGACCGCCCGCCGCAACCTTGGCACCGGCCCCGAGGCTCCCTCGCAGGGCATCCGCGCCGCACAGGCCGACCTTCTCGACGCGCTGCCCGGCATCCGTCTGCCAGACCTCGGCGAGTTGCGAGCCCGCGGAGTCCTCGGGGCCCACCCGCAGCGCCGCCGAGACCGCGACGGACCCTCGGGGCTGGCCGCGCGGGGCGCTGCGCCGGACTTGATTTCGTGAGAGTCAGTGGGGCGGGCAGGACCAGGAGCCACTGTCTCGGGAGATTGGGAGCCAGCCGGTATGACGGTGTGCAACATGCCGCTTTCGGTGTAATAGGCGGGTTGGGTTGTTTGGCTGCGCCACTCTGTGGTGGTTGATCACGGTCGTGTCAGGAGGCTGTGGGTGCACAGATCTCGTGAGTGGCTGTATGAGCGGATCCGCCGGGACAAGCGGCAGAACCCTGAGATGTCGGAGCGGGCACACAAGAAGGGCGCCAAGCTGCTGTTCCAGATTTTCACAGAGCGGGAGGAACACAAGGCCACCGCCGTGGCCTTGAACGCCCCGTTCAGCAAGTGGGACAAGGCCTTCACCGATCCCCGGCTGTGCGCGGCGATCGCTGACCGGCTCACTTTCAAGACAACGCTGATTCAGACGGGCACCGATTCCTACCGGCTGAAGGCCACCGAGACCGAACACCACGCCGCCAGGTGCCCGTGATGGCGGGCCGAGAGGAAGAGCCTGAGCAGCCCGGCATTCCTGATCTGCAACTGCGGCTGGATGCCCAATTGGACCAGATCGCCGGGCAGCTGCGGGATTTGGCGACCGTCAAGGACCGGCTGCAGGGCCTGCTGGAGGCGGTGCTGGCCATCAGCCGGGAGACGGAACTGCCCACGGCGCTGCACCGCATCGTCACCACCGCCATGAGCCTGGCCAACGCCCGCTACGGTGCGCTGGGAGTGCTGGACGACTCCGGCGAGTACCTGCAGCAGTTCATCACCGCTGGCCTGTCCGAATCCGAGCGCGCCGACCTGGCCGGGACCGAGTTTCCCCACGGGCGCGGCGTTCTCGGACACCTGATCCACCACCCCGAACCCCTGCGCGTCGACGACATCCCCTCCCACCCCGCCTCCGCCGGGTTCCCGCCCGGGCATCCCCACATGCGCACCCTGCTCGGCGTCGCCATCAGCGTCCGCGGCACGATCTACGGCGACCTCTACCTGTCCGAACGCCGCGACGGACAGCCCTTCGACCGAGACGACGAAGACATCGTCGTCACCCTGGCCGGCGCAGCCGGTATCGCCATCGAAAACGTCCGCCTGTTCGAGCAGATCCGCGACGGCGCTGAACACTTCCAGCGCCTGCTGCTGCCCACCCTGCCCGACCTGCATCCCTTCACCGCAGCCGCCACCTACCGGCCCGCCCCCACCCCCGGCCACCTCGGCGGAGACTGGTACGACGCCATCTGGCTGCCCGACAATGCGTGCGCGGTCGTCATCGGCGACGTCGTCGGCCACGACCTGCGCGCGGCCGCCGCCATGGCCCAGACCCGCAGCATGCTGCGCGCCCTCCTCTACGACCGCCTCACCCCGCCCAGCGCCGTCCTGCACCAGCTCGACCGCACCCTGCACGCCATCACCGACCTGCCCGTCACCACCGCCTGCCTCGCCCGCATCGAACCCGAAGAAGAGGGCTGGATGCTGCACTGGAGCACCGCCGGCCACTTCCCCCCACTCCTGCTCACCCCCGACCGGCAGACGGAATATCTCCACGCTGAACCCGGCCTGCCCCTCGCGGTGAACACCGAACAGCACCGCCCCGACCACACCCACCCCCTGCCCCCGGGCGCCACCGTGGTCTTCTACACCGACGGCCTCATTGAAGACCCCGCCCGCAGCGTTGACGAGGGCATGACCCAACTCGCCGAACTCGCCGCAGCCCACGCCGACCTGCCCCTGCAGGACTTCGTGGACACGCTGGCCGACAACCATCCCAGCGACGGCCACGACGACACGGCCATCCTCGCCCTACGCACCCCGCACAACTGACCCTCAATGCCCGGGCGCAAAAGCGGGCCCACCGAACCACGCCTGCCAGAGCGGCCCAAAGGACCCGGCATCAATTTAACGAGCAGTTGGCCCTTCGTGTCGGCCAACACCCGCCGCCGGGCAATGAGTCCACCGGCTCCACGAACGGCGCACAGCGGCTCGTGATCAACTAGTCTGAGTGGCTCTCATTCACCGGTTCTGGCACACATTCTGTGAGCGATCTCGAGGCGGGCTTCACCGAGTTCGTACGGCCTCCAATCGGCGCTGGTCGCGTGCCCCGCTCCTCCGACCGATGCCGGCCAGCACGGTCTTTCGCTGAGTAGGCCCGGAGCGCGGTGCCGGGATTGCTCCCGGTCCGTTTCTCCGGACCTCTCGCCGAACCCGCCGTGCGCCTCTCAGCGCAACGGGCTCTCCACGGTCTCTGCCGTCAGATGGGGTTCGCAGGGTGCCATGGGTTGGGGATCCTGCTGGCCCGGTATCGGTAACGGCTGACCGTGACCGATGCGATCTGGAACAGTTCGGCCCCGTCCGCCGCGATCGGTAGCCACCGCCCGGTGGGGGTGGTGAACCGGCGGCGGACTTCGCCCCAACTCCAGTGGTGACGTTCCCGCAGCATGCGGATCAGACGCCACCACACGAAGGCGTCAAGCTTCGTGAAGACATGCTTGGCGACAGCGTGCTTGAAGTAGTTGGCCCAACCGCGCATGATCTGAGTGAGTCTGATCAGCACGGTGGCGAGATCCTGCTGCGATGTCCTGCCTGTCACAGCACGGACCTTCGCCTTCAAGGACCGGATGGGCCGGTCCGCGATGAAGGTGTAGACGTGCCATCTGTCCGTGCCTCCTTTGCGTTTCCACTGGATGCGGAAGCCCAGGAAGTCGAACCCATCACTCATGTGCGCGATCCGGGTCTTCGCCTGCGACAGGCGCAATCCCAGAGGTTCGAGCACGTCAGCGACTTCTTCGCGCAGTGCCGCAGTGTCGGCCTCGGTGCCGTGCACCAGGACGACGAAGTCGTCCGCGTAGCGGACGACCCGCCACGTCGGCCGACCCTTGCGGCGCCGGTGGGCGCGTTTACCTTCGGTGGCCATCGTCCCGCCCGGCTCCCACGTCTCGTGCAGGTGCTCATCGAGCGCCGACAGAGCAATGTTCGCCAGCAGCGGGGAGAGGATGCCGCCTTGCGGGGTGCCGGTCAACGTCTCCTTGTTCTCACCGAGTTCAGTAAGAATCCCGGCCTTGAGGAAGGCTTTGACCAGCGACAGGACACGCTTGTCCTTCACCCGATGACGCACTCGGTCCATCAGGGCCGTGTGGTTGATCGAGTCGAAGCACGCCTCGATGTCCGCATCCAGCACCCAGCGATATCCCCGGGTGCCGAAATAGTGGATCTCGGCGATGGCGTCCTGGGCCCGCCGTCGGGGCCGGAACCCGTAGGAGACCGGCTTGAAGTCGGCCTCGAAGATCGGTTCCAGCACCAGTTTCAGCGCTGCCTGAGCGACCCGGTCCGCGATCGTCGGAATCCCGAGTTTACGGACCTTTCCCGAGCCTCCCGGCTTGGGAATGCTGCGTTCCCGCACCGGCAGAGGACAGAACGCACCGCCCTTGACGGCGACCCGCAGGTCGTTCAGGAATCCGGGGACACCGATGGATTCCTCGACGTCGGTGGCGGTCAGGCCGTCGACGCCGGGAGTCCGGGCTCCCCGGTTGCCCGCGACCCGGTCGAACGCCACCAACAGCGTCGCCGGATCGTGCACGAAGTTGAACAGGTCATCGAACCGGCGGCCGGGATCGGCCACCGCCCAACGGTGAAGCTTGGCCTGCATCTCCAGTACCCGGGCCCGAGGGCCCGGGGCTCCGCCATTCGGCGGGGCATCTTCCGGCATTGCAGCGTCCTTCCCTTCTCGATACCGCTGCCGCCCTTCCCCATGCGGCCGGCTTTCCCGGCCTCGGAGTACTACGGCGGCTCCGCCCCGTCCCGGACCGATCGGCGGTCGATGCGCCCAGCCCCGGCAGCCTGCTGGAGACAGGTAGCGGGGCGAGGTTCGGGACGGTTCCCGTGTTCACTGTGGTTCGCTCGACGGAGTAGGAGCCCGACTGTGTCCCTGCGGCATCGCCACGAGTACGCCGCAGGCTTTCCTCGTGGCCTCCCGGCCAGCTTTCGTAAACCGACCCAGGAGTTGTCAGACCACCCGAAAGGATGACCCGAGTACGCACCGCTTCCGGCCCAGATCCACCAGGTTGGAGCCGGAGGCTCGTTAAGAGACGTAAAACGCCGGTTCCTTGCGTACTCCTCTCCATCACACTTGCCGGACCCGCCCCATCTGGCAGTACTGGTCACGTCCCGGCTTCGTCAGGGCCGCTCTCACCCTCCCCGGCATCACCCGGATCAGGCTGCCCTCAGCTTCAACCCAGCTGCTGCGACAGCGGGTTGGTGCAGGCCTTCCACCTCCACTCGAACCAACAGCGCCTCACGGCGCAAACGGAATGTGTGCCAGAGCCCATTCACCCTGCGAAAACACATTCGGCGGAGTGGCAGACCATGCGTGAGCTCAGCCGCCGCGCCTTCCCCGGGACCGAGGCCGTACCTCAGGATGCGCGGCCCCGATCGATGCCGCCCGCGCCCAGCGCCGCCGCCAAGCCGCGGCGGCCGAGGCGGCCGCGCTGCGCCGGGCGTGTGCTGAGCGGGCTGGCCAGCTGACCGGCGATGCCGCGTCCGTGTTCCGGGAGTCAGCGTGGCTGGCCTGGTCTGGTTAGGGAAGGGGGCAGGTGAGCGGGAGGACGCGTTCGGTCAGTTGCCCGGTGAGGTGGGTGTCGGTGAGGTCGGCGTTGGTGAGCCAGTCTGCTGCGGTCAGCTGGTCGGCCAGGTGCTGCAGCTCGCCGGAACCTACCGGGACCCAGGCGGCAAGAGCATTCAGGGCGATGCCCTGGCCGCCGGGACCGAGGCGTGCCGAGGCGTCGGTCTGGGTGGCCAGCGTCAGGGCGAGCAGCCGGGTGGCGGCGGTGGCCTTGGCTTTGCGGAGCTTCTTGTCGGAGACGACTTTCTGGGCCCATCCGCTGAGCTTGGGCCGCAGCTTCTTGCCGAACGTGAACCGGCCCGGCTTGTCGTCGTCAGGAACCAGGGAGGGGACGGTGATGGGGGTGGGGCTCTCGGGCCGGGAAGCGAGCAGGTCACCGGGGGTACCGGGAAGACGTAGCCAGCCGCAGTCTGCCAGCTGCGTGACCAGGTCTTCCGGCTCGCTCATCTTCAGGGATCGGGTCTGGTCGTTGAGGTTGTAGCCGCGCAGGTCGTGGATGGAGCCGCCGCTGCGGGTCACGCACACCCAGCGGCCGGAGTAGTCCCGCTTCTCGTAGACGCGGGCGGTTCGGTCGGAATTGTTGGGGATGCCGAGCCGAGCGGTAAGCAGCCCCGATAATGTCGGGACGGGCTGGCACTGCCGGACAGCCGGGGTCCGGCTAGTGCTCTGACCGGGAACGTTTGCCGGGTTGCGCCGGTGGCGGGCCAGTTGGTGGGACGGTGTATTCCCATCCTGGCTGCCAGTGGGCCGGGGCTTGGACGAGGTCTTCGAGGTCTGCGCCGGTGAGCAAGCAGTCCAGGGCCCATCGGTTGGCCGAGTGGGCGATCAGCAGAATGCGGCTGCCGTCCCACCGTGTGGCCAGGTCGCCAAGGAAGTCTTCGGTGGCGGCCAGAACTTCGCGGTAGCTCTGGCCGCCGGGGAACGGCTCGTCGATGTGCCGCCCCCGCAGCGGGGCAAGAGCTGCTTGCGGGCGGCCGTTGAGGCGCCCGTAGTTGCATTCACGCAGGCGGCGATCCTGGTGGATCGGCACTGTGGTGCACGCGAAGGCGATCCGCGCGGTGTCCACGGCGCGGTGCAGGTCGGAGGTGAACACCGCCGCGATGCCGTCGTTGCGACGGCGGTCGCCGAGTTCCCGGGCCTGTCGGCTGCCGGCCGGTGAGAGGACTCCCGGTAGCCAGCCTGTGGCGATTCCGGCCTCGTTGTCGATGGTGGTGGCGTGGGTCTCGTAGACGAGCCGGATCGGCATCTTCGCCCTGCCGTTCATGATCAGGCCGCCTGGAGAGGGCGTCCGCCCCAGCGGATGCCCTTCTCGCCGCGGATACGGGCACGTTCCCTGCGTTGGGCGGCAAGCACATCAGGGTGGCGGGCGTTGTCGTTGCGCCAGCGGAGGTAGGCGTGCAGGGCCCGGGTCTGCACGGTGTGGTTGGGGTGGTTGGAGTTGGCGATGGTGAACTGTCGAAGCGGTCCGAAGTGGGCTTCGATCGGGTTCGCCCACGAGGCGTAGGTCGGGGTGAAGCACAACTCGACTTTGTTCTTCCTGGCCCAGCGGCGGATCTCGGTGCCCTTGTGGGCAGACAGGTTGTCGAGGATCACGTAGATCGGGGCGCCGTCGGGCCGGGCGGCCCGGATCGATTTCAGCGCGGCCAGCGTGTTGGCGGCGCCCTTCTTGCGCCGGTTGACGCCCCACAGGGTGTCGTCGCCGAGCGAGTAACAGCCGTGGAAGTAGCGCACGCCGTGAGTGCGGTGATAAGTGGCGGGCAGCCGGTCGGGGCGCTTCTCAGCGGCCCAGCCCGAGCCCGCGGTGGGCCGGATCCCGAGCGGGCCGAACTCGTCGAAAGCGAAGACCCGGTCCGGGAAGCGGTCGAGGACCTCCTCGATCCGGTCCAGCTTCGTCTCCCGGTCCGGGTCGGGGGATTCCTTCCATGTCTTGGTGCGCTGGAAGGTGATGCCGCGGCGCAGCAGCAGGCATCGTAAGGCTTCACGGCCGATGCGGATGACGTGTCCGTGTACTTTCCGCAGGTAGGCGGCGAGTTTGCGGATCGACCAGCGGGTGAAGGGCTGGCCG
The DNA here is from genome assembly GCF_035918155.1 of Streptomyces sp. NBC_01591. Taxonomy (NCBI): domain Bacteria; kingdom Bacillati; phylum Actinomycetota; class Actinomycetes; order Kitasatosporales; family Streptomycetaceae; genus Streptomyces; species Streptomyces sp. NBC_01591. The sequence continues at coordinate 790,751 of NZ_CP109328.1, forward strand.
AGTTTGGTCGGGCGGGTGGTGGCCGCCTGGATGACGAAGTCCTCGTCGTCAGGGGTGAGCAGGCGAGGACGGCCTCCCGCCCACTGAGGGTCCAGGCAGGCCAGGCCGATCTCGTTGAACCGGTGGATCACCTCCCGCACCGTGCCCTCGTCGGCCTGGACCAGCTGGGCGATCACCGGTACGCGGTTTCCGCCGGCGGACGCCAGCAGCATCATCGCCCGGCGATAGCGCACCGAGCTGGTACTGCCCCGGCGCACGATCTGCTGCAGCTTCTGCCCTTCTTGGTCGGTCAGTCTGCGCACCCGCACAGGCTCGGCCACCACACCTCCAGCGATCGGAACGGACGTCACCGCCCATCCAACCGCTCCAACTACCAACCCGGCGAACCTATTCGGTCACAGCACTAGCGAGAGGCGATGACACCCCCTGCCCGACACCGACTCCGGAACAGGCAGCCGAGGGCCTTCGCCGCGCTGCGACCGCGGATCACCCCATCGAGGTTCTAGGGCGGCCTCAGGTGCCGGGGTGGTGCACGACCTCGGTTGGTACGACGGTTCTTCGGCACGGTTCCTGCAGCGTGCTCAGGCCCTTGGCGATGCGGTCGAGGAGCAGGTGGGCCGGGCGGCGGCCCACTTCGTCCGCGTCGTAGGCCACGATGGTGACGGGCACGTCCGGCAGGTCGGCCATTTCGAAGTCGTCGAACCCGGCGAGGGCAGTGCCGCTGCGCAGCCCGCACACGGCACGGTAGGCGCCCAGGGTGTTGCGGTTGTTGGCGCAGAACAAGGCGGTTGGCGCGTCAGGGCGGTCGAGGATGCGGCGCGCGGCGGCCTCGGCGCTGGGAATGTCGTAAGCGTCTCTGCTGATCCACTTCTCACGCGGTGTGATCCCTGCTTCCTCGTGGGCCGCCCAGTATCCCCGGAAGCGCTCGGCGCTGGTGAACAGGGCGGGCGGATTACCCACCAAGCTGATGGACCGGTGCCCGTGGTCAGCCATCCGTGCGGGTTGTCCGGGACGCCCTCGGTCGGCCAGCGTGTCGCCGCGGCGAGCAGTGCCTCCTGCACGGCGTCCTCGCTCAGGTCGAACTGCCCGTACCGGCGCACCAGCGCGCCGAGGGCCTGCGGCGCGAGCGCGCGCAGCAGGCCCTCGACGGTGGCGCGGTCGGCGCTCACGCGGTCGGGCCGCCGGAGAAGATCACCTGGCGGACCTCGATGCCCAGGCCGTTGAACCGGGCGTCCGGGATCATCGCGGCCAGCTCCAGCGCGCGGTCCCTGTTCTCGACGTCGACCAGGTAGTAGCCGCCGAGGAACTCCTTGGCCTCCAGGTAGGGGCCGTCGGTGACGACCGGCACACCGTCGCGGACGCGGACCACCGAGCTCTGTGACGGGTCGGCCAGTGCCTCGGTGCCGATCATCTCGCCGGACTCGCGGATCGTCTTCATGAATGTGCCGTGGCCGTCCATGATCTCCTGGCGCTCGGCCTCCGTCAGTTCCTCCATGATGGCCGGGTTGATGTGCATGATCAGCAGGAACTTCATGTCCAACTCCTCACCGTCGTGGCGCCCGGTCGGGCCCCGTCATCGGGTGGTCGTCGCGGACCGACCGCCCTTGACATGCCGGCGGCGGGTTCAGCAGATCAGATGATTCTGCCGGTACGGGTCAAGATCCGTCGATCGGCTCCGACCTCACGGTGACGATCCAAGTCTCACCACCGTTATCGCCATCACAGGAGGAACACGTGGCTCAGCTACTGAGAGTCCAGAACTTCAACGTCTCGAGTGACGGAATTGGTGCCGGTGAGGACCAGACCCTCGAGAGGCCATTCGGTCATGTCGAGCCCGAGAGGCTGTTCGCCTGGGCCGGCGCCACGGCGAGCTGGCCCATGCGCACCGACCCCGGGGGCAGCCGGGGTCTCGACGACTACCTCACGCGGGACTACGCCCGCAACATCGGCGCCGAAATCATGGGCCGCAACAAGTTCGGTCCCCAGCGCGGGCCCTGGCACAACCACGAGTGGCGCGGCTGGTGGGGTGACGAGCCCCCGTTCCACACCCCGGTGTTCGTCATGACCCACCACAAGCGTCCTTCGTTCACGCTCTCCGACACCACGTTCCACTTCGTCGACGGCGACCCTGCCACGGTCCTCGAACAGGCCCGGGAGGCGGCGCAGGGCAAGGACGTCAGACTCGGCGGCGGGGCCACCACCATCCGGCAGTTCCTCGACGCCGACCTCGTCGACACCCTGCACGTGGCGGTCTCGCCGGTGAAGCTCGGGTCCGGAGTACGACTCTGGGAGTCCCCCGATGAGCTGCTCGACCGGTTCCACCTGGAGGTCGTTCCCAGCCCGAGCGGGGTGACGCACCACCTGTTCTGGCGAAAGTGACCGGTCCTCAGGGCTGGCCCCGGCCAGCTGTTTTGCCTCCCGGGGCCGCCCTGAGGCGGGCCGTCGAGTCGCGCCTCGGGCGGTCAGCTGTCCGGCGCGGAGACGATGCACGACCTGCACGAGACGCTCCGCACGCTGACCCACGGCCTCTCCTGGGACACCCGCCTCACCGGCCCTGACGTCGCGCTGGAAGTCACGCTCGGCAAACGGCAGGAGCTCCCGCTGCACGCGACCCATGTCGTCGGCGTGACCCGGCTCTTCCATAACGCTGCTGGCACCATCGGCGCCCGCAGCACACCAGGGGGAGGGCGCTGTCTCCACTGTGACGGGACCGGGCTTGCCCGCCCACTGTGGGAGCCGACCGAGCCGCGCCCTTGCCCAAGGGTGTCGGCGCGCGGGACGGTCGTCGCTCAACTATGCGCAACCGACTCGACACGGGAGCATGCGATGACGTTGCGGTTCGTCGGGATCGACCTGAACACCGGAGGCGAGGGATCGCCGACGGTGTGGGTGGAAGAGGAGAGCGCGGACCTGGTCCTCCAGGGCGAGGAAGCCGATGAATTCCTCAAGACCCAAGTCGGCTCCACCCAGTGGGTGGCCGGCCACAAGACGGGGATCCCCGCTCGTGAGCGGGTGATCCGGATTCCGGCCCGCATGGTGCCGATTCTGAGGGAGATGTGCGATGCCGCTGAACGCGCAGCAGCTGAACACCGCGACGTTCGCTGAGTTGCTCGCCGGCACCCATCGCACGGCTGTCCACCTGGAGATGCGCGACGTCTACGCCGTCGGTGACGAAACGGACGACTACGCCGCCTTCCTGGGACCGGCGTCCCGAACCTCGATCTGAACCCCCGGACTGCCCGCGAAACATGACCGCCTCTCCCTCGTCCAGCGCCCAAGGAGCCCGTGAGGCGCTCGCGGTGCGCCTGCAGCACCTGCGCAAGTACGTCGGGCCTCACCGGGAAGGAACGGCCGGTTCCGTGGTTGAAGAGCGTGGACCATCCTCCGAGCCGCATTGCCCCGTCGATCGCCCAGGCGGTGGAGCGGCAGTCGCATGAACGCGGGCACTCAGCCTCTGGGTGTTCCCGGAGCCGGAGCCGGTGGCCACGACCAGTCGACCCTTGTCGTCCACTGCGCCGAAGGATGTACAGGGGGGTCGTCCGCGCGCACGACGCCCCTGACCGGTGGTCGGGCGAGCCTGGGAAGCACACGGGGTTGTCGATAGGAGTCGGCCCCACCGTCACCAGGAGCGCTATGACCGAGCTGCACATACGACAACCCACTCCCGCACCCTCACCCGCGCCCACGGCCGCCGGGGCCATGGGCCGCGCGTTGGCCGGCGGCCTGATCATGGCGGTGGCGCTCGGTGTCGGCAACGGCCTCGGACCCGTACTGGCGGACGCCACCGGAGCCAGTGGCCTGGCCGCCCGGCTGATCGCTGCGGCCCTCGTCACCGTCGTGGCCGTGCCGTTCGTCCTGCGCCTGTCACACCCCCGGACGGTCGGCTTCGGCAATCCGGGCGCGAGCCTACGGGCGTTCCTCACCGGCGTTGGGGTGACGGCCGCGGGAGCGGCGCTGGTCCTGGGCGCGGGTACGGCCATGGGGTTACTCGTCTGGCAGCAGTTGGACCTCGTCACTCTGGTCGGCTTTCTCGTCACCAACGCCGTCGTCGCGTTCCTGCTCGAAGCCCTGCCCGAGGAGACGACGCTGCGCGGCTACACGTGGACATCGCTGCGCAGACGGTTTGGGCCCGCACTGGCGGCGCTCGGCACCACGGCGGTCTTCCTGCTCGTACCGGGCACCTCGACGCTGGTGACGGTTGGCATCGCGCGGCTGGCCGGTGACGAGCCGGGCCACATCGGCATCGTCCCGGAGGGGCAGCCCCCGGTCGACTACCTCATCCTCCTGACGGTCTTCGGCCTGACCCTGATCGCCGCCCGTGCGGCCGTGGGTCACGCCCCGCTGTGGGCGGCGATCGGCACGCACCTGACCGTCCTGACCGTGAACCGCATCATGCTGCAGGGCGAGGACCGCGACGCGGGCGTGACGGTGGAGCAGGCGTCCGGTGACGCGGTGCTGCTCGTACCGCTGTACTTGGTGGTCGTCGCGATCGCATTCCTGACGTGCCGCCGGGTCACGCGTCGGCACACGCCCGGCGAAAAGCAGCAGCGGTGATGTCTTTTGTGCTGGACGCCCATGATCATTCGGGGCGACCGAGGATCGCAACGCGCCGCCGGTCGCGTGTCGTCTGCCACGAGAACGTCAGTGGATCCGGCGGCGTACCGCTGGGCCAATCCGCGCGACGTGAGGTCGCGCCGCCACGGTTCCAGGGTCCTGGCCAGCGCATCGAGGCTGCCAGCGTCGCGGAGTTCTCCGAGGACGGTGGAGATGGTACCCAGGGGCTGGCCTCCCCGGCGCAGCAGGTGCGCCAGTTCGGCGTCGCGCACGTCCTGCGCAAGGTACTGGCGGTGTGCGGGTCACGTGGTGGGGTGAGGGTTCCGGCGCGTTCCGAGGTGCGCAAGGGTGGCCGGGTTGAGCGCGAGGTGGCGGGCGAGTTCACCGATGCTGTACGGCGCCCGAGTGCCGGCCGCCGCATCCGGGGTGACGGCTCCGAGGTGTGAGAGCGCCGCTTCGACGGTTCGTAGTGTGCTGCGGTCGCGAGCCAGGAGTGAGTGCCCGTCGTCGACGTACTCCAGTGCTTCATCGAGCTGGCCGCCGGTGACGGCCTGCATGATGCGTCGGCTCGTCGAGTAGCCGAAGGCAGGGACGAGCGCCAGGTAGGCCGCGAGGCCGGCAGCATGCGTGGCGGTGTAGTCCCGGTACCCCGTCGGGCTGCGGTGGGCCGGCGGGATGATGCTGGCGCCCTCGTAGTTGCGGACCGCCTGTGTGGAGAGGCCATGGTGACGGGCCAGGTCCACGGGCCGCATGTGACCTCCGATTGAGGGTTCCGACGCAGGTGAGCGGAGGATTCGTCGCAAAGTCTCCATCGAGCGTTCAAGGATACGATTCAGAGGCATGACACAGAGCACGCACACCGTGTCCGGAGACTTCGATCTGACGATGGACGAGCTGCGCGTCGTGGCGCGTTACGTGGTTCGGCACGCAGAGGATGTCCTGTCGGTCTTTGAGCAGGCTGTTCCCGATGATCCGCGCCCCCGCGCGGCGATCGACGCCGCCTGGGCCTTCATCAACGGTGCCAACAGGACGAAATTGCAGCGCGTCACTTCCCTCGACGCTCATCGAGCCGCCCGGTCCGCGCCCTCCGAAGCCGCACGACTGGCCGCGCGATCCGCCGGTGACGCCGCATCGGCCGCATACCTGCACCCCATCGCCCAGGCCGGTCAGGTCGGCCACATCCTGCGGGCCTGCGCGAGCGCTGCGCACATCGGGGAGGTGGAGGCGGGCGGTGATACCGCGATCGGGGATGCCCTACTGGAACGGTCGCGGCAGCGTGCGACACCGTTGCTCATCGATGTGCTGCGCCGCTACCCGCTCGTGACAGGTGGCAGCAGTCGTGTCGCCCGGCTGATGAGCACTCTGGACCATTCCCTGCGTCGGGCGGCTGACCGGCCGCCAGGGCACACCGCAGCGAGCGGCGCCGAGGTGCGCAGGAGGGAGTGCACGTCGTGATCCTCCCGAAGGTCCGCGACCCTCGCCTCGTGACGATCCGCCGTGGTGGGACTCTCACTGATGCGGATCACCGTCTCCTTGCTCTATGGGCTGCCGCCTGTGCAGAGCACGTCCTTGGCCTCTTCGAGTCGGCCAAGCCCGCGGACCCGCGACCTCGCCAGGCGATCGAGCATGCCCGGGCCTGGGTGCGCGGCGAGGTCAAGATGATGCAGGCCCGCGCGGCGGGCGGTCATGCGATGGGGGCAGCCAGAGACCTGCGTGGGGCAGCACGGCATGCCGCGTACGCCGCCGGCCAGGCCGGAGCCGTCGCCCACGTCGCCGCGCACGAGCTCGGCGCGGCCGCCTACGCGATCAAGGCCGCACGTGCAGCGGCACCGGAAGGCGAGAGCGAGACCGCAGGACGACTCGAGTGCAAATGGCAGCGCAATCAGCTCCCGGAGGCGATCTGCGAGCTTGTACTTGATGACCAGCGCCTACGCAACGACATCTGCTGGTCGGTGTTCGACTGCTGAAGCCGAACCCCGTACAGGGCCCCTCATGGTTGGCCCAGCGGGGAGCACCGGGCACCTCCGTCCAGCTGTGTGGGAACGCGGAGACGCGGAGCTGTTTGAGGTCGGGGATGTGGTCAAGGGTGACTCCCGTGCCCCGACCTGCCCGAGGGGGCCCTCGGGCCCGCACGGCCGTGTCCGTGGTGGCACGAGGTCAACACCTACGCGTTCCACGGACACCGCTGGTACGCGTCCGTGCTCTGCAAGGTCACCACCGACCTGCCCGACAAACCGACCCACCATCAGCAGGCCCGCGGCACAGTCGGCGTCGACCTCGGCGTAAAACACCTCGTCGCCCTCTCCCAGCCCCTCACCCCCGACGACCCCACAACCTTCTTCCTCACCAACCCCCGCCACGTACGCCGAGCCGAGAAGCGACTGGCCAAAGCCCAGCGGGCACTGTCACGGACGCAGAAGGGCTCCGCACGCCGGGTCAAGGCGCGTCACCCGTGTGGCCCGCCTCCACCACGAAGTCTCCGTACGCCGCGACACCACACTCCTCACGAAACAGCTCACGACCCGGTTCGCCGTCGTCGCGATCGAGGACCTCAACGTCGCGGGCATGACCAGCTCCGCTCGTGGCACCACAGCGGCACCCGGGAAGAAAGTGAGGCAGAAGGCCGACCTCAACCGGTCCATCCTGGACACCGCCCCCCGGCGAGCTGCGCCGCCAGCTCACCTACAAGACGGCCTGGTACGGCTCCCAACTCGCGGTCCTGGACCGCTGGTGGCCGTCCAGCAAGACCTGCTCGGCCTGCTCATGGCAAAACCCACGCCTGACGCTGGTCGACAGGACGTTCCACTGCGACGCATGCGGACTGCGGATCGACCGCGACACCAACGCCGCCCACAACATCGCAGCCCACGCCGTCCTCAGCGGCACTCAACCAGCAGGAACGGTCGCCCCCGGTAGCGGGGAGACCCAAAACGCCCGCGGAGCATCCGTCAGACTTCCCGGACCTCGGGCCGGGAAGCAGGACGCGAAGAAACGGGGGAGACGCCAGGCCCACCAGCCCGGCGCCACCTCGGTGGAGCAATCCACCGACGTCCCCCAACCCACGCCAAGAACAGGCAAAGCTGTTCTGAACGATCAGGCAACGGCCCTGGGTACGCGTGGGAGCCAGGCGCAAGCAAGTTGGACGGACATTCCGGACGCGAGGGCGTCGCGCGGTGCTGCGGGCCAGGACGAGGCCGCCGAGTCCGGCGCCGATGATCGTGACAGGAGTGTGCATGAAGCTCCTTGCGTGTCGCACAGCTGCCGGGTGGGTCTGGGCAGGATCGCTGGAAGGAAGGCGGCTTGCCGGGCCGTGCCATCGGGCAGGAAACGGCTCAGGCGACGATGACCCGGCGCCCGCGCGTGTGACCGGCCTGGCTGTCGGTGTGCGCGGCCGCGGCCTCGGCGAGCGGGTACGACTTCTCGACCGGGATGTGGAGCTTTCCCCGCGCGATGAGGCCGACGGCCTCGGCGAGGGCTTCCGGTACGTTCCCGGTCACGCCGGAGTACCGGACACCGTGTTCCGGCGCGCCGAGATCGGCGATGGAGATCACCTTCTGCGGGTTCCCGGTCAGTTCGACGAGTTCGCGGATCACGCCGGAGCCGGCCAGATCGAGCGCTGCGTCGACATGGCCGAGCTGCCGCACCCGCTCGACCCAGCCCTCGCCGTACGTCGTGGCGAGGGCACCCAGGCTGCGCAGGTAGTCCTGGTTCGCGGCCCCGGCCGTGCCGATCGCTGTGATGCCGCGGTCGCGGGCGATCTGCAGCACCGCCGATCCGACTCCGCCGGACGCTCCGCTGACCAGCAGCGTCTGGCCGGGCTGCACACCGGCCTGGCGGATGATGCGCAGCGCGGTCTCCACCACGGAGGGGTATCCGGCCGCCTCTTCGAAGGTCGGCCCCTCGGGCATTCGGGCCCAGGCCGACAGCACGGCGAACTCGGCATAGGTGCTCGAGCCTCGCCCGAACACGTGGTCGCCGACCTCGACTCCTTCGACGCCCTCGCCGACCTCGTCCACCACTCCGGAGGCGTCCTGCCCGACTCCGGCGGGCAGGACGACCGGGCGGACCTTCTGGAACTGGCCTTCACGGATTCTCCAGTCGACGGGGTTCACGCCCGCCGCCCGCACGGCGATGCGTATCTGGCCGGGGCCTGCGTGGGGCTCCTCGGCGCCTTCGAGGTGGAGAACGTCGGGACCGCCGAACTCGGCGAAGCTCACTCTCTTCATGCAAGCGACCGTAACACTAACGGTTGTTGTTTAGAAACAGTTACTCCTTTGGATTTGATAGTGTCAGCGACATGACCGAGCCGCCCGGACGCCGTGAGCGCAAGAAGGCCGCGACCCGACAGAAGATCGCCGACACCGCCCTGCGGCTCTTCCTGGATCGCGGGTACGACGCGGTGGGCATCCGCGATGTGGCCGCCGAGGCCGACGTGGCCGTCACCACGCTCTTCTCCCACTTCGCCTCGAAAGAGGCCCTGGTATTCGAGCAGGACGACAACTTCGAGCAACGCCTCACGCAGGTGGTCACCAACCGCGCACCGCACGAACCGCTCATCCCCGCACTGCGCCGCGAGATCCAGGAGATGGTCCGGCACTGCACGGCGGACGGCACCGTCCCGATCTACCGCATGATCGACGAGTCACGTGCCCTGCGGGAGTACGAGGAGTCGATGCGGCTGCGTCATGCAGAGTCGCTGGCAACGGCCATCGCTGCCGATCCCGGCCTGTCACAGACCACAACGGCCTGCCGGACGATCGCGAGGTTCGTGATCGACGCCTATTCGCTGGCCCGTGAGACGGACGATCCGCAGGCCGCGGTGGACGAGATCTTCCAGATGATCGAGGCGGCCTGGGAAGTCACCTGACCTACCACTCTGCGAGCATCGCCCGCGAGGTCGGGCCCACCCTGGCGGCAGGCTCAAGGACGTCAGGATCTCCTGCAGAGCAACTACTTCGGCGGGGCTGGCGCAGGGTGCCCGGCCAGCTGCCTGGGGAACGGCACAGCCAAGGACCTACTGGCCGAAGGCCGGCAGCAGCCATCCGGTGAGGCTGCCAGCGAGCAGTGAATCCAGATCCGGACGGGGCCTCAGCACGAACGGTTCCGCACGAGCCAACTCGTCCGGGAATGACATCCGATCCCGTCTCCAAACCGCCTGGCAACCGCACAGGTTGGGAGCCCTGCCGACTGCTAACTCAGAAGGTGCGGGACAGCGGCTTGCACCTCGTGGCCGTTCCGAGGATTTGGACACGATCGTGAGACTGAGCGGCTGGACACGGCGTGAGACACCGCTAGAAGACGCAGGTCACAGCGCCGCAGTAGGACACGGGCTGCGAGACCTTACACGAGCCTGTCCCGACGCGATCAAGAGCCCCTCCAAGGCGCTTGGTCGCCCCCCTCGCCGCCTGTCTCCCGCTGCGGGCCCATCTTCCCTGGGCCGCACCGGGATCGCCCCGCAGTCGCCAATCTGGGCGATCAATGTCGATGACCACCACACGAAAGGGCCCCATGTACGACTGCTCTGTCTGCCTCGAACCCCTCGAACCGGACGCCAACGGGGCGATTGCCGCCGTCGGCTTCACCAAGGACCGCCCGGAGAACTGGGTTTGGGGCCCCTACCCCGTCCACGACGAACCCTGCCGGACATGGATCGCCGACCCCGCCTTCTCCAACCGAGTCGGCACCGACGGATACGAGAAGACCACGATACGACTGACCGTGCAGGCGCCGGAGACACGGCAACTGCTCGATCACTGGGCACAGATCATGAACTCGCCCTACGTCGCCCGTGACTCCGTGAAGTTCTGGTCGGACACGATCTCAGGCACCGACGAACCCGACGGCAAGGAGATGACGCCCTGGCCCGAGATGGATGAAGCCCTCGACCTGGCCAGCGCGCACTTCAGCTGCCTCGGCACCCGCTCACGCAGCAGGGAAGCCCAGGCCGGATACGACATTGCTGTCCACAACGCCGCCCAGGGCAGGCGGGTAGCGATGTTCGCCCCCGACCTCACCCCCCGCAACCCCGTCCCCAACCTGACGATCGACCGCGTCAGGCCGCTGACCACGGAGCACATCGAACACGTCCTGCGCGACATGACCGAACGCGGCGAACGCGCCCCCCCCTCGTCGTCATCGACCGCCTTCAGCTGATGAGCTGGCACGACGAGAACGGCCCCTCCCGAATTGCTTCCCGGGACGACATCGACATGGTGTCCAGGGAGCTCAAGTCCATCGCCATGACCGAATCCCTGGGCACACCCTCGATCCTGCTCATCGCCCGACTGGAACGTCCGCGCCGTGAGGGCCGGCCCCTGGACCTCGACGACCTCGGCGCGGCCGCCGAACTCGAATACCATGCCGACCTCGTCACACTCGTCGACCGCACCGCCCCAGCAACGGTCGACGTCCTGGTAGCCAAGGACCGCTCGGGCCCGGCGCCACGCCGCTTCACCGCCAGCTGGTAGCCGGGGCCCGACGACGAGGAAGCGAGGAAGGGACTCATGCCGGAGAGGACCATCGACTTCGGGAAGTTCGGGGCGCGGGGCATCAAGGGCAGCGACGCCGTCGCACGCAAGCTCGACGAGCTGGCGGACGGCATCGTCACCCCCGTCACCGTGAAGCGCGGCCTCATGGCCCGCCTGCACTACCTCACGAAGACGGACCACAGCCGCAGGGCGGCCAGGGACGCCGGACTCACGGTGACCGACCGGACGCTGAAGGCGTGGCTGGAGGAGCGGCGCCGGCCGTCGAACGCCAACCTGGAGCGCATCGATGCCGCCTACCGCCAGGTGCGCCGTCAGAACGTCGCCCGGCACCTCCTGCGACGCCTGAACGCCGACGGCGGGACACGGGTTGAGATCCACCCGCTCAACCAGTCGCAGATGCCGCGCCCGCTCCAGCGGCTGGTGGAGTACCGCACGATGAACGTCCGCCGCTGGGACCGCATCGTCGAGGCCTGGGCGTCCGGCGACCATCAGGGCCTGGACGATGCCTGGGAGGACGTCATCGTCGACCTGGGATCGCAGTGGGGCCAGCACGAGTACGTCACCAACATCGGCTTCGCCGCGTAGATCATCGCCGTAGACCGCCCTGCGCCCCCTGAGCGCCTGTCAGCCGCCCCGGGCCTCCTGGCCCAGGGCGACTGATCTTCGCGCTTCAGAGGGGCGCACAGTGAGCGGCTCGATTCGCGCCCACTGCGCGTCAGTCAACGGCACACACGAACAACGACCGGCGGGGCTGATTGGAACGGCGCTGCCCGTCAGGCGGTCGGCTCGGTGCGGAGCCGTCGTACGTCCCGCACGAGCGTGTACAAAGCCTGAGAAAGATCACAGCTCCAGCCCCGATCCAGAGGGCCGACGCCCCGGAGCGGTACTCACGAACGGCAAGAACGAGCAGCATCATGCTGGCAAGGACGCCGAAGGCCGAGATCAGAGCGCTGATGCGGTGAGTCACACGGACATCATCAACAACAACCTCGGCCAGCGGAAGTGATCCAAACGAACCGGCCTAGGGCGTGTATCGAGTCGTGATCACCGGATGGTCGGGGTGAGGTCTTTGATCCAGATCATCGAGGCGCGCAGGTGGAGTCCGGCGAGGTAGCTGTCCGGGGTCTTGTCGTATCGGGTGGCGATGCCACGCCAGGCCTTGAGCTTGTTGATCAGGCGTTCGACGGTGTTCCGTTCTTTGTAGAGGTCCGCGTCGTGACTGGCGGGCCGGCCGCCCCTGCTGCCCTTCTTCTTCCGATTGGCGGCTTGGTCCTTCTTCTCCGGGATGACTGCCTTGATGTGACGTTTCCGCAGGTGGGCCCGGTTACCGCGGGACGAGTAGGCCTTGTCCCCGGCGACCGCGTCCGGCCGGGTACGGGGGCGGCCGACGGGCCCGCGGACTCGTATCTTCCCCAGCACGGGGATGAACTGCGGGCTGTCGGCGGCCTGTCCCGCGGTCAGAACGAACGCCGGCGGGCGGCACTCGCGGTCGGCGGCAAGGTGGACCTTGCTGGTCTGCCCACCTCTGGAGCGTCCCAGGAGGGCGGCCTTCAGCCGGAGTTTTCGGCGACGCCGGATGCGTCGTCGCTCTTCCCGCTCGGGATCGTTTTCGGCGTCCTGCCCGGTTTGTTCTTCGAGGCCGCCCCCTTTGACCTGGCCTTCTCCTCCTCGGCGGCGGCCTCCTCCAGCGCGGCGACGACGCCCTGGTCCAGATGCATCCCGGCGGCGTCGTGGTGAGCCCGCGCGGTGGTGGAGTCGACGCCGACCAGGGACAGGTCCACCTCGCCCCGCTTCGCGGCCTCCGCGATCAGCCCCTCCAGCAGGGCCTCGAAGACGCCGGCGTCACGCCACTGCCGGAAGCGGTTGTGGACGGTCGACCAGGCACCGAACTCCTGCGGCATCTCCCGCCACTGCCCGCCCGTCTTGAACCGCCAGATCACCCCCTCGAACTGCTGCCGCAGCCGCTCGGGGTACGGGCCGTACTCGCCGATCGGCAGGTACGGTCGTCGCGTAGGTCCGTCCGCGTCGCACGGCGAACTCGTCGACGCCGAGAAGCGGGACCGGGCCCGAGGACGGGAGCGGCAGCGCGCGGATCAGCCGGAGCAGAGTGTCCTTGCAGGTGCCGATAGCCATGCGTTCGGAGAGGCGTGCTCCTGCCCGGCCGCCCAGGAACAGGGCCATGTCGGTGAGCTGGGCAGTGAGAGCGTCCGTGCGGCGTGCGTGGCGCCGGGTCAGGTTCGGTATCTGCTCGGCGAACGTCCGCCGGTCGCATTGATCGTTCCCGCACACGAGCCGGCGGGCCCGTAGTTCTAGTCGTACACGCTTGCCTGCGACCGGACGATCCGCCAGAGCCCGCGGGTAGTAGCAGTGCACTTTTGAGGATCTTCGTCCGCAGTCGGGACATGCGGCCGACGCGGCTTGCGACCGCACAGCCAGTCGAACCTCCGTATCCGTGAGTGCCACTTCCTCGACCTGAACCCCGACACCTGGCAACAGAACGTCCGCGACGCGAACCCCACCCATCACACAAGATCGATGCCCAACTACCCCCAAAATAGCGACAGAGCCAAGTTCTGTGACTGTGGGTCACCGGCTTAGATGTCGAAGAGGGCTTCCTCTTGTGGCGGGATCGGAGGGTCAAGGACATCGCGGAGGCGGGTGATGTCCTGGCGCCATTTCGGGCCGTCTGCGGCTTCGCCCCACAGCTCGGCGAGTTCAGACAGCTCGGCGACCACTTGGTCCAGTGCGTCGACGGCGAGCGTTCGGAGGTCTGCGGGGAACTCCGGTAGCGGCTCCGATGGACCGTAGATCGAACACGCCGGCTCGCCGTCAGGGTGCTGTGCGACAACCAGGGCTGCCGCGGCCACGGCTCGCTCGGCGTCGGGGGCGTCCAAGTAGTCCGCAGGGTCGGCGGCGCGTTTGAGTACGCTGCGGATCACGGACTCGCGTTCTTCCGCGGCTGCCTCGTCCAGGTCGCCGGCGAAATCGGCGGCGGTGTCGTTGTCGAAGGGGCTGATGTCCCAGGTGCCCATATGATCTCCTCGCGTGGCCGTCCGGGGATCCTCGCATTGGCCACCGACAGTGAGGTCACGAGGCAAGCAGTACCCGCTTGCGCAGGAGCTTGAAGCCAGAGCGTCCATACATCTGCCGCTTGATCATTTTGATGCGGTTGACGTGGCCTTCCACGACACCTGAGCTCCAGGGAAGGGTCAGGCCGGCAGTGACGGCTGCGAGGTAGCGTTCGAGGCCGTTGGTGAAGGTGTGCAGGCTGGGCAGGTCGTCGGCTCGGACCGCCTCTATCCACTCGGAGAGCCGTTCTCCCTGGAGCTGGGTGAGCATCTGCCCGAAGGAGCGGACGTGCCCGGGCCGCCGCGAACCTCGACCAGCTCGCCGCCGCCGTGAAACGCAGTCTCAAGAAGACCCAGTACCGACCGCGCCTCATCGATGGCTGCCTCATGGGCACCGGCCTGACCCTGACCAGCTGACACGATCAGGCCGAAATCACACATTCAAGTTCAGTAGTCCCCGTGATTTCCCGCACTGTCGGGCATGCGAGGGGCACACAACGACCTCGTTGGTGGGGCGTGGGCGCACCCGACGGACAAGGACACGGCAGACTGCCGCTAGGTGGATACCAGTGGCAGTGACAACGCTGCTCTTCGTGCTCGCGTCGGTCTCTGCGATCTTCCAAGCTCGCAAGGGCCAGTGGTGGACCGCGGCCGCGGTCTTTCTGCCTTCCCTCGGCGTGGCCGCGCTGCCAGCCGACCCTCTCCAGCAGCCCGAGTGCCCCGCGCGCTTGTCGGGCGAGCGCACTTCGGTGCCGGGCCACCGGTGTCAGGGTTCGGTCGTCGGTGACGCCCCAGTGAGGAATAGCCTCGATCGGATCGCCCGGATAGCGGTTGCGGAGCGCGCCTGCGGGTGCGCTGGTACGCGCCGCGTGTTTCGATCGGGTCGATGGGGGTCCCGTTCGTCAGAAAGGCTGGAATCCCATGTCAAAGTCGACCGACCGCATGGCGGCGCTCTCGGAAAAGGCGCACGAAGCGCAGGAGAAGGTGCAGCACGCGATCTCCGAGGACAGGAAGCAACTGTCGGACTCGGTCACCAAGGCCAAGCAGGACTCGATACAGAGGGCGGACAAGCTCCAGCGCGAGGTGTCGGCGAAAAAGGCCGAGGCCTCTGCCTCGCTGGCGGATGTGGGCACCAAGTGGCAGGAGCACGTCCAGTCCGTGAAGTCCCGCATCGATGACCGGAAGGCGGAAGTCGATATGAAGCGTGCCGACCGTGCGGCGGACGATGCGGAGTCCTACGCGTTGGACGCGATCGGCTTCGCCACCGCCGCGGTCGAGGAGGCCGAGTACGCCACGCTCGACGCGACGCTGGCCCGTACGGATGCCGATGCCAAACACACGAGGTAATCCGAAACATCAAGAACGCCCCCTCCAAGAATTGGCGAATTCCAGGGGTCGTTGCAACACAGGTGATCAACTGGCTGTTGCCAGGAGCTTTCGAGTTCCCCCGCGATTGATCGGGGCGGGGCCGTGACATGACGAGGGCCGCGCGGGTTCTTCGAGTGTGGTCAGAGCCGCCAGCCCCGTCGATAGCACGAGGCCCTGGGAGTCAGCGACATCCCCGGGGTCTCTGTGCACTTCGCTTGACCTAGGCCCAACGAACGACCACAGCCTGCGTCACGCCCACTCCATGCCCACCTCGCGCAGCGCGTCCAAGTTGCTCTGCCGGTGTCCCACCTCGCGCGTGCGTTCGAGCACCACACCCCCAGTTTCACGACCACCGGCTCCGTAGCGCCGTCGACCGCGATCTCCTCGGCGTGGCCGCGCGGTACAGGCCGGTGGGCGCCTTCCCGTTCCACCAGGGGCATTGCATGATCGCGATCTGTCCGGGTTGATCACGTGAGGCCGAGGGCTGACAGCGGGCGGTGGTAGTCGCGGCTGGTTTGGCGGAGGGCAGCGGCGATGTTGGTCTTGCCGTTCTGGCGGAAGACGCTGATGGCGAGGTTGCGCAGGCTGGCCATGGTGCGGGGCAGGTGGCCGGTGCGGACCTTGGAGTCGTCCTCGCGGAAGGTGCGGTCACGGACGTGGTGCAGGAGGTTCTCGATGCCCCAGTGACCTCTGATCCAGGCGGCGAGCTGGGGTGGCGTCGTAGATGTCCAGGCTGGTGATCACGTAGACCCGCTCGATGGTGAGCTTGCCCGTACTCAACTCCCGTCGCCATCGGACGACTTGGATGGCCTGGCGGGCGCCGGGATAGTCGAGGTGGCGGAAGGCTGCGACCTTGAGCCGGCGGATCTCGTCACGGTGATGGGCCTTGTCGCGGGTGCGGTGCTCCAGCGGGATGTCGGCCCACGGCAGCTTCCTGACCTGCGCATACAGACCGGGATGAAGGATGTGCCCGGTGCCGCGCACGAGGCGGAACATCTCGGAGATGTGCACGGTGTCGCCCGGCCGCGCGTACGAGACCAGTCGGACGCGTCGACGAACTTCCGGCAGGACGGGCACGCGTAGAACCGGTCGCCGGAGTACCAATCAGCCGTTGGAGCCGCCACGCGATACTCGGTGACGTCGTAGTACACAACGGCTCCTGGCCGACCGCAGAAATCGCACATCGGCGCCCTTGAGTTCTCCTGACACGAAACCGGCCACGGCAGCGCAATCCGGTCAACGGCCCCTGGTGCCCTGCGCGCGTGCCGCGCAGGCGCTGATAGCCGCCGGGGCCAGCATCCAAGACAACACGGGAGCCACCGTGCGCCTACGCACCGCTGTGACAGCACTGACCGGGGCCGCAGTCCTCACCGTTGCCCTGGCCGGATCCGCCCAGGCGGCTGACGGCTCGATCTTCGGAAGACATCAAGGTGGGGGACCTGAACGACGGCGACGGCTGGGGCTCCAGCCTCGTCGTGCACAGCGACCAGGGCGTTCTCCGGGAGTACCGCGTCCACGACAGTCAGTCCTATTCGTTCGGCGACGAACCCTTCTACCGCGTCAGCGGGGTGTGGTTCTCCATCTGCAACTGGAACGAGGCCACCGACGCCCTGAACTCCTGCGCGCGCCTGACCAAGGGCGGCTGACAGGAACGGCCATCGCGCCAACGGCCGCGCCCCCTTCACGCGGGCGCGGCCGTGCCCGGGGTGGCGAGCATCGGAGCGATCCGCGGCAGACCCACCATGACCATCCCGTTTCGCGCCCGCTCAGGACGCGCTGCGCTTCCTCGCGGCCGCGGTCTTCTTCGTGGTGGTCTTCTTCTCCGTGTTCTTCTTCGCGGCAATGGTCTTCTTCGCCGTGGTCTTCCTGGCCGGGGCGGCCTTCTTGGCCGTGGTCGTCTTGCGTGGCTGCATCGTGTGCACGGTGGCGTCCTGGCCGTGCTCGCCGCGTGATTCCCTGGCCGCCTTGACGGAGGCGTTCAGGGCGGCCATCAGGTCGACGACCTTCCCGGATTCCCGTTCCTCGCCCTCGGCCGGCTCCGGGAGCTCCTTGCCCTCGGTCTTCGCCTCGATCAGCTCCTCCAGGGCGTCGCGGTACTGGTCCCAGAAGCCGGAGATGTCGTCGAGGGCCATGGTGTCGGTGAGCTGGACGGCCCGCTCGATCTCGTCGTCGTCCAGGTCGACGTCCTTGGGTGCGAGGGACTCGGGGCTGCGGATCTCGTCGGGCCACCGCATCGCGTGCAGCACGATCGCGTCCTCCCGCACCCGGAGCAGCCCCAGCCGCTCGCGGTTGTGCCACGCGAACTTCGCGACGGCGACCTTGTCGGACCGCTCCAGCGCCTTGCGAAGCAACGTGTAGGGCCTGGCCGCGACCTGCCCGTCGATCGCGAGGAAGTAGCTGTCGCTGATCCGGATCGGGTCGATGCTGTCGGCGTCGACGAACGCCACGATCTCGATGGCCTTCACGGTGGGCAGCGGCATCTCGTCGAGCTCTTCATCAGTGACCGGGACGACCTCGTCCTTCGCGACCTCGTAGCCCTTGCCGATCTCCTCCTGCGGCACGACCTCGTCTTCGATCGAGCAGATCTTGCGGGTACGGACCCGGCCCATGTCCTCCAGATGCACCTGGTGGAAATGAACCGAACGGTCCTCAGTTGCACTGACCACCTTGATCGGGATGCTGACCAGGCCAAAACTCACCGCTCCGGTCCACAAGGGCCTCGGCATCCGTACCTCCAGGCCCCCCCTGGCGGGCATGGGCCGGGAAGCGGACCGGAGCGCCGGGAAGGGGGCCGTCCCCGCTCAAGGCGGGGGCAGTCGCGGCCGGGCCGCGTGGGGCGGGCGGACTGCGACTGGCCAGGACGATGGTGCTGCCGGTGCGGCGTCTGGGCGAGGAGGAGTTCCGCGGCGAAGGCGGCAGGCTCCTGCTCGCGGGCAACGCCCTGCACGCCGACCTCGCACCGGAGACAGCGGGCAGCGGCGGCTTCGGCTGGCTCATGTCCATGCTCGGCCAGACCTACGGTTTTCCCGTCCCCACCGGCGGCGCCGGGGCGCTCACCGCCGCTCTCGTCCGCCGACTGGCGCGGCGTGGCGGGGCCGTCCGCTGCGGGGAACGGGTCACCGAGGTCGTCGTCCGCGGCGGACGGGCCGTCGGCGTCCGCACCGCGGCGGCGAGGCGGTAGCGGCTCGCAGGGCAGTCCTGGCCGATGTGTTCGCGCCGGCTCTCTACAGCTCCCTGGTGGCTGAACGGCACCTCCCCGGCAGGCTCCTCGCCGACCTGAAGCGCTTCCAGTGGGACTTCGCCACGTTCAAGGTCGACTGGGCACTGAACGGCCCGGTCACCTGGACCTGCCCGGAGGCCGCGCGGGCGGGAACCGTCCACCTCGCAGAGGGCGTCGACGGACTCACCCGCTACGCCGCGCAGATCGCCAGGGGCCGCGTCCCCGACGAGCCTCGCCCTCTTCGGCCAGACGACCACCGCCGACCCCAGCCGCTCGCCCCGGGGCACCGAGTCCGCCTGGGCCTACACGCACGTACCGCACCGCGTGCGGGGCGACGCCGGTGACGACCGGCTGACCGGTTCGTGGGACGTCCGGGAGCAGAAGGCGATGGCGGACCGTGTCGAGGCACAGGTCGAGCGCTATGCCCCTGGTTTCCGCAGCCTCATCAGGGCCCGGCGTATCCTCGCCCCGCCCACGCTGGAGAGTATGGACGCCAACCTTCACGGCGGCGCGATCAACGGCGGCACCACGGCCATGCACCAGCAGCTGGTCTTCCGCCCCACCCCGGGCACCGGCCGCCCGGAGACACCCGTCCCCCGGCTCTACCTCGCTTCCGCCTCCGCCCACCCCGGCGGGGGAGTCCATGGCGCCCCCGGAGCCAACGCCGCCCGAGCTGCTCTGCGCGGGCAACGCATCGGCGTCCTCTCCCACCTCCAGAGCAGTTTGACCCACCGCGACCGCAAGGGGCAGCGCTGACGGCGGCGTCCCCGCCCACCCCGCGTTCTCCCGTCTGTGGCCGGGCGCAGGGGCAGGCGACAGCGAATGACTGCCCCCTTGACACACCGGCGCCCCGCGCCACGTCCCTCCGCCCATGGGGTGACATCCTGCACATGTCGGTCCGGGAGCCCGGAAGACGCGGCCCTTCCTGGTAACAGCAGGGAATGCCCAGGCCCTCGCACCCGCAGCCCGGCAACACGGACCCCGGCGTTCCGTCCGAAGGACGACGGCACCGGACCCGCGCCGCGTCACGTCGGGCGCTGCGCGGCGTGACCGGTCCCGCGGCCCGGAACCCAGGCGTGCGGCAGGCGCCGCCCCGCCCGCGGTACACGCCACGCGTGAACCCCACGCTCCAGACGGCCGCCGCCTACGCCTGGCGGATTCTCGCGGTGGGAGCCGCCGTGTACGTGGTCTTCTCGGCGCTGGGGCGATTCCACGAAATGGCGGTAGCCGTCTTCCTCGGCCTGGTCGTGACTGCGGTGCTGCGTCCGGTCGGGGATCTGCTGGTCCGCCTGATGCCGCGGCCGGTCGCCGTCGCCGTGGCACTGCTCGGCAGTATCGTCCTCGTCCTCGGTGTCCTAACGCTCGTCGGCGAGGCGGTCGCCGGAGAGCGCAACGGGCTGGAACGGAGTTCGGCGACGGGCTGGGCAGGATCGAGCACTGGCTGGAGGGGCCGCCGTTCCGGCTGAACCCGAGGACGCTCGACGGCCTCCAGTCCCGGATCGGGCAGTACCTGTCCAGTCATCGCTCCGCCCTCATCAGCACGGCCGTCAGCAGTGTGGGCCGACTGGTCGAGGTCGTGACGGTATTCGTCCTGGCGTTGTTCTGCTCAGTTTTCTTCATGCACTCGGGCGACCGGCAGTGGGACTGGTTCTGCGATCAACTCCTGCAGAAGGCCCGGGCCCGGGTGGCGATCGCAGGCCGGGCCGCCTGGCGCACGTTCACCGGATACACCCACGGCATCATCCTGGTGGCAGGGACCAACGCCGTATTCGTAGGACTGGCCCTGTTCGCACTCGGAGTACCACTGGCCCTGCCACTGGCGCTGCTCGAGTTCTTCGCCGCCTTCATCCCGTTGATCGGCTCACCGATCGCCCTCGCCGTCGCGGCCGTGGTGGCTCTGGCGGCCAAGGGCCCGATCGTGGCGGCCGTCGTCCTCACCCTGATCGTGGTCATCGGCCAGATCGAGGGCCATCTGCTGCACCCGCTGGTGATGGGCTGGGCCGTCCGCCTGCACCCAGTCGTGGTCGCGCTCTTGGTGATCGGCGGCGCCATCGCGGCGGGCGTGCTCGGAGCGGTGGTGGCGATGCCGCTGGTGTCAGTCCTCTGGTCGGTCCGTCAGACGCTGGCCCGCGCAAGTGAGTCCACGCCCGCGAAGGGTTGAGCGGTGTGCACCGGGAAGGGTGCGCCGAGGCGGAAGCGGGACCGGCCTCCTTGGCCGGCCTGCCCACGCGCTTGGGCCGGAAGCCGAACCGCTTGCCTCCGGGGACGTCGTCCTCGTCGGCCACGACCAGGGACGCGAGCAGCTCACGGGCCTTGACCGCGTCGGGAGGTTCGGGGAGTACTGGCCGGGAACCCCGCCCGGTAGGCCGCCGGAGTACCGGACGAATCCGTCCGCGCCCCGACTCGCCGCGGGGGAGGAGCAGGACCCCCGCCCCCGCCTCTTCCTCCGCGGCGACCTCACCAACGCGGAAGCGGGCCACCCACCGGTGCGCGCACTGTCGTGAGACTTCCCAGCTCCCTGGCCACATGCGCCACGGGACGCAGGCCCTGCACGACACGGCGCACCAGAAGGCATCTGCCGTGAAAGGTCAGCCGGGCATTAGCGTGGGCCATCAAGACCTCCGGTTGTGGTGAAGACAGGCGTCTCCACTACTCCCGGAAGTCTCCTCTTGATCAACTACCGACGCGAGTAACCAACCTCATGGCCGAGTACACCTAGCGGTCCCCCGTACGCTCCCCGCCGTAGACTTATCAGGGAGCTTGAGCCTTGCCAGACGTCCAGTTCAGGCGGGCCCCGCGAGATTGATCCCGCCAAGGGCGGCGGGATTGGAGTTTCCCACGGCTCTGGCCATCGCGGGCTCTCTCTCCAATGAGCGGAAGCCTCTGCCTCGCTTTGTGAGTGGTGGAATCCCCTCAGAAAGGACGTGGGCCAGATGAGCCACCTTGTGAGCCAGGCGCCCATCAGTGACATCACACTGGCCGCTTCGGCTGTGCGCTGGATTTTCCCCCTCGGTATAGCAGTGGTCGTAGTCGCTGTTCTGCTTGGCCTCGTCTGGTGGGACGCGCGCCGTCGGTCTCGGGCACGACAGCAGGGACCACGGGCCGAACGTTCCTCCCGAAGCAGCGAAAACTTGAGGGCTGCAGATGATTTCGGGGAAGGTCTCAGCCCATATGAGATCAACCGCCCCTCTTCGCCAAGGGACGTACCCAAGGATGACAACGGTGGGGCTTTTGGCAGTGGAGGACCCGGCGGCTGACGGGTCGGCGACATCGGCGGCACTTGCCAAGATCACCGCGGACCGGATGTGCGCGGAGACGGCCGGCTGAGAAGGAAGTCGCCGACGTTCAGGGTTCCGCCAACTGTCTGTGGAGACCGCCGGTTGTGCGAACGGAGTCATACCGTCGAGGGCGACGCGGCGACGCGCATCAGTCCTTGCGGCGGCGAGGCCCCGCATATCGCTCGCGGGGTGGGGCCGACGCACCCGCGCGGCGCCACCCGGCACGTCAGGGCCAGGTCGGCCGATCAGGTGCCGATACCGCGATTCTGCGTAGTCCCTTCGAGTAATGCGCTACCCATAAAGAGCGAACCGTAACAATAAGGGGCGGGGGGGTGGAAGGAAGATCGACGGGAGAGTGGTGCATGCCCCTGCGGAGGCGTAAGGCGCAGCTGAAGGCCCGGGCCGGGAAGACGGCGGTCAGTGGTTACGGTGCGGTGGATGGGCGCCTGCCCGTCAGCGAGCTGGCCCGGCAGTTGCTGCGCAAGGCCTTTCCCGACCATTGGTCCTTTCTCCTCGGTGAGATCGCCCTCTACTCCTTTGTGGTCCTGCTCCTCACCGGCGTGTACCTCACTCTGTTCTTCGACCCGAGCATGATGGAGAGCGTCTACACCGGTTCCTATGTGCCCCTTCAGGGGGTGAGGATGACGCAGGCCTACACCACCACCCTCGACATCAGCTTCGCCGTGCGCGGAGGCCTGCTGATCCGTCAGATCCACCACTGGGCGGCACTCGTGTTCGTCGCCGCGATCGCCGTCCATATGCTGCGGATCTTCTTCACCGGCGCCTTCCGTAAACCGCGGGAGGCCAACTGGATCGTGGGCGTGACACTGTTCGTACTCGCGCTTCTCGAAGGATTCGCGGGCTACTCGCTGCCCGACGACCTGCTGTCCGGTACGGGCCTGAGGACGGCGGCCACCATTGTGGGGTCGATCCCTGTCGTCGGAACGTACCTGGAGCTGTTTGTCTTCGACGGACAGTTCCCGGGCG
Organism: Streptomyces sp. NBC_01591; assembly: GCF_035918155.1. Classification (NCBI taxonomy): domain Bacteria; kingdom Bacillati; phylum Actinomycetota; class Actinomycetes; order Kitasatosporales; family Streptomycetaceae; genus Streptomyces; species Streptomyces sp. NBC_01591. The sequence continues at coordinate 813,714 of NZ_CP109328.1, forward strand.
ATGCCGTGATCCCCCGTCTGTACCCCGTGCATGTCCTGCTCGTGCCCGGCCTGATCGTGGCGCTGATCACCGCTCATCTCATCCTGGTGGTCTATCTCAAACACACCCACTGGGCGGGTCAGGGGAAGACCAACGAAAACGCCGTCGGCTCACCGGCGTTTCCTCACTTCACCGCGAAGACCACAGGTTTTTTCCTCATGGTGTTCGGCGTACTGACGTTGCTGGGCGCGCTCGCCCAGATCAACCCCGTATGGAACTACGGCCCCTACCGCGCCAACCAGGTCTCGGGTAACGCACAGCCGGACTGGTATGTCGGGTTCCTGGAGGGCGCGCTCCGGCTGATGCCGCCATGGGAGACCGACATTGCGGGCCACACCGTCATGTGGAATGTGTTCATTCCGGCGATCGTGCTGCCAGGCGTGGTCTTCACAGTGCTGTTCCTCTATCCCTTTTTCGAGAAATGGGTGACGGGCGACCGCAGGGAACACCATCTGTGCGACCGGCCGCGCAATCGGCCGACCCGTACGGGGCTCGGCGTGGCGGCCATCGTCTTCTACGCCGTTCTCCTGGTCGCCGGCGGCAACGACGTCGTAGCCTTCTCGTTCAGGGTTTCGGTCGAGGCCATGACCTGGATCCTCAGAACCGCGCTGATCGCCGCCCCACTCCTGGCCTTCGCGCTGACCAAACGCCTCTGCCTCGCCCTTCAGATGCGGGACCTCCATCGGCTGACCGAAGGTGAGGAGACCGGCCAGGTGACACAGTCGGTGAACGGCGGTCTCTCGGAGAGCCGCCGTGGCCTGAGCCCGACAGCCCGCTACCGCATCCTGATGCGTGATGTCCCGACGCCCCTGGAGCTCCCCGCGGAGGGCCCGATCTCGAGTCGGCGACGGCTTCGGACCGTACTGAGCGGCTGGTACTACGGGGACCTCGTGGAACTGCCCGTCACGGAGGAGCAACGGTCCCGGATCGCGGAGCGGACGACACGGCCGGAGCCGGTCCGCGAACGCGAGGACTGAGAACCACCCTCAGTCCTGGACACGCACGTACTGGAAGACCATTCCGAACACCCCCGCCAGGACCAAGCCCAGCCCGATCAGGAACAGCCACAGACCGAACACCACACCGATGGCGAGCACGGCCATCCCCGCGGCTGTCAGTGACGGCCAGATGCTGTGCGGAGGAAAGAAGTCCACCGGACCGGACCGCTCGTGGATGTACCCGTCCCCGCGGTCCTCGGGGCGCAGGCCCTTCCTCCGGTAGTTGGTGGCGAAGAAGAACGTGACCAGCAACGCCATGAGGAACGAGACGGTGAGAGCCGCCGTGCCTGTCGGATCACGGGACCACACGGCGTAGAGAACATCGGTCACGAGGAAGAACCCCGCGACCCCGGCGAAGACAATGGCCTCGGTCTTCATTCGCCCGACTCCTCTTCAGCGCCCGATGCAGAGCGGGACCCGCCTCGGCCGAGGCCCGGCTTCTCCGGCGTGAGGGGATGGTGCAGGTCGAAGGCCGGCGAGTCGGAACGCACGCGGGGCAAAGCCCGGAAATTGTGCCTCGGGGGCGGACAGGAGGTCGCCCACTCCAGGGAACGACCGAACCCCCACGGGTCGTCCACCTCGACCTTGGGCGCGTAACGGCTGGTGCGCCACACGTTGTACAGGAACGGCAGTGTCGACAGGCCCAGCAGAAAGGAGCCGACGGACGAGATCGTATTGAGCAAGGTGAAGCCGTCCGCCGCGAGATAGTCGGCGTAACGCCGGGGCATTCCGGCCTCACCCAGCCAGTGCTGGACCAGGAAGGTCAGCTGAAAGCCGATGAACAAGGTCCAGAAATGGATACGTCCGATGCGTTCATCCAGCATGCGTCCGGTTAACTTGGGCCACCAGAAGTAGAAGCCGCCGAACATCGCGAAGACTACTGTTCCGAAGAGCACGTAATGGAGGTGGGCGACGATGAAGTACGAATCGGTGAGATGGAAGTCCAGCGGGGGTGAGGCGATCAGCACTCCACTGAGGCCGCCGAGGAGAAAAGTCACGAGGAAGCCGATCGCCCAGAGCATGGGTGCCTCGAACGAGATACTGCCGAGCCACATGGTGCCGATCCAGTTGAAGAACTTGACACCGGTGGGCACGGCGATGACGAACGACATGGCGGAGAAGAAGGGCAGGAGAACGGCTCCTGTCGCGAACATGTGGTGGGCCCAGACAACCGCCGAGAGCATGGTGATGCTGATCGTGGCCATCACCATTCCGAAATACCCGAACATCGGCTTCCGGCTGAACGCGGGAATGATCTCGCTCACCACTCCGAAGAAGGGCAGTGCGACAATGTAGACCTCGGGATGGCCGAAGAACCAGAACAGGTGCTGCCACAGCAGCGCCCCGCCGTTCGCGGCGTCGTAAACATGGGCCCCGAACTTCCGGTCGGCTTCTAGGGCGAGCAGGGTGGCGGCGAGCACCGGAAACGCGAGCAGCGCGAGGATCGAGGTGAACAGTACGTTCCAGGTGAAGATCGGCATCCGGAACATGGTCATACCCGGCGCACGCAGACAGACGATCGTAGTGATGAAATTGACGGATGCTAGGGTCGTACTGATCCCCGACAGCACGAGGCCCATAGTCCAGAGGTCTCCGCCGGCGCCGGGCGAGAAGACGGCACTGTTCAGCGGTGCGTAGGCGAACCAGCCGAAGTGGGCCGCGCCGCCGGGCACCACGAATCCGGACACCACGATGATTCCGCCGAAGAGGAAGAGCCAGTAGGTGAGCGCGTTGAGGCGGGGAAAGGCGACGTCGGGCGCGCCGATCTGAAGCGGCATGATGGCGTTCGCGAAGCCGCCGAACATCGGCGTGGCGAACAGCAGCATCATGATGGTGCCGTGGACAGTGAACAGCTGGTTGTACTGTTCCGCGCTGACGATCTGCAGCCCTGGCCGGGCCAGCTCCGCGCGCATGAGCATGGCCAGCACTCCGGCCAGCAGGAAGAACCCGAACGCGGTGACTATGTAGAGATTGCCGATGACCTTGTGGTCGGTGGTCGTCAGCCATCCCATGAGTCTCACACCGGCATTGATGCGCTTGTTGGCCACCGGCGCGGCCGACGCGGCTTCCTGCAGGTCCTGCGCCATCAGTTCTCCGTCCCTCCCGGTTGACTCGATGGTGGAGCCTGCCACCGTGGACGGCCCGTACGACTGGCGGTGACACCTCGAATTTCACCAATTCACCGGTGTTCCGATCGGGTGTCCCAGGAGCCCGCATCGTCCAGGATGCCGGGCGGTCATGAGCCGGACCGTCGTCACGTCCGGTGCGAGCGCCGGGGGTCGGCTGGTTGACGGCGCGTCTGTTCGGGCGGGCATGCGCGACTGTGCTCTGGCAGTGGACCAGCTGTTCCGGCCCCGCAGCCGCCCACCGGCTCAAACGCTCAGGACCTGAAGTGGGATGCCGAAGGCCACCTCGCGACCCTCACTGAGGCCGACAAGACCAGCAGCTACGTCTACGACGCCGACGGCAACCGACTCATCGCCAAGAACGCCGACGGCTCCAGCACACTTACCCTGCTCCAGGGCAACGTAACTCACCGTCGCCGCCAACGGCACCAAGACCGCCACCCGTTACTACACGCACAACGGCGAAACCGTGGCCGTCCGCACAGGTGCGACCACCTCGTACCTCATCAGCGACCACCAGGGCACGGCGATGACCGCCATCACGGTCGGAACTCTCGCCCTCACCCCCCGCGGCAAGCAACTCCCCTTCGGACAGCTCCGCACCACTCAGTCGACAGCCTTCGGAACCAACCGTGCCGGTGGCCGGTGCGCCCTGCTGGGTGAGCCTGATGGCACGGGACCTGCGCGCGGCACAGTTCTTCTACTCCGGTGTCATGGGCTGGACGTTCAGGCCCAGCATGCTTGGCAGCGAGTTCTCGGTGGCTCTGGCCCATGGTGAACCGGTTGCCGGGATCGGATGCTGCCCGGGCGGTGGCCATCTGGCCGTCTGGACCCCGTACTTCGCCGTCGGGGACGCGGACGAGACGGCGGCCCGGATCAGTGAGCGCGGCGCCACGCTTGCCGTCGGCCCTCTGGTCCTGGGTGAGGGCCGTGCCGGGATCGCCGCGGACCGGGACGGGGCCGTGTTCGGATTCTGGGAAGGCCCGGCCCTGACCTGGCCGGTGGGACGGGGCGGAGCCCCGGTCCGGCTGGACCTCCAGACCCGTGACGCGTTCGACGCCGCCATCTTCTACGCGGAGGTCTTCGGCTGGGCCCAGCCTCCCGGCGGCTGCACGGTCGACTACGCCCAGGACCACATCATCGTCCAGGCCGGGGGACGCACCGTCGCCACCCTGCGCGGCGGAGGCGACGAAACCGGCCCGGACCCAAGAGTTCGGCCCCGGTGGAACGCCCACTTCCGAGTGAGGGACGGCGAGCAGGCTGCGGCGGCCGCCGTCACGGCCGGAGGCGAATCCTCACCGGTTCCCACACCGGCCGGTACCCCGGACAGCGCGTTCATCATCCGCGACCCCGACGGCGCCCTCTTCACCCCGTCCGGCGCCTGACGATGGCCACCCCTGCCAGGTACTCACGCCGACCGAGTCGGCGCCCAACCCGGGCGTCGAACATCTGGGGAGCCAGAACAACCCGTTGACCGGGCGGACACCGGCGCTAGCCGTGCCGGGTGAAGACTTCGCGGACGCCGGGCAGGTCCGCTTCCTTCTCCTTCTCGGCCTCGTACCGACCGTTCTCGTCCCGGATCGCCACGACGGTCTCCGGGGTGAAGTCCTGGCCGAAGCGGTAGACGTCCAGGCAGTAGTCGAAGCCGGACTCGCCGAAGAGGTCCGCGTCCTCGCGGCGGCAGTACTCCGCCAGGCCGTTGGACACGTGCCAGCGCGTGCCGTCGTACCAGAAGACACCGCCTGCGTAGTGAATCGTCCGGCCCGTCGCGGAGTCCGTGAGGTTCAGCGACTCGTAGTTCTCGGGACGGTCGCGGATCAGGGCGACGAGGGATTCGGGGAGGCCCTCGTAGAAGGACTCCTGAAGGGCGAAATCCTCCTCGGCGTACAGATTCAGCGCCGACTCGTGGTCGAACGTCAGCAGCAGCACGCGGCCGTCCTCCGCGAAGTACCAGACCGCGGACTGGCCGCCGCGGTCGTTCCAGGCCAGACGGCGTGCGCCGGTCACCGTCACCGGTTCGACCTCGGCGAGGTCGTCCATGATGGCCGCGCGGCGCCGCACTTCCGGGAGGGGTGTCGCTGCCAGGGCATCCCACATCGCGTTACTCATTCCCGCAGGGTATCCACCGCCTACGACAAGGCCGTCACTAACTAGCTCGCCGCCCTCCACGTCGCCGCACCGATGCCACGCCAGGCCTTGAGCTTGTTGATCAGGCGTTCGACGGTGTTCCGTTCTTTGTAGAGGTCCGCGTCGTGACTGGCGGGCCGGCCGCCCCTGCTGCCCTTCTTCTTCCGATTGGCGGCTTGGTCCTTCTTCTCCGGGATGACTGCCTTGATGTGACGTTTCCGCAGGTGGGCCCGGTTACCGCGGGACGAGTGGGCCTTGTCCCCGGCGACCGCGTCCGGCCGGGTAGGGCGGCCGACGGGCCCGCGGACTCGTATCTTCCCCAGCACGGGGATGAACTGCGGGCTGTCGGCGGCCTGTCCCGCGGTCAGAACGAACGCCGGCGGGCGGCACTTGCGGTCGGCGGCAAGGTGGACCTTGCTGGTCTGCCCACCTCTGGAGCGTCCCAGGAGGGCGGCCTTCAGTCGGAGTTTTCGGCGACGCCGGATGCGTCGTCGCTCTTCCCGCTCGGGATCGTTTTCGGCGTCCTGCCCGGTTTGTTCTTCGAGGCCGCCCCCTTTGACCTGGCCTTCTCCTCCTTGGTGGCGGCCTCCTCCAGCGCGGCGACGACGTCCTGGTCCAGATGCATCCCGGCGGCGTCGTGGTGAGCCCGCGCGGTGGTGGAGTCGACGCCGACCAGGGACAAGTCCACCTCGCCCCGCTTCGCGGCCTCTTCGCCCCGGCGGCCTGCTCGCCGGCCAGGTTCCGGGGCGGGCCCCCGGTGCTGGCCCCCGGCAAGCCCTGGAGTCCGGGCGGACCGTGCCGACACGGTCGGTGACCTGCTGCGGGAGGAGGCATGGAAGACCGAACTCGCCGCTCTGGCCGCCGCGGCACATCGCCGCTCAGCGGCCAAAGCCGCCCTGCGCCGCCTTGGCCATCGCGTCCTGGCCCTGACCGAGGAGATCGACGGGCTGGAAGCCGAGCTCACGGCCTTGACCACCCAGGCCGCCCCCGAACTGCCGGCACTCAAAGGCGTCGGCTCGGATGTGGCCGGTCAGCTGCTGGCCACCGCCGGTGACAACCCTGGCCGGCTGAATTCCGAGGCGGCCTTCGCTCACCTCTGTGGCGTCGCTCTCATACCGGCCTCGTCCGACGCAGGGACCGCCACCGGCTCAACCGCGGCGGCGACATCGCCGCCAATCACGCTCTGCACACCATCGTGCTCAGCCGCATGCGCTGGGACGAACGCACCCGCGCCTACGTCGAGCGACGCACCACCGAAGGCCTCGCGAAGAAGGACATCAGGCGCTGCCTGAAACGACACGTCGCCCGCGAGGTCTACCGCGTCCTCATGCGCTCGATCCGCACCACAGACACCAACACACAAACCACTCAAAGCGACCTCACTGAAGCCGCTTGACATCCATAAGCGCATCCTGGGCGTTCTCGACCTGGCCGGTGACACCCGTGTACTGGCGGGCCGCCCCGGCGCTCTTGGTGCCCTTCTTGATGTCACCGGTCTCGTCCGCGATCAGCACCGCGTCCTCGGCCCGCAGCGAGTCCACCACGAAATCCCGTGCCCTACACGATCCCGCAGTTCATCCGCGTCCCAGCACCAGACCTCGTCCGCGGTCAACTCATCACGCCGGACCAGACCCGGCGGCAGCTTCAGCCCCATGCACCGCCAACGACTCCGATCACACCACGTCACGTGAACGACCGGCTGCAGTACCGGGATGAAACAGGCGCCGAGGAGCCGTGCACATGGGCGGCGTCGCTGTCGGACCCTCCACTGTCCTGCTCATGGCTGCGCGCTCGGCTGCTCCGTCTCGCGCAGCGTGAACGCCGCCTCCGTCGTACGGCACAGCGCCTGCACCGCATGACGCAGCGAGCGCCAGGAGGCCAGGCCGAGGAGGATACCGAAGGGGGCCGCGGGCCACCACCAGGCGCCGAGCACCGTGAACGCCGCGCTCCAGGCGAGGGCCTCGCAGGCCGCGTCATAGGCGTCGCGGGCCTCGGCCAGCGCGGCGCGGGGCTGGTCGGCCGCACCGAGCAAGAGGGTGGTCCAGCTGCTGACGACATCGCCGCCGGTCTCCCGTCCGACGTTCTCCTCGGTGAGGCGGAGGCGGTCGCCGGACCAGGTCGGTGACTGCGGCCGCCCGCCCGTTCTGGCCCGGGCGGCCCGCGCGTCGAGCCGGTCGGCGCGCAGCGCGTGGCCGTCGGCGCGGGCCCGCACGGACCGCCGGGCCAGCACGTCCGGTTCGACCCAGCGCCGTACCCGCCACTTGGTCACCCGTCGGCCCACCGACATCAGCCACCACGGCCAGGCCCCGGAGGCAAGAGAGCCGATCGCGGCCGCCGCGTAGGGGACCGCGAACGCGGTCCCCACCACCGGCACCGCGACGAGCACGAGCGAGGCGACGGCGTCCGCGGACAGGCCGCCGCTCGTCCGCAGCGCGTCGGCGATCCGCTCGCGCGCGAGGGCGATGTCGTTCCAGTGGGCATGGCCCAACTCCCCGCCGCCGACGACCGTGACGACGACGAACAGCGCGGCGGGCAGCAGCCGCCGCAGGAACCAGCCGTCGGGTATGCGCTTCTGCAGCTCGATGAGCAGGCCCACCGCGGTCAGCCGTCCACCAGCCGCATCGGCCCTCCGGCCAGCTCACAGGTCGGTGTGGCGGTCGCCGCCCCGTCGCGCAGTTCGACCCGGGCGCAGCGGCTCGTGGGGCAGACCCAGCCCACCGACTGCGGGGTGGGGGCGCCGGGCCAGTCGCCGACGCCCATGGTGGCGGGCAGTCCGAGCCCGTTTGGGACGCCGGCCGACTCGACCGCGTCGTGCAGCGCGCGTACGGCGTCCCGCCACTCGGCACCGGCCGGATCGGCGTCCCGTACGACCGGGAAAGCCGACTCCCAGACGGCGGAGGAGACGAGCGGGCGCAGTTCCTCGACGTTGCGGCACAGGTATTCCACGGCGTCCTCGTACACACCGCGCGCCTTCGCCCCGTCTCCCACCTCGGCCTCCCTCGAAGTCCTGATAACCACTGCTTCCTGACAACCGATCAGAGTAATGTAAGCGGCGATGTCAGAGCTTCGGGAACGAGTGGTCGAACGCCTGACCAGGGCTCACAGCACCGGCGACGCCGCGCCTCTGCGCGACCAGGAGGCGGTGACCGATGCGCTGGCTCTGCTGGGTGAGGCGGCACCGTCGCCCGAGGCTTCGATCGGTCTCGAAGCGGTGGCCGCCGTGTTCTGGACGTTCTGGGGCCGTCACCAGGGCGCCGAGGACCCGGAGGCCGCCCAGAACACGGGGGTCGGGGTCGCCGTCTTCGGCTTCCTATGCCCGCGCCTCCCCGAGGAGGCCGGACTCCCCGAGTCCTTGAAGGAGAACTTCGACCCCGCCGACCCGTCCCACGAGGCGCGGTTCGCGCACCTGGTGTGCTCGGTGCATGCCGACGTCGCGGTGAATGGAGCACCTCAGGAGCGGGCGGCGGCGCTCGATCGCGCGCTCGCCTGGTCGGACGCCGCTCTTGAATCCGTACGCGCCGACGACCACGTGGGTTTCGTCGAACTGGCCATCTATGCACACGACTTGTGGATGCATCGATTCCAGACGAAGGCCGACCCGGACGGGCTGGTCGCCGCCGCCCGTTACGGACGGGAGGTGTGCACGCGGCTGGCCGTCGAGCCGGGCCTGTTCGACCCCGACGGGGCGCGGGCCGCAGCTGCGGCCTGTTTGCGCACGGTGGTGGACTCCGCCCGGCTGCTCGGCACCCCCCGGCTTGCGCAGGTCGAACGGCTGGTCGCGGCCGTACCGGACGACGCCCTCACCCCGGAGACCGCGGACGGGCTGCGGTTCCTGCGGAGGCTGGACGCCCAGCCCGTCACCTGGCCCGGTGAACGCGACCTGCGCGTCGGCGCGGTGATCGCCGACGCGGGCGTCGCCGAGCAGGACGCGGGTCGTGTCGCGTGCGGCGTACGCCGGCTGCGGGCGGCCCTAGCCGACACCCCGGCCGGTCACCCCGAACGTACCGCGGTCACCGTCGCCCTCGGCCGGGCGCTCGCCGCGCTCACGCGGGCGTGCGACGACGCCGACGCGGCCCTGGAGGCGACCGAACTGCTCGCCTCGGCCGGAGCCTTGAGCGACGAGCACAGCGAGATGCTCGCCGCGTACCGGGAGTTCGAGTCGTTGAGCGAGAGCGACGACCCGGACGCCCTGGGACGGGCCGCACCGCTGCTCGGTCGCTTCGCTGCGTGGGACAGGGAGCGTGCCGCCCGTGAGGGCCGACAGATCGACCTCGACCTCGAGGTCCTCTCCCTGACCGCCGGATTCGAGCCCGACGACAGCGCCGACGAACGCATCGGCCGCTATCGCTCCGCCCTCGCCGTCCTCCCGGCCGATCACCCGAACCGGCATGCTCACGTCGCGGTCCTGGCAGCCCTCACCGGGCTGCGAGCCGAAGCCCTGCGCTCCAGCGCGCCCGCCCGCGCCGGACTGCTGGACGTCGAATCCCGCGAGCTGACCGAGGAGACGCTCACCGCAGCCCCGCCCGACTTCCCGGCGACGGACCTGCTGCGCCGCGGACTCTTCGAGGCCGCGCTGTCCGTCGCCGCCCTCGCCATCACGGCGGACGTCACGCGGGACGAGGACATGCCCGACGAACTCCGCCGGACACTCACCCAGTTGTCCCGGATGGCCGACGTCCGCCTCGACAGTCCCGAGCACCTCGACTCCGACATCGCGACCCTCCGGGAACTCCTCGACGCCACGGACGAGGACGACCCCCAGCTGCGCCGGCACCTGGCCGGAGTCCTCGGCAGCGCCCTGTCCGCCAGCGTTGCGGAACGGCCCGATCCCGCCGTCCTCGAAGAGGTCGTACAACTGCTGCGCTACGCCGGCGCCGACTCCGGCGACGCGCCCGGCAGGTTCGACCGGAATCTCGCCGACGCCCTCACCGCCCTGTCGGCGGGCTCCTTCGACGCGGAAGGCGCGCGTGAGGCGGCGGCCCTGCTCGCCTCGGCGCCCGGCCCCGCCCCGCTGACTCCCGAAGAGGCGACCCTTCACGACGGCGCGGCGGTGACCCGGACCGACCGGGAGGTGCTGGCAGCACGCACGGAGTTCCACAACGCCCTGCAGAACTACCTGTTCGGCCATGAGCCCGCGCAGTTGGAACGGGCCCGGCGGATCGCCCACCGGTTGCGGAAGATCACCCGTGCCTGGGCGGCCGACGGGGAGGACCCGCCCTGGTACGACCTGATGGGCGACGCCTACGTCGACCTGGTCGAAACCGTGGGGCCGGGCGGCCCGCGGCCCGACCTCGACGACACGGTCGTCGAACAGTGCCGCAGGACGTTCGAGGCATGCCCCGCCGGACATCCGATGCGGCCCATGGTGACGATGACGCTCGCCAGGGTCCTGATGCAGCGTGCCGCCACCCTGCGCACCAGCGAACCGGAGCGGTCCCGGGCGCTGCTTGCCGAGGCGCAGGGCCTGGAGGGCGTCCGGAGAGAGGCGAGGCCGGACGGGTCGCCGATCGACATGGCCGGCATGATCAGCTCGGTCGTCGACCTCATCGGCCGGGACCGCCTCCCGGAAGTGTCCACCACGGACGCCCTCGGTCCCGCACGCCGCCCGGAGGTCTCCGGGACGGACGACGCCCCCGGACCGGCACCGGCAAACAGCAGCTCGTTCCGTCCGCTCGCAGCCGTCCTCGACCTCCTCCGTTCCCGCCTCGCCGGCCACGCGGCCCCCGATGGCTGGAACAACCCCGCCCTTCCCGTGTGGATGCGCGCCCACGGCGAGATCGCCGCGGCGGCCGGCGTGCTCGGCCGCGGGGAGCCGCGGATCGACCTGGCACTGGCGCATCTCGAAGCGGCCGTCGAGGCGATGGCCGGGATCACCGACCGGGGCAGCGACCAGACGTCCGCCGAGCATGGTCTGTCGACCTTCGAGGGCGACATCAGGTCGATCGTCGAGCTGATCCTGTCCTCCCTCGAACTGCGCGAGTCCGCCGTACAGGTCGCCGAGCGGGTGCAGATCCTGGAACAGGGCGTGCGAGCGCTGGAGGCGGGACAGATGCCCGACCTCGATGGCCTCCCCGCCCTGGACCACACGGTCCGGGGCCCCGACGTGGTCCGTACCGCCGAACTGCTGGAACGCGGCCGGGGCCTGCTGCTGGCGCGCCGCATCGAGGCCCGCGCAGACATCGGCGATCTGCAGGGCGCGCACCCCGAACTGGCCGAAGAGTTCGAGCAGTTGACCGACCGAATCGACACGCGGCCCGAGTCAGCCGCCGCCGGAGCCGCCGAGTGGGCCCGGCTCGCAGGCCTGCGCGCGTCCAACGAACTGGACGATCTCGTACGGCGCATCCGCACGCGGCCGGGCTTCGAGGGCTTCCTGCGGCCGCTGACCGCAGAGGAGTCCAAGGCGCTCGCGGCCGAAGGCCCCGTCGTCGTCCTCAACCACGGCAAGCGCTACTGCCACGCCCTCGTCATCACCCAGCGGTCGGTCACCGCACTGCGCCTCGACCCCGAGGCCAACGAGATCACCGACGCGGCGCGCCGGCTGCGCGACGCCGTCGATGCCATCAACGCGCAGGGCACGTCCCGTCCTTCGCCGCTTCAACTCGTCGCCGCAGGCAAGGAGGTCCGCGAGACGCTGGCGTGGACCTGGCACAGGATCGTGCGCCCGGTCCTGGAGTCCGTCGGGGCGGTGGAACCCGTCCCGCGCCACGGCGCGTGGCCGTGCATCTGGTGGGTGCCGACCGGCCCATTCAGCGCCCTGCCACTGCACGCGGCCGAGTGCGCGGCGCCCGACTGCGCCGAGGACGGCTGCGGTGCCGCCCTCGACGCCGTGGTGTCGTCGTACGCGCCTGGCCTGCAGACCCTTGCGTACGCACGAGCACGCGCCCGGCAGCGCGACACGGCCGACCACGGCAGCGCCCTGCTGGTCGCCGCGCCCGAGGACGATCTCCCCGGTGTTGCGTCGGCAGCCGCCCACGCGGCCGAACTCCTAGGCGCACAGGCGCCGTTGATCGGCCCGGCCGCCACCCGCGAGGCCGTGCTCGCCGCGCTGCACGACGCCTCGTGGGCCCATTTCGGCTGCCACGCGACGACGGACCCGGCGGAGCCCTCCGGCGCCCTGCTGCATCTGCCCAGCGGCGAGCCGGTCTCGGTCCTGGAGATCTGCCGGGTCCGCCCGCGTTCGGCACGGCTCGCCTTCCTCGCGGCCTGCGGCACCGCACGCACCGCCGAACGCCTCGCGGACGAGGCCATTCACATCACGAGTTCGTTCCTGCTGGCGGGCTTCCCGACGGCAGTCGGCACGCTGTGGAAGATCGACAGCACGCACGCGGACCACATGACGCGCAACTTCTATCGCCGAACGACTGCTCCCGACAGCCCCGGTGTCGCGCACGCCCTGCACGACACCGTCCGCCAGTTGCGGCGCCGCATCCCGGAGAGGCCGCATATCTGGGCGGCGTACATCCACGCGGGGGCGTAGGAACCCCTGGCAGGAACAGGGTCAGGGCAGGGGAGAACAGTGCAGGTTCACCAGCAGACGCCAGACCCGCAGCACGATCTCGTCGGGAGTGGCCTCGATCAGTCCCAGCCCTGGTACTCGGTGCGTGACGCTGTCTGCGCGACGGAGACCGCGTGTTCCTCACCCACTCCACGACGGGCCGTGGCAACGAGCAGGCCGATGGACCCGTTGACCTGCTCGACATGACGCCGTACGGCCGCGGCGGGGCGGGGAAGGACAACCAGGGGCAGTTCACCGGTCCCCGAGCTGCCGGAGCACCCCGCCTACCATCGCTGAACTCCATCGCCGCTTCGCGATGCAGGCGCCCCTGAGAGACACCAGCCGCACATGGCTCAGCACCACCATTGAGACCACAGCCAGACAGATCGAAGCCCTCTTGCCTCCCAATGCCTCCGACGAGGCAGAACTGAGACTGGCTCTGTATGCGACACGGAGCAGCGTTTTGACAGCAGTTTCGGCAGCGCTGTGACTGTCGGGGCGCATCGAATGTTCACGACGGCGGGCAGCAGTACGGGGCACTTCATGGGGGCAGCGGAGTTCGAGGTGCCCTGCTGCTTGTGCAGGGACAAGACAAAAGCGCTGGCTACGGGGTAGGCCGCCGGTAGTGGCCGCGCCGTCGCCGTGTGACCGTCTTCGGACCGAGCTGCTGCCCATCGTCGTGAACATCGACCCCGCCGCGCTGCGAGCGCCTTCCGCAGCCGTGAACAATCGCTGCCGAGAATCGTGGACAAAGCCAGGCCTTCATTGTCGACACCAGAGGCGCCCCGCCCGGGCCTTTGACGAAGTGTCCCGTCAGAGAGGGCGGCGTCCGGTCAGGTCCTGCCACTCCTGCCGGGCATCGTCGAGAGCCTCTGGCGCTCGCGGGAGCTTGAGTATCTGCACTGTGGCGCGCGCGTGTCTTCTCCAGCCGCTCCTGTGCCACATCCACCAGCTCTGTCGCCTCCTGGGCCTTGCGCAACTCGGCTTCGAGCGTGCGGATGTCTCCGGCGCGCCTCTCACTCAGGCGCTGCGCCGCAACGGCCGCGTTCTGGATCTGCACGCTGAACCGGCGCACCGCATCCTCGGGAAACTCCTGGCCCTCGTAGCGTTCCATGTACTGGCGTCCGTCCGGCTGCGTCAGGTACACGTACGAGACGTGCGTGGGCTGGGCGAGATCGAACCGGACTTGCATTCCCGCCAGTTGCATTTCTTCGTCGCCGATGAGGACCGAGTTCTCGTGCAGGGCGATCTTGCCGAGCTGCTTGACGAGTGCTCCTCGATGCGGTGTGCGCAGTTGCTGCAGCTCGGACTCCACCTGCCGGATCCGGCGCCGGTAGGCCCACTCGGCCCGCTTCACCTCGGTCCGTGCCTGCCACGTCTCGCGACGGGCTGTGCCCCGCAGCTCGCGCACCGCGCCGCGGGCATCGGCCAGAGTCTGCCGGTGCTCCTGGTGCTCCTCGTGGAACGCGTACGCCCACCCACCCGGATACCGGATGAGCCGGCAGGCCGTCCACCACACGCCCAGGGAACCCAGTACGACCACCCACCAGATTGCCCAGTGAAAGGACCCGGCGCCCCGCGACGCCGGTCCCGCCGCCGCGCGACTCCGAGGACCTCGGCTGACCCGGCACAGGATCGCGAGCGGCTTCCGGCTGCCGGTGCGGGTCGCGGCCAAGAGCGGCAGCCTGGTCGGCGTGGTCCGCAACGAGATCGGTCTGATCTCCAATCCCGACGGCCGCCGATACGCCGCCGCCGTCTTCACCCGATCCCTGCCGGGCTCGGACGACGTCGCGATCAGCGGAGCCATCGGTACTGCCACCGCACTGGCCGTCACCGCGCTTCGGGAGGAAGGCTCGTGAGGAGCCTCCTGGCGCCGGATACCAACCCCCAGCACCTCACGAACTGAGCACGTTCACTCGTACGCAGCTGAGCATGTAGGAGTCAGCCGCCGTCGACAGGCTGGTGTCTTGAGGCGGGCGAGAACGTCGTCGGGCCTTCGGGTGATGACGAGTGCATTACTTCCTGCGCTGGTTTTCTAACCGTCCACATCGATTCTGAGTAGAGCGAGAGCCTTGTCCAGAGTCGCCTCGACCTCCCCCGGGTGGCCCCCGTGCGCGATCACCGATCCCAGTCGGTCGTACGCGCTCTGCGCGGGGCGCAGGCGTCTGCCAGGGGTTCCGGTGACCGTTACACGCTCCACGTCGGGCAGGGCGGCGGCCTGCGTGGTGCCCGTGATTCGGCGGAGGGTGCCCGTGGTCGTCGGGAGGAGGAAGGCGACTCCCGCGTGGCCGCGGCGGCGCGGTCGCAGGTCCGGTGTGCCGCCGCTGGCGGCGTGAATCTGCTGGTCCAGGAGGTCCACGCCCTCGGCGAGGCGGATCAGTTCCGGGATCATGCCGCCGGCCAAGCGCGGGTTGAGTTCGATCAGGGTGGCGTCGGCGTCGGTCAGTTTGACCTCGATGTGGCACGGGCCGTTCTGTATGTCGAGCACCCGGAGGGCGTCGATCGCGGCCCGGCGCAGCGCCGTCTGCTGCTCGTCGTCGAGCGGGGCCGGGTAGATGTGGCGTGTTTCCACGAAGTGCGGCCCGCTCGTCACCGACTTCTGGGTGATGCCCACGCAGGTGTGCTCGCCTGCCACGGAGAACGTCTCGACGCTGTACTCGGGCGCGTCGAGGAATTCCTCCAGCAGCACGGCGCCCGCCGCTTCCTGGCCACGCACGTTCGTGCGCACGGCCAGGACCCGGTCGGTGTGCTCGTTCAACTCGGCGCGGGTGAGGCACCGGCGTACGAGCTGCGAGCCGGAGTCGTCGACGGGCTTGACGACGCAGGGCAGGCCCACCCGGGAGACGGCGTCGTCCAGCTCGTCCGGCGTGCGTGCCACGGCGAACCGGGGCTGGGGCACCCCGGCGGCCACGAGCGCGGCCCGGACCTGTGCCTTGTCGCGGGCGCGGCGGACCGCGTCGGGCGGGTTGCCGGGGAGGTCGAGCTCGCGGGCCATCTGCGCGACGGCGGGCACGTAGAACTCGCTGGTGGTGGTGATGCCCGCGAGGCTGCCGGCCGGGAGGGAGTCCAGGGCGGCGCGCAGCGCGGCAGGGGTGTTGGTGTCGCAGAGGACGACCTCGGCGCCCGTCTCGTCGAGACCGGCGTAGCGGGTGGCGTCCGAGGTGAGGAAGACGGGGACGAAGCCGGCTTCGCGCGCCGTGCGCAGCGCGATCATTCCCGTACCGGTCGTGTTGGCCTCGACGAAGGCCGGGTGCTGGGGCATGGTGCTCGTTTCTGCCGGGCCGAGGGGGCGGGAGGGAGCGGGAGGGCGGACGGGGTCTGTCACCGGTCGTCGCCCCCTGTGAGCCCGAGCAGACGGTCGACCAGACGGACCGCCGCCTCCGGGGCCTCCTGCCGCCGCTGCCAGTCGGCCGTCAGGGCGGAGATGCGGTCGAACTGCTCGGCGAGCAGGGCCGCGCTGGCGGAGGGCGCGGCGGAACCGGTGCCGGCCCTGCGTTCGAGCTCGCCGTCCGCCGAGAGCAGCGACCCCAGGCCGACGGCGCTGTTTCCGGCCTGGTGGCCGTGCTCCGAGGCGATGCGGTGCAGTGCCTCCGGGTCCGGCTCGGTGGCCGGCCGCCAGGACTCCGCCGCGTCGAGGACGTACCGTCCGGCGATGACCTGGGCCTCCCGCCACGGGACCCCGTCCGCGAGGGTCAGTTCGTTCGCGAGCGAGAACGCACTGAGGTACTCGCGCTCGCACGCCACGCGCAGACGCCGGGTGTCGAACCGGAGATTGCGGAAGACGGCGGTCGCGATCCGCAGCATCGACCGCAGGTCGCCCAGCTGCCGCGTCATCTGGGCCGAGCCCTCCTTGGAGACCTCGACCGTGTTGCTGAAAGGCGTGCCGCGCTGGGTGGTCGCGGCGTCCACGTACCAGGACAGGGCGTGACTGCTCTTGCCCCGCAGGCGCTCCAGGACCGGGTAGTTCTTCTTCTGCGGCATCGCGGAGGAGATCGCGGCCATCTCGTCGGGCAGTTCGACGAAGGCGTACTGGCCGCCGGCCCAGTTCATGAGATCCGTGAAGAACCGGCTCATGCCGATGCCGAACGTGGCGCACTCCGCTGCGAGTTCGAGCTGCCAGCCGCGGGAGGCGACGGACACCAGCGCGTGCGGGTTCGGCTTGGCGAAGCCGAGGAGGTGCGCGAGCCGCTCGCGGTCCCAGTCGAGCTGCTGGCCGGCCATGGCTCCGGCACCGAGCGGCGAGGACTCCGTGCCGTCGTACCAGGCGAGCAGGCGCTCGGCGGTGTGCAGCAGGTGGTCGCAGAGAGCGGTGAGGAAGAAGGCGGGGGTGATCACCTGGCCCAGCTGGAGCTGTGCGCACGCCTGGAAGTCGTTCCGGCTGCGGTCGACGCGCCAGGCGGGGACGGGGGCGGACAGCCGGTGGCCGACGGAGACCTCGATGGCGAAGGAGAGGTCGGAGAAGTTGGCCTGGGGGTCGGCCGTGAGGGAGGCGGCGGTGAGCCCGTCGAGGGCCGTGGCGATGTCGTGGGCCTGCCGTTCGGTCAGCACGCCGAGCCGTGTGTACTGCCAGGAGCAGTGCCTTCTCCGTACGCAGGTAGAAGGGCAGCAGGTGGGCCACGTCGTACGCGAACTGAGGTTCGAGCACCTCGTCGTGGAGCAGGGCGGCAGGGGCCTGTGTGATCCGTCCGGTCAAGGACGGTGTTCCGGGAGCGGTCATGCCTGCCTCCTGAGGGGTCGTGGTCGCGTGGTGGGTCATGCCGGCGTCATCCGGTCCGGCGTCGGGATGTCCGCGGAGGCGGGGGCAGGGGCAGGGGACGACTCGCTTTCGGCGGCGATCCGGTGGCAGAGTGCGGCGAGGTGGGCCGCGTTGCCCGGCGCCACCATGGACATGTGGTCGTCGGCTGTCGTGGACCCGCATCGCGCCGTCGATCAGCCGCTCCCAGCCGCGCAGGCACCGCTCGGCCGAGTCGTGCAGCACCGGGGAGCGGTTCTCCGGGCCCGCGTTGCGGCCCTCCGCGGAGACGACCAGGTGGGCGTCGCCCTCGTACGGCTCCGGACGGTACTCCGTGAGGGGCGTCTGCGGGCCGCCGCGAGGGGTGGTGGCGACGAGGCAGGGACACGCCACCCAGCTCATGGCAGAGGCCGAGCGCCTGGAGAAGCAAGCAGTCTCCGAGATCGTCCCCGAACCGCTCGCCGATCGCCTTCGCCAACGCGCGGAAAACCTTCGCCACCTCGTAGTCCAGCACCACCACAACCGCATCGCCGACCAGGAGAAGACCACGGCATGAGTCCGGCCCCCGACGAACGCGACCGCATTCGAGCCGCCATGGAGCGCATCCTGGCTGGAGCCGCCGAGCGTTCGAATGGCGCTCTGACCGTCGTTGCCCTGGCCGCCGAGGCGGATGTCCCCCGCAACGCGCTTACCCAGCGCCACCGGGACCTGAAGAACAAGTTCTACGCCAAGGTCAAAGAGAGGGGCCAGCCGACCGACGCCGAAGTGCGGCTGAGGCAGATCGTGAAACTCAAGGAACTCCGCGCCGCGGACCATGAGGAACTCGCCGAACTACGCGCCGACCGCGAGACCCTGGTCCGCGTCGTCAACCAGCTGACCCTGGAAATCCGGCAGCTTCGCCAGCAGCTCGCGGCCCCCGATCCCGTCGTACGGGCGCTGCCCACCCAACCTCGTCCACCCGCAGGGTGAGGCAATCATCCGGCCGCCGCCTCAGTGAGGCGGCGGCAGGATGAGGTTCTCGCCTCTTGCGGGTGGCCTCAGCGGCGTTGGAACCACCACAGAGCTCCTGTGACGATCAGTCCCCCTGCGGTGGTTGCTGCACCACGCAGCATGGCAAACGTGATCATGCGGCGGATCCGGCGCTTGTCCCGTGAGCCCTTCATCTTCTACCTCCCCGGTTCGCCGGTCGGCGTGTCCGACCGGGTCGGATACCGAAGGTGCCTTCTGGTGTCGGCCATGGCCACGAAGTAGGGGAAGTCTGCAGGTCGCTCGCGGATAATGGGGGTTTTCCGCGGAAAATAGGAGGTCGCATTGGCGGGACGCCCGAGGCAGATGAAGGGCCCAGAGGAGTGCAAGCGACTGGCTCTCTTCGTAGGGCAGGTGACTGGTGAGCTGACGTCTCACGCCTTGGCGCAGCGATTCGGTGGCGGGCAGAAGACCACGTGGGCCAACTATCGCAACGGCAGTAAAGACATTCCGCTCGATCTGCTTAGAACGGCCATCAAGGAACTGCAGCCCGTCGGTGACCGGGGGAGACTGTTCAAGCGAGCCAAGGAGTTGGTACAGGCGGCTCGCAACGCCCGTGAGGGACGGGGCGTGGCGCTGGAACCGGAGCCGAACAGTGCGTACCCGGCAGCGGTGCACGCGCTTACGCAGGTCATCTGGGTAGCCGAGCAATCTGCATTCGTGCGGGATACGAGTAACGCGCTACGAACAGGCGAGCTGCGGCGCGAGGATCTCAGCTACGAGGAGCCCTTCCCGAAGGACTTCCCCAAACGACTCGCCGAACGCGGCACACTTATCGGGCATTTCGTCACGGACGAGAATGGAACGCGTTTTTCGCAACGCTACGGACAGGCCAATCCGTGGCCGCAACGCTTGCTGGACTACAAACCAGGACGCATTGTCGGAGCAACGGTGGTGGCGAACGCTCTTGGCGGCCTTCACCTGCAACTGGAGTCTGGCGGAATATCCTACATCGAACACGGAGACGGGAGCGCAGACCTGACCGTCGGCTCGCAACTGCAGGTGAGCATCACAGGAGTCCACCCGAGAGAACAGCGCATCAGCGTGGTCAGAGCCAGCCCACCCAGACCGCCGCTGCCTTGGGAGGCGTATCCCAGGATGGGGGAGCAACTGTGGGCCACGATGGCCGCCATCAATACAGAGAAGGGGTACGCCCTGGTGAGGTTGGACGACTACCCCGATCTTCAGGCCGGCCTCCTGCATCGGTCAGACATGACGGAGCACCTTGAACGCCGCTTGCAGTTGGGCGAAGTATCTGTGGCAGAAAAGGTTCTGGTCGAGCCAGCAACCATGCGCCGCAGCCCGAGGAATCCGGCGCACTTGGAATTCAGGGTTCGCGAGGTGCCAGCAGAACTGGCCTTCCGCCTTGAAGTGGACTGAACGGCTGGGGCCACGCCCGACCACTGCCCTGGCACCTGGCTGGTCTGTGGCGCGAGCCTCAACACGCTGAACTTGACAGAGAAGGCAGTTGGGAGGCGTACTGCGACGCGGAGTTCGGCATCTCCCGTGCGCAGGCGTACCGGTTGCTCGACGTCGCCCGTTCCCTGGCCGCGATCCACGAAGCGGTCACCGCCGGCACTGAGGTGTCTCGCACGTGGGAGACACCGGCCCGGCCGCCGCGGCCGCGCTCGACTACGGCCTGTCCCAGCGCGCCCTGATCGCCGTCTCCGGCCGTACGGACGGCGTCGCGGAGCTGATCACACGCCGCCCTGCCACTCTCGCCCACAGCGGCCTGAAGGCCCTCGACGCGGCCACGGTGCGCGCGGTGGTCCGCCAGGCCGTCCGTGACGTCCGCACCGGACCGCCGCCACCGCCCGCCGATCCGCCGACGGACCCGACAGCCGCCGCGCTGCGCCGCGTCGTCGACGACCTCGCCGCCAGCACCCACGCAATCGGCGAGCTGATGCTCGAAGTCGCCCCGGCCTACCTCTCCGACACCGACGCCGCCGACGTCCTCGCCCCACTGTGCGAGGAGATCGGCGAAACCCTCGACCACGGCCTCGCCGCCCGCCGCTACGCGATGTCCGGCGACCGCCGCGCCCTGCACGGCACCGTCCTGTAGGTCACCCCTCCCGGCTGCTCCTGTGTGGCACACAGCCCGTTTCCCCAGGCGGGCGGGGGTCCTGTGAGGTGTGAGGCGAGGGCCCGCGGCGCGGGGTGCTGCTGCTCCTGTGCGTCAGCCCGAACGGCAGGTCGTACGTGGTCGACTGGCACCGCACCAGCCTCCTCGCGGGCCTCACCACGGCCAAGGTCATCGCCCAGGACGGCCGGGAGTTCCCGCTGCCGAGACGCTCCGACGCGGACCTTCGCAGACGTCGCATGGGCGCGGTGGCGGGGGCGGTGATGGAAGTGGTGCGCGACAGGGGTCTGGCACCGACTGATCACCGTGCATAGGGTTCCCCCCCATGAACGACGAGATCACGACCATGGTCGGCAGAGAGTTCTACTCGTTCGACGGTCGGATACTGGAGATCTTCGGCGGCGACCCTATCCGCTTCCACATACGGCACATGCACCTACGCGTCACCGGCCCCGACCGGAAGGGGAAGCGGATTGTGGAGATCACGCATGGCCGGCCGGAATTCCCGGGCGGGAGCCACATCTGGCGCTACACGGCCGCGGAATGGGAGCAGGCCCATGGCCTGGCCGCGCTGCTGGAAGCGGTGCAGGCGGCCATCAACTCCACCTCGGGACACGGGCCCGTGTGACCCGCGCTGCCTACCGGAACGCCCCCGAGACCTGGGGACCCGGACGTTGCCGATGAACTGGAGGCGGACCAGTGCGGTGCCTTCGGGAGTGATCAGGGTGTACGAGGTCCGGCCGTGCTTGTCGGGTTCGACGTCGACGGCGCGGATGGTGGCCTGTTCGCTCGCCAGATCGCCTGAGACAGCGTCCGCCATCCGCAATCCTGGGGCCGGCTTGCTTGAGATTTCCGGCACCGCAGCGTCTCACTTGATCTGGTCGGCGCTGGTCACAGCCTCGACTTCGAACCAGATCATCTGAGACGGGACACCGCCTGACTCGGGCGGTCAAACTCACATGGCAAACGGTCAAGATCACTTGTCAGAGGTCAGTGGCCTGGCTGACCTCTGACACGAGATCTTGACCGTTTTGGATCCATCCGTGCTTCTGTGCGCCCCGGCATGTGGCGTCACTGCGCGCCCGTCCTGGGGAAGTGGTGGAGGCAGCGGGGCCGATCGGCCGGGTCGGCCCGACGGCGCCGGCCCACCTGGTGGGCCCCCGGAAGCAAGGAGTTGGACATGAGCAATCCATCGGCCCGGGAGGTCGGCGAATGGTACGACCGCTTCGGGGGCCTGTACGGCCTGACCATGGGCGACAGCATGCACCTGGGCATGTGGACCGACGGCGTGCGGACGGAGAGGGGGGAGCTGACGGCCGACGAGATGTGGGAGGAACTCACCCGGGCCCAGGACTCCTGGACCGGCACCCTCATCGACGTGGTCGGGCTGCTGCCGGGACAGCGGATGCTGGACGTCGGCTGCGGCACAGGCCGGCCCACCGTGCGGATCGGCACCGAGTCGGGCGCGAGCGTGCTCGGCGTGACGGTCAGCGCCGCGCAGGTCCGGGCCGGCCGCGACCGCGCCTTGAAGGCCGGACTGTCCGACCGCGTCACCTTCGAACAGGCGGACGCCATGGCCCTGCCCCAGGAGTCCGAGACCTTCGACGCCGCGTGGGCCATCGAGTCGTTCGCTCACGTCTCCGACCGCCCCGCCGCGATCCGCGAGGTTCGGCGGGTGCTGCGGTCCGGGGGCCGCTTCGTCCTCGCGGACTGCTACGAAGCCGTGCCCTTCACACCCGAGGAAGTCCAGCTCTTCCAGGCCGCGTTCGCCCTCTCCCGCCTCCCCGCCGGACCCGAGGACTACTCCCGCATGCTCGGCGAGGCCGGCTTCGCCATCCAAGGCACGCGCGACATGTCCCGGGAGTTCAAGCCCACCTACGAGCTGATCCCGCGCCTGTTCGCCGCAAGGCGCGCCCAGATCGCGGAGCTGGTGGGCACCGACGCGATGGCGCAGCTCGACACCGTCTACCCGCGCATCCTTGCCCTGTGCCGGGAGAAGATGGGATACACCGTGGTCAACGCCGTGAAGTCCCCCTGACGGCGGCCAGTCCCGCCCCGACTCCCGGGTTTCCGTCGCCCTGGCCGTCTTCGGTCCGGTCGTCGTAGCACGTGAGGCGTTCTCGCAGGACGGCGCGGTGTCGGCCCACGACGCGTTCGACTGCTTCGGTCAAATTGTGCAGCAGGTGCCAGGCGTCGGCCACCTGCCGGGCCTGCGGAGCACCCGCTTGGGCTCCGTCGCGGAAGGAGCCGGCGCGGTCGCGGCAGATCATCCGCACCTCGGGATGATCTCGCAGTCAGGACGCGAAGGTGCTCGCGGCGCGATCGGCAAGAACGTCGACCGGACGGTGGGTGGACATGTCGATGAGGATCGTCGCGTAGGTCCGTCCGCGTCGCACGGCGAACTCGTCGACGCCGAGAAGCGGGACCGGGCCCGAGGACGGGAGCGGCAGCGCGCGGATCAGCCGGAGCAGAGTGTCCTTGCAGGTGCCGATAGCCATGCGTTCGGAGAGGCGTGCTCCTGCCCGGCCGCCCAGGAACAGGGCCATGTCGGTGAGCTGGGCAGTGAGAGCGTCCGTGCGGCGTGCGTGGCGCCGGGTCAGGTTCGGTATCTGCTCGGCGAACGTCCGCCGGTCGCATTGATCGTTCCCGCACACGAGCCGGCGGGCCCGTAGTTCTAGTCGTACACGCTTGCCTGCGACCGGACGATCCGCCAGAGCCCGCGGGTAGTAGCAGTGCACTTTTGAGGATCTTCGTCCGCAGTCGGGACATGCGGCCGACGCGGCTTGCGACCGCACAGCCAGTCGAACCTCCGTATCCGTGAGTGCCACTTCCTCGACCTGAACCCCGACACCTGGCAACAGAACGTCCGCGACGCGAACCCCACCCATCACACAAGATCGATGCCCAACTACCCCCAAAATAGCGACAGAGCCCAGAAGTTGTGCCAGGACCCGCGAAATGACGGCGCTGTCGCTCCGCGGCAGTCAAATTGCCGTGCGGAGGTCTGGGCCAGGTCTCACACTGCGGGCATGGATGAAGTCAGCGTTCCCGCGGCCGTCGTGTCTTCGGAGCAGTCGAGTGAGTTACTGGGGTATCCGCCTGATGCTCGGCTGCTGATCGTCAACTGCGATGACTTCGGGATGTATCCAGCGATCAACGCCGCGGTGATCGAGTCGGTCGAAGAGGGGATCGCCAGCTCGTGCAGCCTGATGGTCCCGTGTCCTGGGGCGCCGCAGGCCATGAAACTGCTCAGCCGACGGCCGCAGATCCCGTTCGGAATCCACCTCACTCTGGTATGCGAGATGCCCGACATCCCGTGGGGGCCGCTGATCGCCAAAGAACGAGTTCCCTCGCTGCTGGACCCTGCAGGCGAGCTGTTCTCGCCGACACCTGTCGGACGGGCGGCTTTGCTCGGCCAGGCTCGGCTCGATGAGATCGAACTTGAGTTCCGCGCCCAGGTCGATGCTGTCGCCGACGCTGGGCTCACGCCGACCCATCTGGACTTCCATTGCCTGGCTGATGGCGGCCGCGACGACGTCCTCGACCTCACTGTAGTGCTGGCAGCGGAGTACGGCCTCGCGGTCCGGGTCTGGCTCGAACCCGGGCGCCAGGCGATGCGGAGACGCGGCCTGCCGGTCACCGACAACGAATTCCTGGACAGCTTCTCCCTCAACATTGAAGGCAAGGCGGCCCGATGTGCTCAGATGCTGCGTGACCTGCCTGCCGGGCTCAATGAATGGGCGATGCATCCCAGTCTGGGCGACAAGGAGTCGCAGGCCGTCGACGGTGGCTGGCCCGTGCGTCGGACGGACTACGAGTTCCTGACATCGCCGCAGGCCCGTGAGGTTCTCCAGCAGGAGGACATAGCCGTGATCGACTACCGAACGATACAGCGAGTCTGGTCCCAGAGCCTGAGCCCTCGATGACTGATCGGGACCGTCGTCCCTGCGGAAGACGGGCTGCTGAGCTGACTGTGGAGGTCAGCCTGCGACGGCCGGTTGTTCGGCCCGTGCGCGGGTGGTTGCCAGGCGGTAGGAGTCGGTGCCGGTCTCGATGAGACCTTCACCGACCCCCGACTTTGCGAGGCCATCGTCGACCGCCTCACCTTCAACGGGCCAGGCGTACTGTCACGTCGCCGAAGTCGTCCTGGACGACCTCGCCGACCCGGCCGACCTACGGGGCCCTTGTGGCCCCCCACCAGCCCCTCGGGCCGAACCCTCGTCACCACCCGCCGACGCGACGCCACCCTCACCGGTCCCGACCGGCGACCGGTCACCGTCGGCCTGTTCACCCCCGACCACGAGTTGATTAGAGCTGTCGTGGCCCACAACAGCCAGAAAGCCCCAGCCCGGTTCGGGCTGGGGCTCGAAGGGCTCACGGGAGCTCACCGGTGCGGGTTCCGGTTCGGTGGACACCGTCGTTTTCGGGCGGTGTCAGCAGCCGCTGCCGATGCGAAGAGAGGTCATCTTGTCGTTGAAGTGCGAGGCCACGGCCGCTTCGGACTTGCCCGGCCCGATCATGAACATGCACCCGACGTAGTTGGAGTGCTCGTAGACGCTGACCGTTTTACCAGTGCGGTTCCAATACGAGGTCATGCGGTCGTTCATGTAGTCGCCGACGTTGGGGTTCGACGAGGTGTAGTGCCGGAAGTCGCCCCGGTAGCTGGATTGCTCCCATACGCAGAAAGATCCGGACGGGCACTGGTCGGAGTCGGCTGCCGCCGGGTTCGCGGTCATGGAGGCGGTGCTCGCGGTGAACGCCAGGACGGCCGCGGCGGCCCACAGGTGTGAGGAGAAGATTCTGAATCGGACCATGTTTTTCTCCGTTTCGTTTTCCGTGGTCGACCGCATAAAGTCAACCGTGGGCAGCGTAGGAATGCCGTAGACCGGCTGGCAATACTCACTCGGGGCGGGCCATTCTACGGATAAAGGTTTCTCCTCTTGATTTCAGGGCTTCTCGGGATTTCAAGAGGTGGCGCCGGTCAACACGAACAGGTGATATTCCGGTGCCTCTTCAGGGGCGCCCCTGGTCCGTCCGGCGGACCGCCGCCGTCCTCGGCGGCGAGTTCACCGAGACCCGACAGACCGCGTTCACCGCTGCGGTGGGCGAGGTCCAGGTCCTCAACTAAGAAGTCATCTCAATTGGTTAGCCTCGCGCTTTCATGAGCGTGCTCGTCCATGCCTTGATCAAATAAGCAGAGAGTGCTTCTGACCTGCAACGATGGGACTTGTCTAGGGTCCTGTTGGCTGCACGGAAAGAAGCACTCTCCAGGTGAGTAAGCGTATCGGGTTGTACCCACGTGTCCGCGTCGAGGGCGGCGGCAGCGGGGCGGTCTCGCAGGCCGGGGCGGTGCTGCTGGTCGAGACGGTCCGCACGTTGGGCCTGGACGATGCGATATCGGCGGCGCTGGCGCCCTGGCGCAAGCCGCGGACGATGCATGATCCGGGCAAGGTCCTGCTGGATATCGCACTCGCGACGGCTCTGGGCGGGGACTGCCTCGCTGATGTCGCCATGCTGCGGGCCGAGGCCGACGTGTTCGGTCCAGTGGCATCGGACCCCACGGTCTCCCGGCTCATCGACGCGCTCGCCGCGGCCGGGCCGAAGGCGCTCACCGCGATCCGCGCGGCACGAGCCGAAGTGCGCACGCGAGTATGGGAGTTGGCCGGTGAAGACAATCCGGCCGCCGGTGGCAGCGTGATCGTGGACATCGACGGCGTGCTGGTGCTTGCGCACTCCGAGAAGCAGGACGCCACCGCGACCTGGAAGAAGACCTTCGGTCACCATCCGCTCGTTGCGTTCGTCGACCACGGCCAGGCCGGTTCCGGGGAACCGGTGGCCGCGCTGCTGCGGCCTGGCAACGCAGGCTCCAACACCGCGAGCGATCACATCGAAACCACCCGCCTCGCCCTGGCCCAACTGCCCAAACACCTGCGGCGGGGACGGCAGACGCTGGTCCGCACCGACTCCGCCGGCGGCACCCACGCCTTCCTCGACTGGCTCTCCCGCCGCGGCCGGTGGCTGTCCTACTCGGTCGGAATGACCATCACCGACGCCATCCACCAGGCTGTGCTGAAGATCCCGAAACGGGCCTGGACACCGGCCTACGACTCCGACGGCACCGAACGGCCCGGCGCCTGGGTCGCAGAGATCACCGACATGCCCGACCTGAGCACCTGGCCCAAGGGCATGCGGCTGATCGTCCGCAAGGAACGGCCACACCCCGGCGCCCAGTTGCGCTTCACCGACGTTGACGGGCTGCGACTGACCTGCTTCGCGACCAACACAAAGGGCGGCCAGCTCGCCGACCTCGAACTGCGTCACCGCAGGCGGGCCCGCTGCGAGGACCGCATCCGAAACGCCCGCGATACCGGCCTGCGCAACCTGCCCCTGCACGACACAGCCCAGAACCGGATCTGGCTGGAGATCGTCTCCATCGCGCTCGACCTCCTCGCCTGGATGCCGATGCTCGCCCTGACAGGCGAAACCCGCCGTTGGGAGCCGAAGCGCCTCCGCCTCCGCTTGTTTTCCGCCGCCGCCCAGCTCGTGAACACCGGCCGCCGCCGCTGGCTCCGCCTGGCCGCCCGATGGCCCTGGACATCCGTGATCACCAGCGCCATGGACCGGCTCCAGGCCCTACCGAACCCCGGCTGACCAGTAAATTCACCCGTCCCAACAACCTGCACGACCACCCCGGGAGTGGAACCCGGCGCCCACCCGACGCGACAACCGGGCCACCAACATGCCCTCGCACATCCGCAACAGCAAAACGGCCCGACGGAAGAACCGACGGACCGTCATGCAAGATCGAGGTTAGTGCGCCTCGACGAGTGAGAGCCAGGTGCTGTTCGGTCCAGGCGCAATGGCTTGACCGTGATGTGAGACTTGCAGCGTCTGGCAGCCGGTCATGATCTCACCTATTACCACGGCTTGGAGCTGGTCTTCGGTGATCCGGCGTTCGTTAGTTGCCCGGCGATGTTTCACGATCCGGTCTTCCGGGTGCCGACGAGCGAGGAGCTGATGCGAGTTGCTCGCCAGCTTGGTGAGGAACCACCGGTTCTCGTCGCTTTCGAAGCGGACGCGGGCGGTCGGGAGCCCGCCTCCTGTCTCATTGCCGCAGAACGGTTCGAGGTCGTGCACGAGACCGTTCTGAGGTACTGGTGGGACGACGCAGCCCCTGGTCAGCGCTTCGCTCCGTGGGTGCAGCCTCTGGTATAGCCAGTGAGGTGAGCTATGCGGCCACCACCCCGACAGAGGGGAACGGGAAGGCAACGGCCTCATCGAAGCGCTGGCCGTGCTGGAGGCAGTGGTAGAGCTGTCCGATCATGCGGTTGAAGAGGTTGCGTTGGGCGGCGGCGTGCCAATCGCCGTGCTCGTCGCGTCGGCGTCGGTAGTGGGTCTTGGCGCCAGGTGAGGCGGTGATTGCGGAGAAGGACCAGAGGTAGCCAGCGTGGTTGAGGCGGTCATTCTTTACCCAACGGCGGGTGACTGCGGACTTCTTGCCTGAAGCTCTGGTGATAGGCGAGGAGCCGGCGTATGCCTTCAGGCCGCGGGCGTCCGCGAATCGGTTGCGGTCGTCGCCGATCTCGGCAAGCACCCGGGCACCAAGCTGTATGCCGAGACCAGGGAAGCTGAGGATGGTCTCGGCGTCCGGGTGCTGAGGGAAAGCCTCCCCGACCGCCTCAGCCAGGTCATCGGCAGCCGCGCAGGCGGCTTCGAGCTGGACGAGGAGGGCGAGCATCTGTTTGCCGAGCGCGTCCTCGACGAGCAGCGGCTGATGAGCCCAGTCAGCCCGGAAGATGTCCCGGAGCTGTTCGGCGTCAGCCTTGATGCCGCGCTGTCGGCCGGCCCGCTTGAGTGCGGTCTGCAGCTGGGTGCGGGTCAGCTGGGCTGCGCGGGTCGGGGTTGGGGCCGCCCGGAGGATCTCGCGAACCTCAGGCCGGCACAGACCGTTCTTCCAGACGTCGGCCGCTGCCAGGGCGGAAGGGTAGTACTCGCGCAGCAGGGAGCGGAGCTGGTTGGCGATCTGCTGCCGGTTCCAGGTGGCGTCCTGCTGAGCGCGGGCGAGGACCGCGATGGCCCGGGCGAGGTCACTGTCGTCAGGGAGCGACCGGTGGGCGTGCATGTCGGTACGGAGAATATTCGCCAGAACCAGGGCGTCACCGGGATCGGACTTCTTGCGCGAGACCGAGTGCCGGTCTCGGTAGCGGGCGGCTGCCATCGGGTTGATCGCGAACACCTTTCGCTTCCCGGCGCGCAGCAGGCCGCGGGAGGTTTCGATCGCGACAGGGATGGGGGTCTCCTCGGTGTCGCCGTACTCGGCGAGCAGGTCCAGCAGGATCTTGTAGCCGGCGGCATCGTCAGTGATGTGCCGCTTGGCCAGGAGCTGGCCGGTGTCGTCGACCAGGGCCACGTCGTGCGTCTTTTCCGCCCAGTCGATTCCGCAGTAGATCAAGATTTCCCTCCCCATGGACTGTTTCCGCTGGTCACGAGCTCATGCGGAACCACGCAGCGACCTAATCCCAGGACTCGACACGGGGCCGGTCCGCCACCTCAGTAGCTGTTCGTGGCACCAGCTCACCCCACGGGCCCCGGTCTGCGTTGGAGCTGAAGCGGCTCGGGCATCACGAGGGGTCACCGTGCGGCGGGCTCGCACCACAGACACCAACGAGTGATCAAGCAGGAAGTGTTGACGATGGTGGCGATCGCGAGGGCGCCGGGCAGCGCCGCTCTGGATAGAGGCGTCAAGTGCCCGGACGGCTCAAGGCGTCAGCCCGGCACCCACGTGACCGCCACCGAAGCCATCATTCACTGCTCGAACAGCCCCGTTGAGGCGCACATCCCTCGTGACTGTGGCTAACACCGGATTAGGACGACTCCGACGCCGCGATCACACCAGCCACGCGAAGATCATCCCAGGACGGTTAGGGTGCGCTTCATCGAGCCGATGGACTGGAGACGGATGATGGAGCAGGACGAAGCCCTGCAACTTGCGGTGACGTTCAGGTTCAACGTCTGACTCGACCATGACGAGCCTGCTCGCTCCGGGCGGCGTGGGTGTACACGAAAGCGGCCGGTCAGATCGGTGCAGGCAGGACTCGCTAGTCTCGTCCGATGGGGAAGACTGAGTCCATGAGAGACATCGTTTTCACGCGCAAGAGCGGCTGGATCCCGAACGTGATCCGCGAGGACGGTGAGCTGAAGCTGATGCTCGGTGCCGGGGCCGACGCCAACCACGCGCCTCGCACGTTCGCGTTCTCGATCAGGGAAGCCCATCTTGCGGTGATCCGGGAGGACCTGGCCAGACACCTGCTGCTGTGGAGTGCGGTCCTTCCGCTGTGCGACGCCGCCGGAACCCGGGGCCGGCTCGACGAGAACGCTGCCGTCGCGCTCCTGGACCCGATCCTCCTCTCCGCGCCCGCGGACGTCGACGCGCTCTTCCAGCGCATCCGGTGGGACAGGGGCCGGCTCATCGCCCATGGGGCTGACATCGATCTCCTCGAGCGCGGTCAGGTCTGCGCGGCGATGCGCGCGGCGACAGAGACGTCCAACGGGAAACGAGCTCAGGAGTACCACGCGGACCGCCGTCGCGCCGAGCGCGGAGCAGTACTCGGTCCACTCGACGCCGCGATTCTGAGGTACACGGGCCAGTACCTGCACGGCGCGACGGTTCCGAGGCGGATGCCCGATGCCGTCGCCCCCGCGCTGCTGCCCGAGGTCATGCGTGTGATCGCCACCGCGGAGCAGGCGTGCGCCGGGATGCGGATCGGCCGCGATCCGCGACGGGGAAAGCGCGCCACGGACAAGCGCGACTGGGATCGGATGGCGACGACGGTCGACGCGGCCGTGCGCCGTGCACACCCTGAGCTCGCCGATGACGCGGTGCGTACCGTGAGCTTCCTGATGTGCTCGGAGGCCGCGGACCGCTCCAGGAGCACGCCCCTGGAGGATGACGAGGAGGCTGCCGGCGACCGCGCCGACTTCGGCGAGAGTGCGAGGAAGACGATCCTGTCGTTCACCGACGACAAGGGCGTCGAGAAGAAGTGGTTCCCGGACAATCCCCGCACTGCCACCGCGGAGTTCTGGGAGTTCGTCGGCGATCGCTCTTCCGCGGACAACGAAGTGTTCACCATCGAGGACGAGGAGATGGGCGAAGGGATCCAGCTCCACTTCTACGCGGACTCCATCGCCCGGATCACGACGGTGCACGAGGGTAAAGGCGGGTCGGATCCGCAGTACCGGGTCGAGTACAGCCTGGTCGACGGGATCGGCGGGTACCGGAACCTGGTGAGCGCCTTCGTCCGCGGCGGCTGCGCCGCACTCGAACAGCACGGCTCTTGGATGTCGGATGCCGCTGAGCTCGAGCGCGCGCGCCGGCGGCGCGACGCCGGGTAGTCCCAGCGGGAGCCCGCGCACGCGCCGTCGGAAGGACCTGCGAAAGAGCGGGTACAGGAGTCCGCGCACTGGCCGACGCAGCCAGCTGACTCGGCCGCATCGCTCGACTGAGCGGTTGGGGGTGCCGTCGCTTCACCTGCCCGTCGAGGAAGTCATGAGGCAGGTGGTGATCAGTTTCAACAACGGCGGTCGCCGCGGGCCCGGTACCGGGAAGAGGGCACGTCTTGGTCCGTCCGGGCAGTGCCACCAGGTGCGGGGTCGATGTCAGTGCCCAGTTCTACACTGACCGCATGATCACCTTCAGTGACTTCAACTTCAAGCTGCTTGTTATCGAAAAGCTCATGTACTGGGACGAGGTGCTGACGCCGCAGTTCAGCCTTGGGGGGCACATGCGCGAGCAGAGCGGGATCACCGACCTCTACCAGTACGTGGTCGACAACGACCTGGCCTACAAGGTCCTCCCCGAGGCGCGCGCCTACTTCGAGGGACTGGATATACCGGATGAACTGCTCCTCACGGTCGACGAACTGACCATCGACGGCGGTCACCAGGTGTACCAGGAGTGCGCGCCGGTCTGGGACGGCGAGGACGAGCTCTTCGATGTCCGCTCACTCGCAGATCTCGCCCTCGTACCGAATCTCCAACGCATCGTCGGCGCGGACGAGGCCCTGCTCGCGGTCCCGGACAAGTTGGACGTCCTCGCGGCCCGCGGCGTCACCGCCCACTGACCAAAATCAAAATCGGGCCTGTTTAGAGGTCGTTTTCTCTCGGTGTTTCATCCTGTTATGCGGGCTTTGTTGGGTAATGCTGGGTCGCGCCAGGAGATGGTGGTCTCTCCGGTGAGACGGCGGGCCATCAGGTCGGTCGTGGCTATCGATGACCTGCGGCTTCGTTGATGGGCGCGGACGGGAACCGGACCCGCGCCGGGTAAGGGTGCGGGTCCGGTTCCACTTGGGAGGCTGTGCCCCTTACCGGTTGAGGATCTGCTCGACCTTGTCGGCCACCTGCTCAGCCTGGATGTTGCGGCCCTTCTCGTTGGGGTGCGCGTACCAGGGGATCCACTGGTCGTTCTCGCCGATCTGGGAGTTCTCCAGCAGGCCGCCGATGCCCCGGTTGCGGCCGTCGCACGCCGTGTTGCTGCCGGTGTGGGCGTAGAGGTCGACGAAGTCGGCGCCGGCGTCCGCGACGGCCTTCTTCATCGTGTCGTCCAGCCGCTTCTGGATCTGGTCCAGGACCGGCAGGGCGTCCTTGGGGATGTCGGCGAGCGGCAGCTCGGTCTGGCCGGGCGCCGGGGTCAGGCACTTGTTCGTGTCCTCGGGCACGAGCCTGGGGTAGCCGTCCTTTCCTGAATGGTCGTACGCCGGCGTTGTCACGTTGTTGGGTGTGTGGGTGTCTGACGGTGCGTCGAGGCACAGCGCACTGCGGCTGACACCTGACGAGTGGATGATTCCGCTGTTCGGCGAGCCGGAGGCAGATGGGAAGCGCGATGTCCTGGAAGGACGGCTGCTCTCGCTTGCTCTGGAGGCACTGAGGCTCGGAACCAACGTGGTCCTGGATTTCGGATGCTGGTCTCGTGACGAGAGGTCCGCGATCCGCTGGTTGGTGAATTCTGTGGGCGCGTCCTGTCACCTCGTTTACGTGCCGGTGGACCATGAGACCCAACGCGCTCGGATCGCCCATCGCCGATCGACCACTCCGGATCAGACCTTCCCGATGAGCGAGGCGGACCTCTTGCACTGGAGGACACTGTTCGAGGAGCCCGACGCCGGAGAACTCGATGGTCATGAGGTTGGCGGCCCGCCTCCTGGGTGGTCGGGTTGGCTGGAGTGGGCCACCGAGCGGTGGCCGTCTTTCACGTGACTGTCCGGCTCACCCCTGGTGCGGTCCCACCGCGGCAGCTCGGATGCCTGGACTCAACAGAGACGGACACAAGCTGAACCGTCTCGCTGATCTCCGGGCACCACAGGTCATCGACTCGCACCACCCGGACTTACCTGAGACAGGACATCTGATGTCGTGGTCATCTCAGCCGCGTCGGCAAGCGCAAGTGCCCCTCTTGTACTTTGTGACCTGGTCGACGTCACTGACGTGGGTGCCTGTGGGGCTCGTAAAGTCATCGCTGCTGGTCAGCACCCACCTCTCGGTGGGGACTTGTCATGCTGCCCTGATGATCGTGTCCCTGCTCTACCGCACCGCCCGCGCGCTGCTGTCCGTCCCCGCGGTCCTACTGTGCCGAGACACCTGCTGCGGCACGAGAATGCCATCCTGCGCAGGCATGTGAAGGGCAGGGTGCGCTATGAGCCGGCCGACCGATTCTGGCTCGCAGCCCTCAGCTCGCTGATACCGTGTGGCCGCTGGGCCGCCGTCTTCCCCGTTACCCCCCGGCACTTTGCTGGCCTGGCACCGCAAACTGATCGCCAGAAGGCGGGACTACCGCGGCTCTCGCACCGGACGGCCGCCGACGGCGGCGCGCTCAAGAGTCCCGTGCTGCGCCTGGCCGATGAGAATCCCCGCTGGGGTCACCGCCGCATCCAGGGCGAACCGGCCCGACTCGGGCACCCCCTCGCGGCCTCCACGGCCTGGGAGATCCTGCACGCAGGCATCGACCCAGCCCCGCGCCGCTCCGGCCCCACCTGGCGCGACTGTCGACACGGCGCAGGCTCAGGGGATCCCTGCCGCGGACTTCTTCCACATCGACACGGCCCGGGGCAAGCGCCTGTACGCGATGGCGTTCAGCGAGCACGGCACCCGGAGACTGCACATCACCGCGGTGACCACGCACCCCACCGCGCAGTGGGCGGTACAACAGGCCCGGAACATCGCTGCCGACCTCGGCGAGCGGGGGCGCCGTGCCACGGTTCCTGCTACGCGACCGCGACAGCAAGTACACCGACGCCTTCGATGCCGTCATCACCGCCCAGGACACTCAGGTGCTGCTCAGCGCGCCCCGGGCACCGCGCATGAACGCGCATTGCGCACGCGTGACCGGCATCATCCGCCGCAAGGCCCTCGACCACGTCCTGATCCTGGGCGGGAACCACGCCAGGAAGGTCCTGACTGACCACCAGGACCACTACAACGGACACCGGCCGCACCGATCCCGGCAACAGCTACCGCCCAGCGCGACCGAGCAGCCCGCAATCGCGCACGACCTCCACGACCGAAGCCTGCTAAGCACCAGGGTCCTCGGCGGCATCAACAACGAGTATCGATATGCCGCGTGACCTGCAACGACGACTTTTCGAGCCCCACAAGCCCGGCAGGCGGCCGACACACGGCTTGCCGTCCTGATTCGCACTGTCCACCGAGCCTCGGACGCACCTGCGGTATCCCGAGGATCACTGCCGGGCTTCGCGATGGGGGTGAGGTGGTGAACCACAAACGCGTCGCCCGGGTCATGAAGGCCATCGACCCGGCCGGGCTCCGCCTGCGCCGCCGGCACCGCACCACCGTCCCCGACCTCGAGGCCGCGAAGGTCCCGGACCTGATCGGCCGCGACTTCACCGCCACCGAGGTCGACACCAAGTACGTCGGCGACATCACTTGTCTGCCGCTGAGCGGCGGGACGTTCCGCTACCTGGCGACCGTGACCGACCTCGCCTCGCGGCGCCTGGCGGAGCGGGCGATCGCCGACCGCATGCGGACCGACCTCGTCATCGACGCCCTGCATGCGGCCGAACGGACCCGCGGCAATCTCACCGGCGCCATTTTCCACAGCGATCGCGGGCCCAGTACTGCAGCCGGGCTTTCGCCGACGCCTGCCGTGAAGCCGGCGTCACCCAGTCCATGAGCGCGGTCCGCTCCAGCGCGGACAACGCACTCGCCGAGTCGTTCAACGCGACCTGCAAATGGGAGACCCTCCAAGGTCGCCGGGCCCGGGACACCGAGCGCGAGGCCCACCTGAACCTCTTCCACCGACTGCACCGCTCAACACCGTCCGACGCCACTCCCGCCTCGGACATCGCAGCCCCATCGCCTACGAGCGAACACCCCGAACAACAACAACCGCGCTGGCCGAAGCCGCATAACCCGTGTTCAGCGGGAGTTGTCAGCCGGGACGTCGAAGACTCCGTCGGGTTGGTTGGCCAGCGAGCGACGGGGGCGGGCCGAGCCGGTGGTGTGCCGACCCGCCTCCATTCGCTCGAACAGGCAGTAGAAGGTCGCCCGCGACGGCATCACCACCGGCGGACCCTCCAGTTTCCTGGCCTCCTGGCCGACGCGCGTGAAGTCGAGCCGTCCCTGGCCTGGCCCATCAGCGTCCGCAGGATCTGCACCACCCGCGCATCCACCTGGCCCTGGACGGGACGTCACGGTCCTTGAGACCGTCCGCACTGGTGAACCGCTGCCAGTTCGTTGAGGATCACCAGCGCCGTTTCGGCGTCAAGCGGCTCTGCGACATCGGGCCCTGACCCCTGATCTTGACGTCGCCTTGAGGCAGAGGGATGTGATGTTCCTGCCGATTCATCCGCGCTGAGCGCGGATGAGGTCGCGGTACCACGCGAAGGACGCCTTCGGGGTGCGGACCTGGGTGTCGTGGTCGACGTGGACGAGACCGAAGCGCTGGTGGAAGCCCTCGGCCCATTCGAAGTTGTCCATCAGGGTCCAGGTGAAGTAGCCGCGCACGTCCACGCCCTGGGCCACGGAGGCGTCGACGGCCTGGAGGTGGGTGTCCAGGTAGTCGATGCGGTCGAGGTCGAGGACGGCGCCGTCCGCGTTGACGACGTCCTCGACCGAGCAGCCGTTCTCCGTGATGTAAACCGGCGGGAGTGCCGGGTATCGCTCCTTGAGGTCGACGAGCAGTTCCCGTAGGCCGTCGGGGACGACGGGCCAGTCGAACGCGGTGCGGCGGTAGCCCTCGATGGGGGCCTCTTCGAACGGCAGCCCCTCGGATGCCGGCGCCTGGATCCGGGTCGGGTTGTAGTAGTTGATGCCGAGCGCGCTCAAGGGGGCCGAGATCAGTTCGAGATCGCCGTCCCGGACGGAGCCGCCGAGGGTCGCGTCCGCGCCGAAGGCCGACAGGTCCGGGTAGGTGCCCGTGAGGATCGGGTCGTTGAACAGGCGGTTGTGCAGGTTGTCGTAGGCTCGCGCGGCGGCGCGGTCGGCGGGGGAGTCCGAAGCGGGCCAGACCGGGGTGCAGTTGTTGGCGATCAGCACCTGGAGGCCGCGCGCCCGCAGCTCCCTCAGCGCCAGGCCATGGCCGAGCAGTTGATGGTGGGCGACCGGCAAGCAGTCCAGGAACAGGGTGCGGCCCGGCGCATGAGTGCCGAGACCGTAGCCCCAGACCATGTGGATGAACGGTTCGTTGAGTGTGATCCACTTCTGGACGCGGTCGCCCAGCCTGTCGGCCATGATAGCGGCGTACTCGGCGAAGCGGTGCGCGGTGTCGCGGTTCAGCCAGCCGCCGCTGTCCTCGAGGCCCTGCGGGAGGTCCCAGTGGAACAGGGTCGGGACAGGTTCGATGCCGCGGGCGAGCAGGCCGTCGACCAGCCGGTCATAGAAGTCCAGACCCCGAGTATTGACCTCACCTGTGCCGGTCGGCTGGATCCGGGGCCAGGCGATGGAGAAGCGGTAGCCGGTGAGGCCCGCCTCGGCCATCAGCGCGACGTCCTCCTCGTACCGGTGGTAGTGGTCGCAGGCCACGTCACCGGTGTGCCCGTCGCGGACTGTGCCGGGCCGGGCGGTGAAGGTGTCCCATACCGAGGGGCCGCGGCCGTCCTCCTTGGTGGCGCCCTCGATCTGATACGACGCCGTCGAGGCGCCCCAGATGAAGTCCGCGGGGAGATGGTTCAGTGTCACGCCTAACCTCCTGAAACATGAGCCGGGCTCACGTTAACCTGTTCGATGGGATGATGGAAGCGTGAATCAAGATCGCACCGCAGGGTCGCTGCGCCGAATGCCGGTCCAGAAGCGCAGCGCCGAACGCTTCGAACGGCTGCTGGACGCCTGCGCCGAACTCCTGGACGAGGTCGGCTATGCAGGGCTGACCACCAAGGAGGTGGCCCGCAGGGCCGAGGTGCCCATCGGCACCCTTTACCAGTTCTTCTCCGACAGGGAGGGGCTGATCGGTGCGCTCGCCGCCCGCAATCTGGAGTCCTTCTTGGGGCGGGTCGCGGACCGGCTGGAGCGAGAGGAGCCCGAAGGCATCTCGGGCATCGTGGATGTGACCGTCGACGAGTTCGTCACCATGCGCCGGACGATCGCCGGTTTCGGCGTGGTCGACTTCGGCGCGGCGGGACAGGACCACATCCTGGAGCCGACCCTGGACAACAACACCGCGGTCGCCGGAAGGCTGCGCTCACTGACCGCCTCTCTGACCGGGACCCAGGACAACGCCGAATTCGAGGTCGCGGTGCGGGTGGCTCTGGAGTGCGCGGACAGCGTGCTGAAACTCGCCTTCCGCATCGATCCGCAGGGCGACGCCCAGCTGATCGCTGAGTGCAAACGAGTCCTCAACAGCTATCTGAACGATCGACGCCGGTGACTGGCAACTAGTAGTGGTCAAGGGGTGCTTCGCGGCCGGAGGCGCGAATGGCTGGAGCCGCCCGGGTGCTGTTGCACGCCACGTCGGGTGATGCCCTGGATCTGCCGGAGGACGCCGCCGTCCTCCTGAGTGCTAGCGGACGGCCTTGACCTTCCAGACCAATACCGCGCCCAGCGCGGACATGGCCGCGGAGCAGAGGAACAGCGAGCGGTAGCCCCCCGGACTGCCGAGCACGACCGAGGCGATCGGGGGAACGAGAACGTAGGGCAGGGAGGTCATCAGGTTGGCCAGGGCCATGTCCTTGCCGCGGTCCGCCGAGGCGGGGAGCACCTCGGTGACCAGGGCGGTGTCGACGGCCAGGTACACGCCGTAGCCCAGGCCCAGGATGACGGCTGCGACCAGCGTCATGGTCCACGTGGGCGACAGCGCGAGTGGGATTGCGGCGACGGCCATCGTGACGCCGCCGAGGAAGACCAGCATGCGTCGCTTGCCCAGCATGTCGGAGAGCCAGCCGCTGAGGACGACCGTCGAGATCGTGGCCAGGCAGTTGACGCCGATCACGATGAGCAGGCCGTCCTCGGTCGACTGGCCGGGGAACAACTGCTCGTAGTGCAGTACGTCGTCCAGGAAGTACGGCAGGTAGAGCGTGCCCATCCCGTAGCCCAGCCCCATGATGAACCGGGAGCTCATCGCCCAGACGAAGTCGGGGTGTTCGCGCGGGTTGATTCGGTAGCCGTCCAGGAAAGTACGCAGAGAGAACGGATCGCGGTGCCGGCGGGGAAGCGGTGGATCCTTCATGGTGGCCGCGAACAGCAGTATCAGCAGCGGCAAAGCGGCCATCAGCATGTACTGCGCGGAGAAGCCCGTGACCAGCCCGAGCAGTAGCCCGCCCGCGATCATGCTGCCGGCCTGCGGGACCATGGCCCAGCCCAGCACCACACCGCGCTGGGCGACCGGGACCTGGTCGGGCACCACGGGGGAGAGTCCGGCACCGATGATCATGAAGCTGGCGGACAGCACGAGGGAGCCGAGCGCGACCCCGGCGACGGTCGTCTGGATGCCGATGCAGACCAGTGCCACCATGCAGACCAGCGAGCCCGCGATCATCCACGGCCGGCGGCGGCCGAACCGGCTGGTGGTGCGGTCGCTGAGGGCACCGGCCAGCGGCGCGAGGACGATTCCCGAGATTGCGCCCATCATGCTGACCCAGGCGTAGCTGCCGACCTTCCCCGCCGGGTCGATCTGGGCGATCTGCTCGGGCATCAGGAATGTGGTCGGCGCCTGAAGCGGGATGAACATCCCGATGTTGGCCAGGACGTACAGGGCGACCCAGCCGGAGCCGACCCTACGGGTCGGCTCGGCGAGGGCCTCGGGCCGCTCGGGGGCGAGGCTCATCGGGGCACCTTCTTGAGGTGGACGAGCTCGCTCGTCCAGTCGAAGGACAGCAGCGGCGGGAGACCGTGGCTGAGCAGGACGGCGCCCTCGTGGACGGCGTCGGTGGTCTCATCCCGGTAGCGGGCGTCGGGGTCGAGGCCCTTCAGCCGGGTGCGGGCGACCGGGCGGGCCGGCGCGGACGGCTGGAACTGGAAGACGACGACTTCGTCCTCGGTGAGGTACTGCACGGCGTCGTGCCCCAGGCGGTACTGGACGCCACCGTGTACCACGGGCCGGATCCGCTTGTACTGCTCGACCAGCATCCGGGCCCAGGCCAGATCCTCCTCGCTCCAGTTCCGCAGATTGCCGCCGATGCCCATCGCCCCGGCCATCGAGACATGGAAGCGGTACCGGACCGAGGTCGGGCGGGCGGTGAAGCTGTGCGGGCTGTCGGTGACCCAGGCGCCCATGGTCCGGGCGGGCAGCAGCTGGCAGTGGCCGTGCTGGATCGCGACCCGGTCGGCGGCGTCGGTGTTGTCCGACGTCCAGATCTGGTCGGCGCGGGCCAGCACGCCCAGGTCGGCCCGGCCGCCGCCGCCCGCGCACGATTCCAGGTACAGGCCGGGACGGGCGGCGCGCAGCCGGTCCATCACCTCGTAGACCCCGCGCGTGTGCTCGATCCAGACCCGGTCGGGGTCGGCGGCCCCAGGCTGCCCTGCCTCGCTGAAGGGCCGGTTCATGTCCCATTTGAGGAAGGCCACGTCCAGCTCGGTGACGGTCCTGACCAGCCAATCGACCGCCCATTCCCGGACGTCGCGGCGGGCGAAGTTCAGCACGTGCTGGTGGCGGCGCTGGGTGCGGTTACGGCCGTCCTGGCAGAGGATCCAGTCGGGGTGCGCACGGAAGAGGTCGCTGTCGGGGTTGACCGCCTCGGGCTCGACCCACAGGCCGAAGCCCATGCCCAGCGCGCGGACGTGGTCGGCGAGCGGGCCCAGACCGTTCGGGAAGCGGTCGGGGTTGGGCCACCAGTCGCCGAGCCCGGCCATGTCGCTGGTGCGGGCGCCGAACCAGGCGTCGTCCACGACGAAGACCTCGACGCCGAGACCCGCGGCCAGGTCGGCCAGCTCGGTCTGCTGCTTCTCGCTGATGTCGAACTCGGTCGCCTCCCACGAGTTGAAGATCAAAGGGCGTTCGGCAGGACGGGCGGGCAGCACCTCGCGTTCGACGTAGGCGTGCCAGCGGCGGCTGGTGCCGCCGAAGCCGTCGGGGGCATACAGCCCGGTGAAGACGGGGGTCTCCAGACGCTCGCCGGCGGCCAGCTTCCAGACCAGGCCCTCGTGGCCGAACCCCCCCGTCCAGGAGGTGCGGCCGTAGGCGTCGCGGCGCAGGGTGATCCGGCGACTGCCGCTCCAGGACAGGGCCGCGCTCCAGACCTCGCCGTGTTCCTCGGCGGCGTCCTGCGCGTCGAGCATCAGCCACGGCCCGGCGTGCTGTCCCGTGATGCCGAGGCGGCTGGTGAACACGGTCTCCCCGACGGGCACCCGGTCGCGCCGGAGTTGGAACTCCCGACCCCATTCCCCCACCACATGACTGACCTGGTAGTCGTCGCGGGCGGGCAGCGTCCAGGCGGCGGAGTCGAACCGCAGGACGTCAACCGGCTCGTCCGCGGTGAGGACGGCCCAGCGCTCGATCTGGTCATGGCCGTCCCGGAGCCGGTAGTGCAGGTCGAGACCGAGGGAGCGGACACGGTCGGTGAAGGAGAGCGTGAGCAGGTCGTCCTCGACCGTGTGCGAGAGGAACCGCCACTCGAAGCCGCGGACACCGTCGTCGAACCGTACGGTCAGCGACGGCGCCCCGAACCGCAGGCCGCCCTCGACCGCGTACTCCTCACCCCCCGGGTCGTCGCTGTCGGGGTCCTCGTCGGGCAGGTCGGCCGCGATCACGGCGGCCTGCTCCAGGGTCAGCGGCCGCCCCCAGTGCACGTGCCGGGGGACGTCGTCGGCGTCCAGCTGGAAGGCGTAAGAGGTGCCGGGAGTGCTCAGAAGCCAGAGGCGGGCTTTGGAGTGGTTAGTGATCACGCAAATCCTCAAACGTGAGTAGGGCTCATGTTCTGCCTCATACGTTAGGCACACGAGCCCGCAACGCCAAGCCCCTGACGGGGGCTGTCGAATTTCGCGGCGTGTGGGTCCGGCGGGCCGGGCCGCGCAGGGGCGTGGCGCGGCCGGGAGGAGGAGGGTGCGGGATGGTGCGGTGGCGGCTGCCCCCGCGCCGGTGGCCCGGGGGCGGGGCGGGGATCAGATGAAGGTGATGTCCCAGTGGACGCCGCCGCTGCGGGGGATTTCGTAGACGTACTCGGCGGAGATGCCGCGGGTTGGGAGGTACGGCGTGGGCGGGGTGTGGCGCACGGGCCAGGTCGTCGACGGGCGGTACGAGGTTGTCGAGGTACACGAGGACGGCGGCATGGGCCTGGTGTACCGGGTGCGTCACCTGGCATGGGGCACAGACCTCGCCGTCAAGTCTCCACGGCCGGAGCTGTTCCGGGCAGCGGCGGATCAGGACCGGTTTACCGCCGAGGCGGAGATCTGGGTGTCGCTCGGCCTGCATCCGAACGTGTGCGGCTGCCACTATGTTCGCGTTCTCGACGGGCTGCCACGGGTGTTCGCCGAGTACGTGACGGGAGGCAGCCTGCGTGACTGGATCGGCGATCGACGCCTGTACGCCGGCGGCCGTACGACTGCGCTGGGACGCATCCTGGATGTGGCGGTGCAGTGCGCCCGGGGGTTGCAGCACGCGCACGACCAGGGCGTCGTTCATCAGGACGTCAAGCCCGCCAACATACTGCTGGATGTCAGTGCGAACGATCTCGTTGCGAAGGTGACCGACTTCGGGCTCGCCCGTGCTTGCGCCACAGCCGCAGCCACGGACACTGTCCCGGTGACGGCGTTCGCGCACCCCGAGGCGAGTGCTCTGGTGTCCAACGCGGGACTGACGCCTGCCTACGCCTCGCCCGAGCAGATGACGG
Source organism: Streptomyces sp. NBC_01591 (assembly GCF_035918155.1). Lineage (NCBI taxonomy): Bacteria > Bacillati > Actinomycetota > Actinomycetes > Kitasatosporales > Streptomycetaceae > Streptomyces > Streptomyces sp. NBC_01591. Next base: position 855,606 of record NZ_CP109328.1, read on the forward strand.
GGCAGCCGCTCGGTCGGCGTACCGACGTCTACAGCTTCGGGGCGTCCGTGCTGGAGATGTTCGCCGGCGGGATCACTTGGGTGTTCGGCGCGGTGGCCGGTGAGGCGCTGGCCGCCCTGCGCGAGCAGCCGACGCCGGGTCTGCCCGAGCTTCCACCGGCGCTCGCCGCCCTGCTGGAGCGTTGCCTGCGCCTGGATCCGGCGGCCCGGCCGGCGTCGATGGCCGAGGTCGCCGCTGAACTCACCGAGATCCACCGGCGCCTGACCGGAACGCCGTACCGGCGTGTGCTCCCGGCTCCGGCGGATCTGCGGGCCGACGAGCTGAACAACCGTGGCATCTCCATGCTCGACCTCGGCCGCCCGGCAGAGGCGGGCGAGATGTTCGCCGCAGCTCTGGGTGCCGATCCGCAGCATCTGAACGCCACCTACAACGCGGGCCTGCTGGCGTGGCGCCGTGGCGAGCGCACCGACGAGGACGTCCTCGTGACGCTGGACGCGGCGGCCTCGGCGGGCGCTGATGCCGGCGAGGCCCGTCGACTGCTCGCCGAGGTGCACCGGGAGCGCCGCGACCAGGACCAGGCGGACGCGCTGCTTCACCGGGAGATCACGTCCGGGACCGGGCAGCCGAGCGGTACGCGCCGCATTCCTTGGTACGACGTCCGACAGCGCGACGGCGAGTACGACCCGTCGTTCGGCATGTGGGTCAGGCCGGCTGATCCGTCGCTGCGGATCCGCTTCACTGAGGACGGCACCCGCGCGGTGTCCGTGTGCGACGGGTTGCTTCGGGTGTGGAACGTCCGCGAAGGACGGCTCCTGCGGGAGTCGGCGGTGCCCATCGGCCCGCACGACGGGATCGTCCAACTCGGCATCAGCGCCGACGGCCGGTTCGTGGTCACCGCCGCGTTCTGCACGGTGCGTTTCTGGGACCTGGAAGAAGGGCGCTGCCTCCGCGTGTTCGACGCGGTCTTCGGCCGTCACCACACGGGGCTGGACCGGATTCTGCACTGGCCGAATTCGGTCCACCTCAGCGGCGACGGACGGGTTGCCGTCGTTGCGTATCACGGCGGCGTCGTTCTCGTCTGGGACTTCCCCAGCGGTTCGCTCCGGCAGGTCATCGACGGGCACGACAACCATGCGACGGCGGCGGTCAGCAACGACGGGCGGCTGGTGCTCGCCGCGGACCGCTACGACGCAACGGCCCGTCTGTGGGACGTCGACAAAGGCCGCCTCGTCCAGGTCCTCGACGACTGCGGACGCTCCACCTCGGCCTTTCTCAGCGCCGACGCGGATCTAGCAGCCGTTGCTTCCAACGGCCGGATCCGGGTCTGGGAGTTGACCGAGGGCCGTGACCGGACGCTGGACGGCGTGGGTAGACTGCCCCAGGTATCGGTGACCGGCGGCTATGTGGTGTCCACCGACGTGGACGACACCGTCCGGCTGTGGCCGCTCGCCGAAGGACGGTGCCTGCGCACCCTGCGCGCGGACGGCGCCCGGGTACTCGCGGTCCACCTCGACGCGGAGTCGGGAGTCCTGCAAACCGCGTGGCAGGACGGCCTTTTGCGCTGGTGGACGATGACGACGCCGTACGCCGCCCCGTCCCGGCTGAGCAGGCCGCGTGAGCACGGGGAACTGGCCCTCCGGGCCGCCGAGGCGGCCGGCCTGCTCAACCGGGCCCTGCGGGCCGATCACCCCCGTGCAGCCCTGGACCTTCTCGCGGAGGCAAGGGCGGTGCCCGGACACGAGCGCGAGCCCCGGCTGCTCGCGGCGTGGCGGGAACTCGGGCAGTCCGTGGTACGGGTCGGGCTGCGTGCGGCCTGGGCCGCAACGGTCTACGACACCGGCACGCTGGTGGACTCGCTGGACATGAGCGCGGACGGCCGGTTCGCCGCGTCGAGCGTGCGCGATGGCACCGTCCGGGTGTGGGACCTGGACAAGGGGACCTGCCGGCAGGTGGCGGCCGCGCAGCCGCACCACGCTGTCGGCCCGGTCGGCATCAGTGACGACGGAGCACACGTGATGTACCGGACAAGCAAGGCCCTGACCACATGGTCGGTCGAAACCGGTGACCGCACCACACTGCTCGGCGGACCACCGGTTCTGGGGGCGTTGGCGTTCGACTGTGACCGGAGGCTGGCTCTGATCGCCCAGCACGACGCGATCAGGTTGTGGAACTTGGAGACGGGCGCCTGCGAGCGGCAGCTGCCGCTCCGCCAGGAAGCCAGGGCGGTCTGGCTGGGCCGGGACCTGGCCGTGTCCGCCGGGCGGGACGGCGTGGTGCGTCTGTGGGACCTCGAGACCGGGCGATGCCGGCACACGCTCCGCGGCCACACCCACTGGGTACTGTCGGTCTGCCTGAGCCCGGACGGCCGCCAGGCCCTGTCCTCGGGCGGATACTCCGACCGTACGATCCGCCTGTGGGACACCGCCACGGGCGAGTGCCTGCGCGTCTTCGGTGACGAACCCGACAGCCCGCGCGGCGTCAACTCGGTGCCCCAGGTGCAGTCCAAGCAGATCCGGTTCACCCCCGACGGCCGGTTCGTCGTCTCCGGCGGATCCGACACCACCGTAAGGATCTGGGATCCGGCTACCGGACGGTGCCTGCCAGTCCTGGAAGGCCATCGGGGTGCGGTGTCGGCTCTCGGGGGGTTGACGCAGAGTGGGACCTATGCGGGGCCTTGACCACATCTGAACGCCCACGGACAGACAGGGCGCCTACCGGGTATAGGTGTACGAGAAACCGGCCTCGGGATTGGGGGCCGGATCGGGCAGCGTGATACCCCGGCGGAAGGGTGCGTGACCCGCGAGTGTGACAGCGTTCAATCGCGTAGATATACACGGTTCATGCTGAGCCGAGCAGGCTTGCCCCGCTTGCCACGTCAGTGGCGCGGTCCGGTGCGACGAGCCGCGCCATCGTCGCGTCGACCTCCAGGCCAAGCCACTGCGGCAGGCTGGTGCCGAGCAGGTCCGCGTAGCCCTCGTAGTCGTCGCCGGCCCGGAAGATGAGCGACTCGCCGTGGTCGTCGCACCAGTCGCTGACAAGTTCGACCCACTCGCCGTGGTCGGAGGCGATCTGAATCAGGGAGCGGGCGACGGTCGGGTCGAGCATCACGCTGTCACCGACCCGAAAATTCCGCCAGGTGGTGGCCGTGGCGCGTTCGGCCTCTGCGGCGTCGTCGAACCACTCCACGTATTCGTAGTCCAAGGACTCGTGGACCGGGCGAATCGAGTTGTCCACCCGTGCCACCGACAGCCGGTACTCGGGGCCGTAGCCATGACCGTCGAGATAAGCGGATGGGGCGAATATCTCCGGGCTCATCAGCGTGTCGAACAGTGTGCGCCAGTGCAGGCTTCGCGCCCGTAGCTCCCAAAATCCGATCAGCGAGGGTGGGAGCGGGGCGCCGAGGCGCAGCTGCAACCTGGTCAGCAGCGTCGTAAAGTCCGCCGACGGCGCGTTGGGCTCCATGCTTGCCTGTAGTGCCGGTTCGACCAGCGTCAGGAGCGCCCCGAACCGCGGCGGTTCGTGGAAATGCATATCCACAGCCTCAAAGGCTTCATCGAAAGCCCGTTCCAGGCCCGAGGCGTCCACGGCTCGAAGCCATCGACAGACCCGGTCGGTCACCTCACCGAACGTCGGCTCCGGTGCACGCCGGCCATGATCTCGCGTCAGAGCCTCGAAACTAACGTCAGCCACCGGTGCACCCTATTGCAAGTCGGCTCCGGAAATCCTTCGGGGGGCTGATATCGGAGCGGTGCCGTGGGTGGCTTCTCTCAGATGTCGGGGAGGGTGAGGTAGAGGCCGAAGCCGCAGGTGCTGGCGGCTCCTCCGCGGCTCAGACGCATCAGCTTGTTGCTTTCGCCGTCGGCCAGTTCGCCGCCGACATGAGCGAACTGGCCGCGGCAGCGGACGTCCAGGCCGGCGAGCTGCCGCCAGGCGGCTCAGGCCGCGCGGGCAGCTTCTGAGCAGGGGAGGTCTTGGCCGACTCCGGCAGGATGGGCAAGGGGTCATCGTGTCTGGCCGCCTGCGTCAGGCGGTGCGGCAGGCTCCAGCCGGTAAGATCCACTTCTGCTGATCGGCCTGCCTGCCTTGCCCGTTGCCACCGCCCGCCCGATATCGCTGACCGCCTCGCAGAGGCACCGGCTGAAGAAGATGGCCTACGGGCACAGGACTCCCCACCAGGCCCGGGTCCGAGCGCACGTCGTGCTCCACGCGGCACGGGGCCGTTCCAACGCCTGCATCGCCCGCGAGACGGGCCTGCATGTGGACACCGTGCGGACCTGGCGAGGCCGCTTCGCCGACGAGGGCATGCCCGGGCCGGCCGACCGCCAGCGCCCCGGCCGGCCACCCTCGTTCACCGCCCTGCAGACCGCCCATGGCCTGCCAACTACCCGCCGAGACCGGCACGCCGCCGGCCCGCTGGTCGTGCCCGGAACTGGCCCGCGAGGCCACGGCACGAGGCATCGCCCCGGCCCTGTCGGACTCCACCGTGCGCCGCTGGCTGGCCCAGGACGTGCTCAAGCCCCGGCAGCACCGCTCCTGGCCAGAACCGGCATCGACCCGTTCATGAACCTGGTCACCCAGGTCATGAGCCAAGAGCCCTACGTCAGCGCCAAAAGGGTGTTCTGGATCGTCGACAACGGCTCCTCCCACCGCGGGCAGAAGGCCGCCGACCGCTCGACCAGTGCATTCCCGAACGCGCTCATGGTCCACACCCCCGTCCACGCCTCCTGGCTCAACCAGGTGGAGATCTACTTCTCCGTCGTGCAGCGCAAGGTCGTCTCGCCCAACGACTTCACCGACCTGGCCCAGGTCAGGGACCGGCTCCGAGCATTCGAAGACCGCTACAACGCCACAGCACAGCCATTCCGGTGGAAGTTCACCACCCCCGACCTGGACGACCTGCTGGCCAGGCTCGACCGGCACGCCGCCGATCACCAGGAAGAATCCTCCGCGCAGCCAACTACATGATCAACCCCCGAAGGACTTCCGACGTTGACCACTAAGCAACGCCTTGCCCGCAGAGGTGATCGCCGCGTTCGCCGAGGCCGCCGAAGTCCCCGAGGCAGGCGCCGCCGATACCCTGGCCAAGGCTCTGCCCGGCATGGTCGATGCGGTGACGCCGACCGCCGAGCTCTCCAGTGAGAACGAGATCGAGGACCTGTACAGGGCCTGGCTGAAGACCGCGGTCGCTGCCGTTTAGAGCACAGCAGGACAGGCTTCCTACAGCCCAGCAGTGCCGCAACGACGGTACACGGCCACCGAAGATCACGTCCGTCGACGATCTGACCGGAAGACGGTGGAGCGTCCGCCCCGCCCCGCTCCGGTGGAGCACCGCAGGGACCATGTGCGTCGGCGCTCCCGACCATCACGGTCGGGAGCGCCGCTCTCCTGAAGAGGTGGGCGGGAAGCGGTGGGCTGTCTGTTGTCAGCCCACGCTCGTCCATGCATCTGGGCGGGGCGCCAGCACCGCGGAGACGACCGCGCCGGACGAGGCCGCGACATCAGCCACGAATCGCAGGCGTCCGATGCCGAGTCGTCGCAGCGCCGGACCGTGGTCGGCGGCGACGACGAGGGAGACCGCGAGCAGAAAAAGTCGCCACAGGGCCATCACCGGGCGGCGCATTGCGCGGGGCAGCTCCGCCAGGGAGGCGTGCAGTCGCTCGCAATGGAACGGGACGTGGCGCTGCTCGTCAGACAGGATCCGCCCCGCCACATCCGAAGTGAGTGAGTCCTCGGTGCCATCGCGCAGGGCCCGGTAATATCGCAGTGCCACCACTTCCGCGATCATCAGCGCCAGCAGTTCCATGCGCAGGCACATGAGACCCCGCAGCCGTACGAAGACCGTGTCGCTCCAGTGGCCAGTCAACGTCGGTACACCACCCGCAGCCAGCAGCCGAGCGAGTAGACGGGCATGGTTCTGCTCCTCGGCGACGAAGAGCCGGACTGCCTGCGCGTAGTCGCCGTCGCCAGCCTCATCCGCTTTGCCGACGAGGTTGGCGCCGTCACCGTCCTCGCCGACCTGGAAGCGCTGAATGCTGGCCCACACCGCTGGATGCAGCGTCGCGCTTTGCCCCCAGTCCGGGTCGCCCTGGACGCGCCTGCGCTCGCGCTCGTCCTCGAACCGCCTTGTCCACTTGGCGAAGCCGCCCGTACGCACCCGGTCTCCCCTCTCCGGGGCACAGCCACTGTGCCCCGGAGAGGGGAGACGCCGGCGGACACCAAACCGTTCCGTTGCTGCCCGGCGCTGCGAACTTCACAAGTTCACACGTGCGCACTGTGCGAGAGACCTGTAGGTCATCTCATGAACAGCCACTTTTCCAACGCAGGTTGACATCACCAGCTGACATCAACGTCGTCGGACAGTCATGGATCCGGGTAGTCAGAGGTGGATCAGCAGCCCCCCGAAGCCCCAGTAGGAGCATCCCACGTGCTCCGCTGACCGAACTCCTGATGCGAGTGGCAGTCAGTGAGTGGCTGTGGCCTTGTCGAGATGCCGGTCCACCAGCAGCCCGGTGAACCGCGCCTGCGTCATCGAGCCCCCCGCTGAGCTGGCGGCCGTCGAGGCCGCCCGCGAACAGAAGCTCTACGCCAGCCTGCTGGACTACCACGCCGACGTGGCCCTGGGAGAGGCGGTGCCGGCCGCCCGCGCCGCCGGACACGGCGCGAACCGGGTGACGGAGCTCGTGGCGCCGGCCATCTCCCGGCCGGTCGCCCTCAAGCTGGCCAAGCGCTACCCGGACTACCTCAGCATCGGTCACCAGGTCTCGGTGCCGGAGTACAGCGTCCCGGAGGGCTGGGCGCGCAAGGGGGAGATCGTCGCCGTCAACAAGCAGGCCGCCGTCGTCGAGCTCAATGACGGCCACCGCCAGGAGCTCCCGCTCGATGAGCTCACTCCCGCCTGATCCAGGCATTGAACCCACGCGCGCCTGGAACTGACACCTTGACCACCACCCAAAAGCCCGTACAGCTCGCCGTGACCGGAGAGGCCATCACCTGATGAGCCCGCGCAAAGCCGCACCCTTCACCCTCAGCAGCGCGCGCAGGTCCTGCGCGCGCTCGCCCGGGGCGAGTCGGTCTACAAGGCCACGCAGCAGGCCGGCGTGAAGCACTCCCAGTTCTACGCCCTGCGCCGCACCGACCCGCAATTCGAGGCCGCCGTCATCGCCGCCGCAAAACGCTCGGAGCGGCGGCCGGAGTGTGGCGTCTGGTGCGGGTGCGGCGATCGTGTTCGTGGCAACCTCTGGGTGCACGTGGCAGCAGCTGCGCGCCGCGTCGTTCGGGCCGTCCGGGGCTACGGCGCACCGCCGGTTCACTGAGTGGTCGAAGGCCAGGGTATGGGCGAAAGCTGCATCGTCTGGTCCTCGACGAACTCGGCTCCCGCGGTGAGCTGGACTGGTCGAGGTGCGCGATCGACTCGGTGAACATGCGGGCTCTGAAAAGGGGGATCTGACGGGTCCGAATCCTAATGGCCCTCGTTTGACGACAGCGCCTAGGGGAGGGGGCAGGTGAGAGGCAGGATGTGTTCGGTCAGCCGTCCGGTGAGGTGGGTGTCGGTGACGGCGGCTTCGGTGATCCAGTCCGCTGCGGTCAGCTGGTCGACCAGGCGCTGCAGTTCGCCGGGACCCACTGGGCACAAGGCGGCGAGGGAGTCCAGGGCGACGCCCGTTCCGCCGGGGCCGAGCCGTCCCGATGCGCTGGTCTGGGTGGCCAGGGTCAGGGCGAGCAGCCGGGTGCCTGCGGTGGTCCTGGCCTTGCGGAGCTTCTTGTCCGAGACGACTCTCTGGGCCCATCCGCTGAGTTTGGGCCGCATCTTCCTGCCGAACGTGAACGGGGCCGGGCCGTCCTCGTGGGGCACGAGGGACGGGACAGTGACCGGGGTGGGATTCTCGGGCCGGGAGGCGAGCAGGTCACCGGCGGTGCCGGGGATGCTCAGCCACCCGCAGCCGGTCAACTGCTCGACCAGGCCCTCCGGATCGGTCAGGCCCAGCGAGGTGAGGTCCTGGCCCACGAGGTTGCCGGTGCCGGTGTGCGCGGTGCGCAGCGTCAGCATCACCACCAGCAGCCGCGCCTCGGGGCCGGGCAGCGGGCTGTGGTCGGCCACGTACGCGAGGACGGACCGGGCGTGATTCCACTGCGTTGCCGCGGTCAGCAGCCGGGCCACCGCCGGCCCATCGCTGTCCGCTCCGCCACCGGTGCGCTGCTGGTGCCGCAGACGGGCGGTGGCGGCGGCCTGCTCGGCGCGCCGGGCGTCCAGCCGCAGGCCCGTGTCGCAGGTGACATCGGCCCAGGTAGCGAAGGCGCGTGCCTTGCGTTCGTGGAGGTCGGCGAGGAGCGCCAGATCGGGCTCGGTACGCTGCTGGTAGGCCCGGAAGAGCTGGCCGAGTTCGGCGAGTTCATCCCGCAGGGCGACGGGCCGCAGGTCCTGGGGGACAGTCCGCTGCGCGATCCTTCCATACGGATGGCGGCGCCGGACCGGAGCGGAACGCGGCGCAGGCACTTCCCGCGGCCGGACCGCGGGCACGGAGCGGTCGGAGAACCGCGGAGCGCCGACAGGGGTGGTGGACGGGCGGTCGGCAGCGTCCGGGGTATCGGGAACAGGACCGGAGGCGGTCTGTGCGGTGGTGACGACCTGCGCGCCGGGCGTGGCCGCCGCGCAGCGAGAACAGCACTCCATGGCCTGCCACCAGCGCCGCTCCCGGTCGGTGATCACGGCCCAGACGACCGCCCCGCCGCACCGCCAGGGCTGGGTCCGCGCCTGCCGGTCGTCGGAACGAATGTGCGTGCGGCAGCTCTCGGCCCGGCACGCGCAGTACACGCCGTCCCGGGGCCCGGCCGCGGCCCGCAAGTGGGCCTTGAGGTGGGCGACCGCAGCCGCACGACCGACGGTCGCCGACGGCAGGCGCTGCTCAACGCAGGTGGGCCGGCTGCACGAGACACGTACCGCCGCACTGCCCCGGCCGGCGGCGTCCAGACGCACTGTCCACCTGCGCCCCACCACCCGCTCGTCCAACTCGTTCGCAGTGGCCTGCGTCATCCTGCTCTTCCTCCCGTTCTCTGCCGCCCGCACCGCCATCACGGACGGGACGTGTCAGCAGGGCCCACCGTACGCGGCAAGCGGCCCGATAGCGGTGAACTCGCCTGGCCAACAGCGCCAGTGGCTGTACGGGGCCGGGCGGTGCGAGGAGGGCGGGTTCCGGAGGGGCCGGCAGCTGGACCACGGCGAGCTGCACGCGCCCGAACACGAGCCCCGCGCCCGCGCCCGGCGACGTCGCCCCGGCCGCACCCTCCGCCACCGATCGGGCGTCTTCCGCCTCGGGCGCGGTGCGGGGGCCGGGCACCGCCGCGGCGACGAGGTCGAGGTGGGAGTTCATGTCCAGCTCGAACCGGCCGTAGGTTCACGTGTGTCCAGAACAGCGGGGACAACGCCCGCCGGTCGGCGTCGGTGAGCCGCTTCTGCCACTTCTCCTCGCTCAGGATGTCCTGAAGCAGCAGGGTGTTGACGTGCACCAACGCCGACTGGAGCAGGTGCAGGGCGAGCATGGAGACCTCCTGGGACTCCTTGTCGGAGCCGGCCAGATCGCCGTCCTTGCCGTAGAACAGGTCGTGGTTGGCGGAGTTCCAGCTCTCCACGACCTGGAGCCCGTCGTTGATCTCGCGGCGCAGGTCCGCGTCGGCGAGGTAGTCACAGATGAACGCCGTACGCACCGCCCGCCCGAGTTCCTCGGTCGCCCGGTAGGTGGGGTGCTTGGGCCTGCCGCGGGTGAAGCGCTATAGAAACAACCTCTTGAACGTCACTCCGTCACCGCCTACCCAGCGCTGCTGGACGCTGTGAGGGGCTCACCACCAGGACTGCTCGGCGGAAGCGTCGGGAGGTTCTCGTACGGGGCAACAGTAGTGCTGCTCGGCTCCGCCGGGGCGCTGGAGGTGTTCGCGCTGTGGGTCGGCACGTGCTCGCGTCGGCCATCGACGTGGACCACATAGAGCCGCTCGCGATGGGCGGGACGGCCACGGACGGGAACGTGCAACCGCTCTGCCGTCCGTGCCATCGACGCAAGACCCGCGAGGATTTCGGGGCCGCTGGTCCGCCGTTCTGAGGGTCGTCCTACTGGTGTGCCCACCACGTGGCGGCGGTTCCTGCGGCTGTGGCTACCAGCGACACGAGCCACACGGGCACGCGCTGAACGGTCAAGTACAGCCCGCCGCAGCGTAGTTCAAGAGCTGGTGGTGGTGTGGTGTCCGCGCTGTGGTTCATGTCGGAGTCCTCACGTCGGGCTTTGCTCGGCTTGGGCTGCATGTCCTGTGGCTCCTGTCGCGCGCCGTTGCGTGACGTAGGTGAAAGAAAGGAATGACACAGCGCCGCGAGGCGTGCTTGATCGCCACTGACGCTATGGAGGGCTGAGGAATGCCTGGGGCGGACTCTCTTCCCAGGTCACGCGTTCAGGCTAGGGCCCCAGGCCCCTCCCACGCCGTTGTCGTCATCTGTACAAATCCGCGCGCGACATTTGACACTCCGTACATTCCGCGCGCTGTACCCCTCGCTGACCGGGGATCGGGCGCGGGCGGTGTGCAGGTAGTAGGGGCCGTCCGTGGTGGGTGCACCGTCGTCGTACAAGGGGCGCCGACACCCGGTCGAGGTCATCTCGCACTGCGTGTGGCTGTACTTCCGGTTCCCGCTCAGTTTCCGTGAGGTGGAGGAGCTGATGTTCCAGCGCGGCGTGACCGTCTCCCACGAGACCGTGCGCCGCTGGTGTCTGAAGTTCGGCCAGGCGTACGCCGGCGCGCTGCGCCGCCGGCGGCCCCGCCCCGGGGACAAGTGGCATCCGGACGAGGTCTTCATCAAGATCAACAGCGAGCAGAAGTACCTGTGGCGGGCGGTCGACCAGGACGGCAATGTCCTGGACATTCTCGTTCAGAACCGGCGGGACAAGGCCGCAGCCAGGCGATTCTTCCGCAGGCTGATGACGAAGACGGGCAGGGTGCCGCGGGTGGTCGTCACCGACAAGCTGCGTTCCTGCGGCGCCGCTCACCGCGAGGTCATGCCCTCGGTGGAGCATCGCTCGCACAAGGGCCTGAACAACCGGGCCGAGAACAGCCACCAGCCGACGAGGCAACGCGAACGGGCGATGAAGGGCTTCCGCAGCGTGGGCGGGGCCCAGCGGTTCCTGTCCGCGTTCAGCGGTATCTCACCCCACTTCCGGCCCCGACGCCACCTGATGACCGCATCCGAACACCGAGCCGAAATGACCATCCGCTTCACCATCTGGGAACAGATCACCGGCGTCACCGGCCGACCTACCGCGGCCTGAGCCCAGGCCGGCACCCGGCCCCACCACACCTCGACGCACCGTCAGACACCCACGCACCCAACAACGTGACAACGCCGGCGTACGACCATTCAGGAAAGGACGGCCCCGCCTGTGCCGGACCTGGTGATGCGTGACTTCACGGCGGACATGCTCAACACCAAGTGGTGCGGCGACATAACGTACGTCGCCGTCGGCTGGACCTGGCTGTATCTCGCCACGGTCATCGACATCTGCTCGCGGCGCGTGATCGGCTGGTCGATCGCGGACCACATGCGCACCTTGCTGGTCACCGACGCGATCGAGATGGCCGTGACCGCCCGTAGCGGGCAGGTCCACGGCGTCGTCTTTCACACGGACAGGGGCGCGCAATATGGATCGGCCGCCTTCGCAGAGGTCTGCCGTCGGCACGGCATCCGCCGCAGCGTGGGCCGCGTCGGCTCAAGTTATGACAACGCCCTCGCCGAATCGTTCTTCCAGGGCCTCAAGCGCGAGTTGCTGCACGGAAGGCGCTGGACCTCGAAGGCGCAGACACGGCTGGAGCTGTTCAGGTGGCTGTCGTACTACAACCGGCGCCGCCGCCACTCAGCCCTCGGCTACCTCTCGCCAGCCGAGTACGAACAGCGATTGATCACGTCACGTACGCTGTCACTCGTCGCGTGAAACCCGGTGTCCACCCCTGGGGATCAACCTCAATGTGGTCCCGGACCGCGGGGCGACCGCTGTCCGGGACCAGTGAGCTGACCGACTCCGGTGTCACCCGGTGTAGGTGAACTCGTCGGCTGGACTGGTGGGGGACGAGTAGCCGTTCACGGTCACGGTGATGTCCACGGTCGTGCTCGTAGCCTTGCCCGACGGGGGTGCTTTGGCGACGATCTTGTCCGAGTCGACCTGGACGGATGGCGAGGCGTTCTTCCCGAAATACACGGAGGCGCCTTTCGCGAAGCCCGCGCCGGAGATAGTGACCGAGTCGTTGGCCTTGCCCCTGTCCGGTGTGATGCCGGTGACCACCACGGGTTCGGGCCCGCCGTAGGCGAACTGCCCGAGCGGGACTGCCGGGGAGGTGCCCAGGGGGTTGGTGACATACACGTTGACGATGCCGGTCCCGTCGGGCACCTCGGCAGTGATGGTGCCGTCAGGGTTGAACGTGGGTGGTTTCTGGCACGGGACGGGGCCGAAGTCGACGTTGCAATCCTTGCTGAAGTCGCGGCCCTTGATAGTGACCTGTGTGCCCGATGCGCCGAAGCTGGGGATCACACCGGTCACCACCGGCGGCCCGGAGAGGACGGGCGCGTCCAGCAGTCTGAGGTAGGTGGAGTTGGCATGCTGAAATGCGACCTGGCCCAGGAAATCCTCAACCGAGGCCTTGACCAAATTGTCGTCGCGGACCATGTAGTCGGTGTTCTTGCTGACGGCAGTGCCCGGCTGGACGTAGACGTTGTTCCCGCGCAGAGCTGCGATCGACCCGAGGAGCACCTTCACCTCGAGAGTTGCCGCTGGTCCGGGATCCGGGTACCAGCTCTCCGCGGTGGGGAGATCGGCCCAGGCCAGCGGCACCACGTCGTAGGCGTTGACGTAGCGCTGGTTCATGCTCCCGAACTGGGAGGTGAGGTAGTCGGCGAAGCTCTGCAGACCGGCGGTGGGTGCCGCGAAGGTGACCACCCCGAGCTGAGGCTGGCTTTGCTGCCAGGTCTGCGCCTTCAGGTACAGCGCGACCATGTTCGCGATGCAACCACCCAGGCTGTGACCGATTACGTAGACCGTCGGCTGCGGAATCCCCGTCAAGAGGCCGGCGAGCGCCTGCACGAGATTGGAGCTGGCGCTGAGCGAACGCATGTCGACGACCTGAGTGAAGGCGTCCATCGCCCCCTTCGACACGGAGATGGGGGACGTCGACCCGCTGGCGGTGAACGGCACCACCGTGCCGACGTCGAGGTCTTCGAGAATGTCGGTCACGCTGGCGATTGTCCCGCGGACGACCACGGCAAACTGGTTCGAGCCGTCGTTGTTCTTGGCGATGTACGCCATGTTCGCGTTGTCCGGGCTCAGCGCGAGCCACGTCGGTGTCCAGTTTTTCGTCAGGGGGGAGTTGGAGAACTGCCGGGAGATGCCGAGCTTGATCCGTTCGGTCTGGGCTTGCAGGGTCTCCCCCGACGGACGCGGAGTCGCTCCAGTTGCCGCGATGGCGGCCAGGGTCATGGCCACCTGAGGCGTGATCGGAGTGGCCTGTTGTGCTGCCGCCATGCTCGCTCCTTAAGTCTTCACTCATCGTCATACATCTCCATTTCAATGTATTCGCATACTCAGTACCCTGACGGATGTCAGGCCATTTGTGTTCTCTAGTTCACTGGAATGGGGTCCGACTAAAGCGGAACCGTAGTGAACGGCTTCAAGGATCTGTTTTCTCTACAACCTCGTCGTCGCGGTTGTAGATGCCCGTCGGCAACGTCCAGGAACTCGGTCAATTTCTCAACAGCGAAGGCATGGTCCATCGCAGGAATCTACGCCCAGTGGTATCCGAGGTTGGCGTGAACCGCCCCGGGTTCGGTAGAGATCTCAGCTTGTTGTTGTGACCTGGAGTTTCGTGGTGGCGAGGTAGTGGTTGGTCTCGTATTCGACGGGTGGAATGTGCCCTATTTCACCGTGGAGTCGGCGGTGGCAGTACCAGTCGACCCACTCGGCCGTCGCGAGTTCGACTTGGGAGAGTGTCTTCCAGGATCGGCCGGGTTTGATCAGCTCGGTTTTGAAGAGTCCGATCGCGGACTCCATGAGGGCGTTGACGCTCCTATAGCTGTCAACTCGTTGCGGGGGTCGTCTGTGGAGCGGGTCGAATCAGGTGGTAGACCTCGCGGATGACGTAGCGCTTGAGGCAGCGGATGATCTCGCGTTTCGTCTTGCCTTCGGCGGTGCGGCGGGCGACGTAGTCGATCGTAGGCTGATGGAACCGCATGCGGACGATGACGGTGCGATAGATCGCGGCGTTGAGCTGCCGGTGGCCGCCGCGGTTGATGCGGTGCCTGCCGCTGGTCATGCCGGAGCCGGTGGGTACGGGAGCGATGCCTGCGAGCTTGGCGAGGGCGGCTTCGGACTTGATGCGTTCGGGGTTGTCGCCGGCCACGACGAGGATCTCCGCGGCTGTGTCCACGCCGATGCCGAAGGGTTCGAGCAGTTGCGGGGCGGCGCGGTGAACCAGATCAGCGATCATTTTCGTCAGGTCCTTGGCCTCGGCGTCGAGGTACTGCCACCGCTTGGCCAGCGTGCGCAGAGCATGACGCAGTGCGTCCTCGGGGCCCTCCAGTTGCCGAGGACGCAGGCCCGCCAGATGCCGGGCCAGGGCGATCTGCGTTTTGCCTGCGGTCTCGTTCCGCAAGGGATCTGGGGCGTGGACAAGCATCGCCTTCATGGTGACCATCGCCGCTGTGCGCTGTTCGACGGCCTGGTCGTGGGCGATCTTGAGCTGACGGATCGTCTGGGCTTCACCGTCGGCGCTCTTGGGGGTGGCCGTCGCGAACCCGGCCAGGACGGCTCGGGCGGCGTTTTCGGCATCCAGGGTGTCGGACTTGCCGTTCATCCGCCGTAGCCGTCGGTCCGGGCGGCCTGCCTCGACCACCTTGTGCCCGGCCCGGCGAAGGAACGAAGCCAAGGTGGCGCCGTAGGAGCCGGTCCCCTCGGCCCCGAACGCCAGGACGCTGCCGAATGAGGTTGCCCAGTCCAGTAGTTGCTGGAACCCGCCGGTGTCGGTGGGAATCGTCAGGCTCGCCAGGATCCCACCGATCGTGTCCATCACTGCTGCGACGTGCACGTGCTTGTGTGTATCGACGCCGATCACGACGTGCCCGGACCTGTGCTGCTTGTTGGTGTTCACCAGGTTCCTCCCGGTCGCTAGCGTGGGGTTCACGCTGTCGCCGGTCGGACGGACAGGACTGTCACGGGGACGCTTTGACGAGTTGGCTCCAGGCTCCCGACTTGTTGAATCGACCCCAGATGCTCGGTCTGCAGCCGTAGCGTCCAGGGTGTCGGTCGGCATGGGCCCGCAGTGCTCCTTGCCGTCCTCGGGCTGGCTCACTGATAGCGTGCCGCCGCCGGCCGACACCCGCGCGGTGTGGCTCGACAGAGGCATGAAGGTATCTGGGTGTGGTGATCGGCCCGGCGTTCGTGGTCGCGGTTGAGGCGGCGTGATCGCGAGAGCCAGCTCAGCGTTCTTTCCACCACCCACCTGCGGGCCAGTACGACAAATCCGCGTTGTCCGTCGGATCGGCGCACGACCTCGATCCGGACCCCGTGGCGGGCGAACGCCTTCGCCAGGGCCGGGCCCTGGTAGGCGCTGTCGACCCACACCAATTTCAGCAGCCGACCCGGATCGGTCATGAACGTCTCCAGCAGCGCGGGGGCGGCCTTTGAGTCGTGGACATCGGCCGTGGTCACGGTCACCTCCAGGAGCAGGCCCTCGGTGTCGGTCAGGATGTGGCGCTTACGCCCGTCACGTGATTTCCCGCCGTCGTATCCGCGACTGTCCTCGCTGACGGTTTCGGAGGCGTCCACCGACTGACTGTCGATGATCCCGGCACTGGGCTCGGTGTTTCGGCCCTTGCGTTCCCTGGCCGTGCGACGCAGGCGTTCGTGCAGCTCACGCACGTAGTCGTAGGTCCGCCAGCGGCGAAAGAAGTCGTAGACGGCCCGCCAGTACGGAAAGTCGACCGGCAGGGCCAACCACTTGACGCCGTTGTCGACGAGGTAGCGCACCGCGTCGAGCATCTCGCGGTGGCAGTACGCCTCGGGGCGCCCACCCTGCCTGCGGAGCCAGGCCGGCACCGGCATCGCGGAGCGGACCTCGGCCCACTCCGCATCCGTCATGTCACTCGGACAGCACCGCGCCCGCCGCCCCGGAGCGATCGAACCGAACCGGTGCACGTAGCAGTCACACCCAGGGGTGACCGCGGTGGACGCGGCCACAGAGATACTGCTCAACTGGTCGGACAACGGGCTTCCTTGGTCGTGCTGGGTGTCGTAACCGCGTCACTACCAAGGGGCCCGTTCTTTCATGCCCGCGGCCGCACCCGTAACTCTGTCCAGATGGCCACCCGCGCCGCACACCTCGAACGAGATCCGGTTTGCCACAACGCACTAAAGGCCCAGGTGTGTTTTCCCTGGTCACAGCCTTCTGCGTCGACCGCAGGCAAAAAAAGGGGGCTACCGGCGGGGTGCGCGGGACCCGTTCATGGCGGGGCGGTGGTCGGTCTCGGCGAGGTGATCGATACGGACCTGTTCGAGGCTGGTTTTGGTGATCCGTTCGCTGCCGTCGAGGATGCTCGTGATCGCGGCTTGGCGGATCAGTCGGGTGAGGCTCCCGATCCTGCCTGCAGTCCGTTGGTCCCTCTCTGTCAGCCTTGGGTGAGACATCCCGTTCTGCGGGGTTAGCCTGAGAGGGCACGACAGGAGAACCGTCCCTTATGCCCAGTACAGAGCCCGTCGGGTCCGAGCCGGCGCCGAGGCCGAAGCGCCGCACTTTCACCTCGGAGTACAAGCTGCGAATCGTCGCCGAGTACGACGCCGCGCCCAGGAACGAGAAGGGTGCGGTCCTGCGCAGGGAACGGCTCTACCACTCGCATGTCAAGGAGTGGCGGGCCGCCCGGGATGCCGGGGCCCTGGAAAACCTGGTCGACCGCCGGACCAGCCCGGCCCGTGCGAAGAAGTCCGCCGCGGAGGTGGAGAACGAAAAGCTGCGGCAGCAGGTGGAGCGGTTGCAGAGGGACCTGGCACGGAACAAGGCCGCACTCGAGGTGATGGGAAAAGCTTCCGCGCTCTTGGAAATGATCTCCGAGAGCGCGGACTGAAGCCTGCCGCCGACCCTGTCGTGGACGAGGCGTTCACCAGCGTCGAGGTTCAGCTGGGCATCACGGCCGCCTGTCGGCTGACCGGCCGCTCCCGCGCCACGCATTACCGTCGGCTCCGGCCCCCACCACCACGCAGAACACGTGCCCCACAGATGCAGCCGTCGGCCCTGACGGCCGAAGAGCGTTCTGCGGTACTCGAGTTGATGAACGGCGACGAGTACGCCGAGCTGGCGCCCGCGCAGATCTGGGCCCGCGAGCTGGATGCCGGGCGCTATCACTGCTCCGTCTCGACGATGTACCGGATCCTGCGCGAGCAGGATCAGTCCGGTGAGCGCCGACGGCAGGCCACCCATCCCGCCAAGGCGGTGCCCGAGCTGGTCGCCACCGGGCCCTCGCAGGTGTTCACCTGGGACATCACCAAGGCGGCCGGGCCGGCCAAGGGCGTCTGGTATCACGCCTACGTGATCATCGACATCTTCAGCCGGTATATCGTCGGCCACACCGTCGAGCGAGCCGAATCAGCTGTGCGGGCCGAGGAGCTGATCCGCGAGACCATCGCCCGCAACGGCATCGTGCCCCAGACCGTGCACGCGGACCGCGGCACCTCGATGACGTCGAAGAAGGTCTCCCAACTACTGATCGATCTGGGCGTGACGCGGTCGCACTCGAGGCCGAAGGTCTCCAACGACAACCCTTACAGCGAGGCCCAGTTCAAGACCACGAAGTACATGTCGGATTATCCTGAACGGTTCGATTCGCTGGCCCACGCCCGCGAGTGGTTCGACGCGTTCATCGCGTATTACAACCATGAGCACCGGCACTCGGGTATCGGCTGGCACACACCAGCCTCCGTCCACTTCGGGACCGCCGAGGAAGTCCGCGACCAGCGCGCGGTCACCCTCGCCGAGGCATACGCCCGCCACCCCGAACGCTTCGGCCGCCGCCCCAGACCACCCGAGATACCCCAGACGGCCTGGATCAACGACCCGGCCAAACGCAGGGAACCCGCACCACAAACCTCATAGCGTCACGACCGTCTCACTGGACTTGAAATCTTCCGGGTGGAGGTAGGCGGTGTGGCGGGGGAGTGTCCCGGCCCGGTGCGCACGGAGATCGAGTGCGGCTTCTACCCCCGCGATCAGTTCGCGGAAAGGCTCGTGTTTCCCGAGAAGTGTCGGGAACGCTCCGCATTCCACGAGGGAGGCGCGTGCGGCGAGCTGGGCCCCGCGCACACCGCTGAACAACGCGGTGGTGGTGACGTCGATGCCCGCGTACACGAATGTCGCTTTGATGCGTTCGGTGAGGTCTTTGAGCAGGTCGGCGGTTTCCGCGCCGGTGGTGGTGCGGGGGTTGAGCCGGTGGATCTCGTCGATCACCAGACGCACGCCCGCACGGTTGTAGGTGTGGCAGACGGCGTCGGTGATCTGAGCCTGCGTCATCCGGCCGGTGACGGGGATACCGAGGTAGCGGGCGAACTCGGTCGCGAGGGCTTTCGCGGTCGCCCCGGGCGGGACCAGTGCATAGGCGACCGGCACCGGTGGCTTTATTCACGAGTAGCGGTTCTGGCTCAGCTTCCGGAACCTGAGCCAGAACCCCTGGAAGTGAACGAAGCCACCCGCCCGGCCTCACACCGAGACACCCCGGAACTCGTGCGCCGACCCACGCACGCCGAGCCACGGGCCATTCGGTCCGGGGCTGCCGGTGCGACGAGGCGGGCGACTCCGCAGTGCTGACCGGTCCTCGACGAACTCCGCGTCCGGGCCGTACACCGCGACCTCGACGAGCAGCTGCTGCCCGCCGGTGCGGGCAACGCCACGGCGTAGGGAAGACTGGCCGGGCGCCGCGGCAGCGCGTGCCCGCGTCCGGCCGATGCTGCCCGCTGCCGGGGCCTGGCCCGACTCCGCCGCGACCTCACTGCCGCCGCCGACGACCACGACCAGGCCGTCACCCCGCTGACCTATGTCTGCGCACGTCCCGGTGATATCGGCTTTGACCACCGCGTACACGTTCGCGATGAGGTCGAATTTCATCGGCTGACCATCCACGTTCGGTCGTGCGGTGGCCGGGTGCGCCCGCCCGTCGGCGAACTCGGCACTGTCCCGGTGCACCGCAACGAACGGGGTCGCCTGGTGGGGGAGGCTCTCGTGCTCCGGGCCGTGCCGGCGGGCTCAGTCGGTCGCGTTCGGGCGGTCGGCGGCGGCGACGAGGTCGGCGAAGGTGAGCGGTTCGCCCGGGGCAGGGGCGGGCGTCGGTGCGGCCTGCGTGGTCAGGCCGTCGAGGGCAAGGTCGAGATGGCGGTGCAGCAGCGTGCCGTCCGCGTCGAGTCGGGAGAGACCACCGGGCAGGGGGCGGGACAGCCGGATCGACAGGAGGATCAGGTCTCCCGCCCCCACCTCGGGGCGCAGCCGGCCGGATTCGTGCGCCGCGCGGATCAGGTGGTCGAGCGCCCTCGATGTGCGGGTCCGGCTTTCGATCAACTCCTGGTCGACAACGAGCCGTTCGAGCAGCACCGGGATTACCGCGCCCATCCGGAGGTCGGCTGCCGCGTGGACGAAGCGCCGCACCGCGTCGTACGCGTCACCCTCCTCCCGCGCCGCCTGGTGGGCCGCGGCCTCAAGGCGTGAGAGCAGGTCACCGGTGAGATCACGCACGAGTGCCTCGCGGTCGGCGTAGCGACGGTAGAGCGTGGCCGGCCCCACACCCGCCCGGCGCACGATCAGGTCCAGCGGGGCGTCCAGGCCCCGCTCCAGGAACACATCGCGGGCGGCATCCAGGATCCGTCGTCTGCTGCGTTCGGCGTCCGCCCGCATGAGATCCACCTTCCATCAATGAAGCGGAGAACTTCTCTCCGTCTATGCTAGCGTGCCGTAGGCGGAGAAAATTTCTCCGCTTCGCTCGAAAGGGGCTTCGCCATGAACGTTGGCGCGTTGAATGTCCGCACTGTCATCGACGGTGTCGAGTACGGGGACGATGCCGTTCGGCAGTGGGAGCTGGACCGTTCACGGGCGGCGCTCACCCTGCTGAAGCAGCGGATCGGGGACGAGCGGATGCGGGAACTCCTCGCCCCCGATCTCGCCGCGTCAGACGCGGTGATGGCACCGCTTCCGAACGGGTCCGGAGGAGCCTGGCGGTCGGCCGTCACCGAAATGACAGTCGCCGGGATCGACGCGGACCGGTTCCTCACCTGGTGGCAGGGCCGACTCGCGGGCGGTGACCGGTCCGCGCTGCTCTCCGCCAACCCCGAGCACTACCTCGCCGACTCCAGCGGCGGAGTGGTCGAGATCATCGAGACCATAGGATCCGGCCCCCTCCGGTTCTTCCTCACCTTCCACGACGGCGTCGAAATCGCGGACGAGGGCCACGAGGAGTACCCCGTACGCATCGGCGGCACCGGACGCCTCGGTGACGGCACGGAGATCGCCCGCGTCATGCATGAATTCGGCGACGGCCCCGACGGCTTGCGCATCCGTCTGACCATCCAGTTCCCGGCCAACGCCCCTGAGCACGTCTTCGTCGGACATCAGTGGCACTTCGCCTGCGAGTTCACCAACTGGCTGGAAGGCGCGCACGCCCAGGCGTGAGCTCCTTCCGCACGCAGGCGGGGATCCCCTGGCGATCAGGGGATCCCCGCCGCCAAGAGGGAGACCCCGCGCCCCGGGCTCTCCTCGGCGCGGCCCGGCGAACAGCGATCCTCGATAGGACCATTTCCATGACGACCACAACCCCGGCCGTGCCGGCGCAGGCCGACCCGCCCACCACCGCAGAATCCGGCATCCTGCGTCGCGCAGCCTGCGAATTCGGCCTCACCGGCCTTCTGCTGTTCTTCGTCGTCACCGGCGTGCGCTGGCTTATCGCACCCGACTCACCGATCTCCGCCCATGACATCCACTACGCTCTCGCCATCCTTGGCGTCACCATCGGGGTGCTTCTCATGGTATTCATGACGTCCCCACCCGGCCGGCGGTCCGGCGGACACCTCAACCCCGCCGTCACCATCGCGCTGTGGCGGCTCGGCGCCTTCCCGGCCCGCGCCGTCGTCCCGTACGTCACGGCCCAACTGGCCGGTTCCGTCGCGGGAACGGCGCTCGGCCGACTTGTCTGGGGACCGGCAGTCTCCCGCGTCCCCGTCGGCTACGCGACCGTCCACGCCGACCCGGCATGGGACGCCACCGCGATCCTCACGGCGGAGACCGGAGTCCTCGTCCTGCTGACCATGATGCTCTCCGTGCTCCTGGCACACCCGGCCGGCCGCAGACTGCTCCCCTGCGCGGTGGGGCTCGCCACCGCGGTCATCATCGCGACGTTCGGTCCCCTCAGCGGCGGATCGGCCAACCCGGCACGACAGTTCGGTCCGGCGCTCCTGGCCCAGGACACCACCCACCTGTGGATCTACCTGCTCGCTCCGGTGCTCGGCGCGGTGCTGGGAGCAGCCCTCGTGGCTCTGGCCAAACCCCTGACCGCACAGCGGCCCCGGTGCTGACAGAGAGGGAAATCACCAATCGGCTATCGCGGCGGACCGGAACGCCGGCCCACGCCGGTGTCCAGATCTCGCCGTCGGGGCGGCCGGGGCAGACGCATCTCGTCTGGTCCCGCCTTGGCTTCGAGCATGCTGACGGCGGGCGGGCGGGAGACGAGCGACGTCTATGCCGCGAGCCCCGCCGCGTTATCTGCCCGGCCGGGCAACCTCCTCAGGTACCCCAAACCGTTCATGGAGTTCTTCGGCAAAACGCGTCCGGTAGATGCCGTGGACGATGGTCCAGGGAGACTGGTAGCCCCTGTGCTCCGGGTCCGAGACATCCTCGTCCCACGGCACTACGCAGTCTGGAAGCAGCCGCGCACGGCCCAGATACATCTGCGCGGCCTCTTCCAACTGCACTTCTCCTGCGATCACCGAGCTCCATAGCCTGCAGCCCTGCCCGACCACCCACATGCACAGATCTTCGGTGCTGTCTTCGGACCAGACGTCCCCATCCACGCTCACGCCTTCCGAGAAGTCGGCCAGCGAATCAGCCGCGGACTCGTACGCGAGCGCGAAGGCTTCAAGGACTTCCCGCGGCTGGGACTCCAACCACAATTCAAGGGCAGACAGGCGCGGTCGTGTCGCTTCCAGGACTTCCCAGAACCAATCAGGAACATGATCCGGTCCCATTTCGGCTCCCGTGTCGATGGCTGCAGTACCCGCCCGACCGTACAACGGGATGGAGTCCCCTGGACACTCCCAGACTTCACCGTCGGCGAATGGCGCTCTCCATCTGAGGTTCCCCCGTTGTGTGGGGGTGGCTGACTAGCTGGTCAGAGCGGTTTGACGTGGTTTCAGGTTCACTTGTTCGGTCGTTGCCTGGTTGGCGTAGTGCTTCTCCTCGTACTCGATGGGGCTGTGGTAGCCGAGTCGTTTCTGGATGCGGCGGGGGTTGCAGAAGCCGTCGATGACCCTGTTGCCCAATTGGTCTCATGCTGCGAGGTCGAGGGCCGCCAGTCGGGACGTGCGTGTGCGGGCGAGGGGTGTTTCGTTCCACCAGGCGTCGAGGCGGATCAGATTGATGGCGGTGGCTGTAAGGATGTGCGCGAGACGCGTCTTGGCTCGGCCGATGTAGCGGGTGCGCCGGGCTCCGGCGGTCGCGACGGCCTGATGGATGGTGCCTTCCACGCCGGCGCGGGCCGCATAGCGGTCCTTCCACTCATCCGTGGACTGCTCAGCGCGGACGCGTTCCAGCACCGCATTCCGTTGCCCGGGAGCTCGGCATCAGCTCGGAGTCCCTGCGCGGCTGGTACCGCCAGGCCAAGGCGGACCGGGGCGAGGGAGCCCCGGGTGAGCTCACCACCGCGGCTTTCGCTCACGGGCCGTGGCAGCAGGGCCGGTTGTCACCAGATGGTGAGGTCGACCGCGTGGGCGCAGTGCGGGTCGGTGTCGGGTGTCCAGCGCTCCTTCTCGTGTACGAGCGCGGGAAGTGCGGCGAGCAGGGCGGTCAGTGCGCCGGTGAGGCGTACATCGACCGCGACCGGCCCGTCGGCTTCCTCGACCGCGATGTAGAGCCGCATGCCGTCCTGCTGGTCGAGGAGGAAGCCGCACAGCGGGGGGCTCGGCGGTGTCTCGGTGAACGGCCAGGCCAGTGTCCGCAGCACACGCAGTACCCGGTCCGTGCTTGTCGGCGGGGCGGGCTCGACAGCGGAGGTGTCCACTTGGACCAGGGCCATGCCCATCACGGACGCGTCCGGATGCGGGGGGCCGCCGGCTGCGAGCGTGCGTGTCAAGCCCAGCACCAGCGGGGCGGTGACCGGTTCGTCATCGTCGTCCATCAGCGGCACCTCGTAGGCGACCAGCGCATCCGGCGCCACGGCGTCGCCGGCACCGGTCACGATCCGGACCGCGTCCCGCGTCGGCAGTACCCCGCGCAGGAAAGTCTGGTCGACGAGGGGTACCGCCGTGTAGTCGAGAAGGTAGCGCGTGAGGTACGCCTGCTGCTCGACCGTCTCTCCGCACGGCCCGCTCACTCGTTGATCCAGGCCGGGCACTTGGTGACGCCCTTGCAGTAGGCCGTGACGACGCCGATCTTCTTGCCCTTGCCCGCGTCGTACTCACCGTCGGCCGTGCGGCGGGCGTACTGCACGATGACCACGACCTCGACGAACCGGGCACCATTGCGGGCGACCCCGTAGTACTCCAGGCGCCCCCCGCTCTTCGCGTCCACCTTCCCGGCCAGAGCCGCGTCGACGACCCGGCACTTCCTGATGTTGTGCTTGCCGGAGAAGTGATTCCAGCCAAGATCGCCGTTGCCGTACCGAGTGGGGATCACCCGGCCCTCGGGATCGGTCTCTTCGCACTTCGTTTTCTTGTTCCAGTACCGCTGCGCCGCCGACGCGTCGGGCACCGGCCCGGCAACGAGTACGGCACCCACGGCTGCTGCGGCCATGACGCTGATCAGCTTCATGATCCGGACCGTGCCACGCCCCGGCCGGGCATACGCCCTCTTCGCCGGCAGGATCGTTTCCCTACCCCCGGACGGGTGACTCGGGCCCAGCACACGAATTGACCGGCCAGGAACGGCGATCGCCGCAGCGCCACACCCCGCTGCCCTGATCACCGGCGTCACCGCACCCGCCCGTTCGCCCGCTGGGGCACGGGCTCTTCTCTCCCGTACCGCCTCCCACCCAGCCCGTTGGGCCGCCGGCCGGACCCGTGAGTCCGCCGCCGCGCTCTTCCGGTCGTGCCCCGGTTGTCTGCCCGGCCTCTCGGCTCCGGCTCCGTGCCCGCCTCTTTCGTCCTGCCGCCGTCCGATGTCCGCGCCGCTGCGCCCGCCGTCGCGTCCCTCGTTCTCCGTTGTCCGGCGCTCGTCGTCCGGGGCCCCCGCTGTCTGCCCCGTCCCGTCCTCGTCGCCCGTCCGTGCGCCCGTCGGCGCCGACCAGGTCAACGGCGGGGGCGAGCGCTCGCGTCCTGATGGGCAAGGCCGCCGCGCGCAGGGCCCGCGCTCACCTGTCCTCCTGCGGCCCTTGCCGGAAGCCGGGACGAACACCATTGCCGGGGCATCGGTGATCAGGTGGGGCTGATAAGGGTGGACCAGGTGTCCGGGCCCACGATGCCGTCGCTTGTGAGCTGGTGTTCGGCCTGGAAGTCGGTCACGGCCCGGGTGGTCTCCTGGTCGAAGACTCCGTTCACGCTCACGGGGTGGCTGTGTGCGGTGAGGAGGCGTTGGAGAGCCTGGACCGCGGGGCCTTTGTCACCGTCACGAGCGTTGACGATCAAGGCGTGCCAGGTGTCCGGGCCCACGATGCCGTCGCCGGCGAGGGAGCGGTCGCGCTGGTAGGAGGTCACGTGCGCGGTTGTCGAGGGGCCGAATTCGGCGTCGACGTCGGTGCGGTACCCGTGAGCCGTGAGCAGGAGCTGGATCGCGGCGACGGTCTCGCCTTCTGCGCCGGACTTGACGAGGGGCCAGGTGCGCGATGCGGTGCCGGGCCGGTGTGCTGGTGTGTGTGCCGGGGGAGTGGCGCCTTCGATGTCGCCGGCGCCTTCTGTGTCCTCGGCTTCGCTGCCGGTGTCTTCGCTGGGCGCGGGGCAGGTGGTCGCCGCGCAGCCGTCGAGGGTCGGCGCGGTGACCGGTGGCGGTGTGCTGCCGGCGCGGCCTTGGGCGTTCTGGTAGGCCGAGGCCGTCAGGGTGACGACGGCGACGACGGCGACTCCCATCGCCAGTGGATGCCGGCGCAGCCGGCTGAGCAGCCGCCGGAGGGCTCCGGCGGGGCGGCGTGCCGGGGCGGCACGGTGCGAAGTCCGCGTGGTGGCCATGGTCTTCTCCAGGAGAGCTGAGGGGCGGTGCGGTCGGTGGGAAGGGGGTGGACGCCGGCCCGGCGTCCACCCCCTCAGTGCTGCCGGTTACTTCCAGGCGCAGTGGACGTGCGTCTTGTGGCCGGCCGAGGGCGGGCCGATGATCTCGGTGGCCCCGAGCTGCGAGCAGACCGTCATCAGCGACCGGTGCGGCGCGCCGCTGCCGACGTGCTTGCCGTTGATCACGTTCACGTCGAAGCTCAGCCCGCGGTAGTGGCGGGACGTCTTGCTGTGGACGCCTCCGACGAACTCACTGACGTTCATCCGGTAGCCGTACCTGTCGTGCAGGGTGAGCAGGCCCTGGAGCATGCGGGGGTCCAGCTGGACGCGCTTGGATCCGACGTGGCTTCCCGGACTGGTGAGCGCACCGCGGCCGGCGGCCATGTCGGCGATGTTGGCGTGAGCGGTGGAGGCGCTGTGGCGGGTCTCGGAGTGCTGTCGGGCGAAGGTGATCCCCGGCGTCCCAAGGAGCTGCTTGGCCAGGGCGACGGCGTTGCCCGCCGGGACGCCCCCGGAACCGCCGCTTTTGTCGGTGAGCAAGAGACTCCAGGTGCGCGGGTCGGCGATTCCGTCGGCGGGGAGCTTCTTGGCGTTCTGGAAGGAGCGGACGGCGGCCGTGGTGGCGGGGCCGAAGACCCCGTCCGCGTCGATCCGGACCCCGGAGGCATTGAGCTGATGCTGCAGGGCCCTGACGGCAGAGCCGCGACTGCCCTGCTTCACCGTGACGAGCAACGCACCCCAGGTACGGGAACCGATGATGCCGTCGGCCTCGAGCCCCTTGGCGTTCTGGAAGGAGCGGACGGCGGCCGTGGTGGCGGGGCCGAAGACCCCGTCCGCGTCGATCCGGGCGCCGGAGGCGTTCAGCAGTTCCTGCGCGGTGACGACATCAGTGCCGCTACTGTCCGCCTTGAGCACCGGCGCCCCGGCGACCGGGGGCACGGTCGGCTGCGGCGGCGCCGGCGTGGTTCCGCCCCCGGCCCCGAGGTGGGCGAGCTGCCGCAGCTCGGCGAGCGAGCCCCTGAAGACGTTCACGTCCACGCGGTTCTTCGACGGGATACCGGACACGGTGCCGGTCTCGGTGTACTGCCAGATCTTCCAGCCCTGCCCGGCACGCGGCACGGCGGCCGGCTCCTTCGAGCCGCTCTCGTACCGCGGCTGCCACAGGACGTGGCCGGTGAACATCGACCCGTTCCCGTTCATGCAGGTGTCGACGAACGACTTGGTGGTGTAGATGATCGGCTTCACGCCCATCTGCGCGGTGACGGCGTCGAGGAATGCCCTGACACCGGTCGTACTGAAGTTCCCCGGGCAGCGCCCGGCCTTGTCCAGCTCCAGGTCGAGCGTGGGCGGCAGTTCTCCCGCACGCGTGCCGGTGTAGCCGGCCGCCTTCATCGCGTTGACGAAGTTGCGGGCCTGCGCGGCCCCCGGGGTGCGGCCGTAGAAGTGGTATGCGCCGTGCATCAGCCCGGCCTGTTTGGCGCCCTGAAGGTCGCGGCTGAACCAGCGGTCGCTCCAGTCGGCGCCCTCGGTCGCCTTGGCGAACATGAACACGTGGCCGGAGGCGCGGACCTTGTTCCAGTCGATCGCCGCACCACCGGTGTGGTTGTAGTGGCTGGTGTCTACACCCTTGACGCTGAAGCTCGCGGGGGAACTCGCGTCTGCCGGCAGGATCGTCAAGCCCGCGAAGAGCATCCCTCCGCTCGCGAGCGCCGCGCCGGTCCAGCTGATGGCCTTCTTGGTTGTCTTCCTCACCGCTGTGTCCTCTCGGTCCTGCCCGTGCCGCGCCCCGCGTGGAAGCCGGGCCCGGCATGTGGCCTGGGGTGAGCGTTGTCGCTCGGAAGAGGACGCTGACCGTCCCGCCGTACCAGCGCTAGAGTCTGGGTGACAGTGAGTCATATCGGGATTACGCAAGGCGCTGAACAGCACGTTTCAAGGTCACTTGGGGGTTGTGTGGGACAGTTCGGGATGGACGAAGGCCGTGATGAGACGGCACAGGACAGCCCTGCCGAGGCGCGGGAGACACCGGAACTCGCCGCGCTGCTGAACCGGATCCGCCGGTCCATGGCCGAACTGGGCTGGTCCTACAACGTGATGGGACGCAGGACCGAGGTCTCCTCCAGCACCTGGAACCGCTGGTGCACGCAAGGAAAACTGCCCCGGCGGGAGGCGCTGATCAGCTTCGCCGACGCGGCCCCTCGCGTGGTCGACCGGACCGAGCTCCTGGGACTGTGGGACGCCGCGTGGGCGGCCCAGGAAGCACAGCAGATGCAGGCCGCGGCCCCTGAACCGGCGCAGGACCAGCGCCGTGACCCGGACGGGCACACGCAGCCGGCCCCGGCCACCGCGACGGCCCTACCGGACGGCCGCCGCCGGATGACGCGGGCCACCCTGGTGTCCCTCTTCGGGATCGCGGCCGCTGCCGTCGGGGGCGGCGCCTTCTTACTCTGGACACTCAACGGCAACGCGAACGCGCCCACCGGCACACAGGGCGCACCGCCGGCCACCTCCGCCACGGCGTCACCGTCCCCCACGGCCAGCTGCCACGGCTCCACGTGCGCCTCGCTGGAGCCGGCCCAGTCGATCTGCTCCAAGGACGCCGTCACGGCGTACACCGGCAGCCGGTACGGAGCGGTGATCGAGCTTCGCTACAGCGCCCGCTGCGCCGCTGCCTGGGCCAAAATGAGCAGGACCTCGCCCGGAGACCGTGTGGTCATCACACCCGCCCAAGGCCAAAGCGAGGAATACCGCCAGCAGACCGGGCACGACGCCCACACCCGCATGGTGCCCGCAGACAAACCCGAGAACGCCCGCGCCTGCGCGATCATCCAGGACCGCGGCACCATTTGCACCACCGAACCGCCCACCGCCCCCACAGCCACACCGAGTGTCGGCGGCGGCTGAACTTGGACCCACTCTGGCCGGTTGAAATCTGACCCAGGTGTCTTCGGTTTGGTTGGTTCAGTCGTTGTCGGTGGTGGCGCTGGGGACCCGTCCCAGTTCACGTCCTCGCATGCGGAACGAGTCGCCCTTGAGGGAGTGGACCTCGGCGTGGTGGACGAGGCGGTCGATCATGGCGGCGGCCACGGTCTCGTCTCCGAAGACTTCTCCCCAGCGTCCGAAGGGTTTGTTGCTGGTGACGATCACGGACGCGCGTTCGTATCTGTTCGAGATCAGCTGGAAGAACAGGTTCGCGGCTTCGGCTTCGAAGGGGATGTAGCCGACCTCGTCCACCACGATCAGCGGGTAGCGGCTGAGCTTGGTGAGCTCGGCCTGGAGGCGGCCGGTGTGGTGGGCGGCGGCCAGGCGGTCGACCCATTCGGCGGCGGTGGCGAACGCGACGCGGTGTCCGGCCTGGCAGGCGCGGACCGCGAGCCCGATCGCCAGGTGTGTCTTCCCGGTGCCCGGCGGTCCCAGGAAAACGGCGTTCTCTTTCCCGGCGATGAAGTCCAACGTTCCCAGATGTGCGAGCTGTTGGCGCGTCATCCCGCGCAGGTGGGTGACGTCCAGCTCCTCGATGGTCTTGATCGCGGGGAAGCGGGCGGACCGCACCCGTGCTTCACCGCCGTGGGACTCACGGGCGGACACTTCGCGCTGCAGGCAGGCGACGAGGTACTCGGCATGGGTCCAGGACTCCTTGTGGGCCCGCTCGGCGAGACGGTCAGCGGCATCCAGCAAGGCCGGAGCCTTCATTGCCCGCGCGAGGAAGGCGAGGTCCGCTGCGGTCTGGGAGCCGGTCCTGCGGCCGGTGGCCGATGTGGTGGCGGTGGCGTCGTCGAGGATGGTGGTGGTGCGGGGCATCAGCCGGCCTCCCTGCCCTTGCCGCCTTCGATGACCGTGAACAGCCGGTCATAGGTGCCCAGTTCGCGTTGCTCGACCTCGATAAGCGTGCCTGGGTCGGTCTGGGCTGTTCGGGCGGCTTTGGCGCGGGCGGCCTGCTGGTGGTGCACCTCACCTCGCATCACCTTGCCCGCGGCAGCGTGGTCGGGGTCGGTGATGGTCTGGTGGCGGGCCCAGCAGCGCGGGTGCTGGGCGACGATCTCGCCGCTGGGGGCGAGGACGGTGATCTCGTCGTTGTCACACAGCACGGTGACGGTGCGTCCGATCGCGGCGGGGTGCACGGAGTAGTCGCACGTGTCGACGCGGACGTAGTGGTCGCGGCCGATCCGTGTCTGCAGCCGCCACCAGGCGGGCGGGTCGACGGGCGGCAGGGCGAGCATTCCGGCCCGGTCGGCCTCCCACCGCTCGACGGGGCGGGTCTGCAGAGTGCGGTGGACACGCCGGTTGGCGATGGTCAGCCAGGCGGTCAGCTGGGTGTTGAAGTCGCCGGGGCCACTGAAGGTGCGGCCGGGGAGGAAACTCGTCTCCAGATAGCCGTTGGCCCGCTCGACCAGCCCTTTCGCTTCTGGATCACGGGGCCGGCACAGATGGATCTTCGTGGCGAGCAGGCCCGCGAACGCGGCGAACTCGGCGGTGAGCTTCCCGCGACCGACCCCGGATTCGTTGTCCCAGACGAGCGTCTTGGGCACCGCGCCCCAGGCCGAGAGCAGCCGCCAGTGCCCATCGATCAGATCGCCGGTCGTGCGCGAGGGCAGCATCCGCGCGGCGATCACCCGGGAGTAACCGGACACCATCACCAGCACCGGCGGCCGTCCGCTCTGGCCGTAGCCGAGCGGGATGTCCGCCTCGGGAAACCACAGGTCGCACTGGGCCAGCTCGCCGGGCCGATACGTCGTGCGCGAGACCGGATCGACTGGCACATAGGCAGGCCGCAGGTCCCGCACCCGGTCCTTGAGGACCGTCATCCCGCGTTCCCACCCGATCCGCTCGGCAATCACGGTGGCCGGCATCGTCGGAGTCTCCCGCAAAAGCTCACGGATCTGGACCTCGACCGCGTCCACGACCGACCCCTGAGACGGGCGCTCGTACTTCGGCGGCCGGTCCGTGGCCAGGGCACGCTTGACCGTGTTCTTCGAGATGCCCAGATGCCGCGCGATTGCCCGGATCGGCATCTGCTCAGCCCGGTGCAGCCTACGGATCTCTGCCCAGTCCTCCACGAGGATCACCCTCTCCCTCCTGACCTTCCATCAAGATCAGGTTCAGGCGAAGATCACCAAGTGGGTCACTTTTGATCCGCCGTCAGAGGGTCAGAATTCAAGCGACGCCGAGACCGAGATGAGCCGACGGGGGCCTGACGTGCACGGCGCGCTTCCATCGAGCCCGCTGCCGTCGAAGCCCACCATGGCCGTCGTCCAGGGCGTACGCGAGCCCCCGCAGCAAACGGACAGGACTCCGCATGCTCAACAGCGAGCCGGCCGACAGACCACCTCTGCCTCGACAGGTTCCGTCGCTGCTCCTGGTCGCAGCCGCACACAGCACCTCTGCTCACCGCCGGTAACGCGGCGGGGAGCAGAGGCCAGGCTGAGAAGTGCGCCCACCGCGGGTGTCCAGCTGTCATGCCCCATGCGACATGTGACCGTGATGGCTCGTCGGCCCGCTGGCCAGAACGACCGCTTCCAGCCGTGCCCGCCGGCTCCCGCGTACGCCGCCCGCCACCGGCAGTGGCGAGCGTCGTACGGGTTCGCACGTGCGGAACACGGTGTGGCTTTATCGAGCAGTAGCGGCTCTGGCACACATTCCGTGAAAGACCGTGCTGGCCGGCATCGGTCGGAGGAGCGGGGCACGCGACGCGCGCCGATTGGAGGCCGTACGAACTCGGTGAAGCCCGCCTCGAGATCGCTCACGGAATGTGTGCCAGAACCGCAGTAGCGACGTCACTTGTCGATGAGTTTGGGAGGCGCCCAGAACCACGGTCGGGTGATGTTGATGAGTTTGGGAGGCATGGCGGCTCTTGCCAGGGCAGCATCGGGATGCTCTTGGTGAAAGGTGCTGGTCATGCCGCAGATGTCGAAGGTCGAGCTGTACGCGGCGATCCGGCGTGACCATCGCGGCGGCATGTCGATACGGGAGCTTGAGCGCAAGCACGGCGTGACGTGGCGGACGGTACGGAAGGCGTTGGATTCGTGCTGGCCGGAGCCTCGTAAGAGGCTGCCGCCCCGAGCCACCACGCTGGACCCGTACAAGGCGGTGATTGATGAGATCCTGCGGGCGGATCTGGAAGCGCCGCGCAAGCAGCGGCACACGGTCACCCGGATCTTTCACCGGCTGGTCGAGGAGCACGGGGCGGACGTCTCCTACGGGGTGGTGCGCTATTACGTCGCCGGCCGGAAGCCCGAGATCCTGGTCGAGTCGGGCAAGGCACCGCTGGAGGCGTTCGTTCCGCAGACTCACTTGCCCGGCCATGAGGCGGAGGTCGACTTCGGTGACGTGACCGTGCGCCTGTCCGGCGAGCTGGTGACCTGCTACCTGTTCTCCTTCCGGCTGTCGTACTCGGGCAAGGCCGTCCACCGCGTGTTCGCCTCCTGCGGCCAGGAAGCCTTCTTCGAAGGCCACGTCCACGCGCTCCGCACTTTGGGCGGTGTCCCCCGGACCAAGATCCGCTACGACAACCTGAAGTCGGCCGTCGCCCAGGTGCTGGGGCTGAACCGGGCGAGGGTGGAGACCGACCGGTGGATCGCCTTCCGCTCGCACTTTGTCCATGTTCCCGTGGGTTCCCAGGGCCCTTGGGCTTCGCTGGTGACCTCGATGGCTTCCTGACCTGGCCTTCCCTCCGGCACGATACGACAGGGTAATTAGTGCTCGTTTCTCGGAAATCCTGAAGTATCCTCGGCTGTTGCAGCAGAGTCGCCGGATAGCTGAAGGGGAGGACCGGGATGGCATTGGCTGTCGTGCGCGATCTACGACCGGAACTCCGCTTGGAGGCAGCCGAGGAGGTCGCTGCCTTCGAGCAGGATCTGCTGGCCGAGTTCGTCCTCGCCCGAGCCTCCGCCGGCGTCCTGGACGGCACCATCCGCGGTGACGTCGGACCCGTCCTTGCCCTGCGTGAGTGGTTCGGCCGGCCTCTGTGGGAGATGGAGCCTCAGGATCTCGACCGCTACTTCGGTCGGCACCGCCGCGACTCGGCTTCGGGTACCAAGGTCCGCCAGGCGGCGGCCTTCGCGGTGTTCTTTGAGTTCCTCGAACTCCGCCACAAGGCAGCCATCCACGCCGCCACCGGCTTCGTCGTCGAATCCCCGCTGGACGAGGTCAACCGGCCCCGCGGGGGCACCTCGGGGAGACTGCGGATCCCGCCGCCGGAAACCGAGATCGCCACGCTCTTCGGCGGCTGGCGATCCGACATGGAAGAGGCTCGCAAGTACGCACCGGCCGCCAGGAACTACACCGCCTCGCGACTGGCCAGCCTGATCGGACCCCGAATATCGGAGTTGTGCCTGTTGCAGATCGGCGATGTCCGCTGGGACCTGGGCCGCTTCGGCAAAGTCCTACTCAAGGGCAAAGGCAGCCGGGGCCGGGGCAAGAAGGAACGGCTCGTCCCGCTGATCAACGGCTCCCGCGACCTGCTGGAATGGTGGATCACCGGGCCTCGCTGGGAGTTCGACGACAAGGTCAACGACCCTCGTGCCCCGCTGTTTCCATCCGAGCTTCGCTACGGCGACGGCTCCAGCAGACCCGTGACCGACGACGCCCTGAGAAGCGGGCTGGCCGATACGGTCGCCCGGTATTTACCTCATCAGGCCGGCCAGCTCACGCCGCATCTGCTGCGGCACTTCGCGGCCTCCGACCTCGACCGCAACGGCATGGACGTCGTTGCCATCCAAGAGATGCTCGGACACGAATGGCTCAACACGACCATGATCTACGTCCACGTCGAGAAGTCCCACGTCGAAGACGCCTGGATCCGCGCCGGCCAACGCGCCACCGAACGTTTTGGAGGGACAAACCGATGAAGTGGAATCTGCGGATGGTCGCCGCTCAGCGCGACATCTGGAAAGCCTCAGAGCTCCAACGCCTGCTTGCGGAAGCCGGATTGGCGATCTCGGCGGGCAAGATGTCCCATCTGTGGTCCGGACGACCGCTGACCGTCCGCCTCGACGACCTCGACATCATCTGCGACGTGCTGAACTGCACGCCAGCCGACCTCCTCATCCCAGAGAAAAGCACCGGCCGGCGGGAAACCACGACAGCGGAGACAGAGAAGCAGGTCGTCGGAGGCACCCCGATCACCCACCAACGTCGACAAGGTCGTTCGGGGCCGCCGCTGTGAGCACGCCCGTCCGGCGATCACGGCCCTGGGCCACCCGCAGCTGCCGGGACTGCATGGGCTGGGGCCGACTCGACCGCCCCCGCTGCAAGGCATGCTGGGGCTTCATCGCGAAAGCGACCGACCGCCACTGCGACGTCTGTCGACGCGAGGTCGCCGCGCTGGACGGGATCTGCCGCCTCTGCCGCCGCCAGGCCGGCCTGATCGCCGGCCCCGACAACAAGACGCGCGTCGACCTGACGGTCGCCGCCCGCACCGGACACCAGCTGTTCATCATCGGCACCCTGCGATCTCGCGGCGGACCACCACCGCGACCGGCCTCGTCAGGGCCATCGGAGGTGCGGCTGCACCGTGTTCCGCCGCACTGGACCGAGCTCACACTCTTCGAGATACCCCGCGACCTGCGCGGCGTCAGCAGCAAAGCACCACTTCTGGACCCGCAGCTGTCCGCGTTCTTGAGCACCCGGGCCGCCCGGATCGCGGAACTGCGCGGCTGGCCGCCCCGCACCCTCGGATCAGTGGGACGCGGCATCCGGATCCTCTGCGCGGTCCACCGGCCGGGGGAGCGGATCCGGGCCTCGACCATCGCCCAGCTCACCCACACCGCAGTGCCAGCCAGCCACGTCCTGGAAGTGTTCGAAGACCTGGAGATCTTCCTCGATGACCGGCCAGACGCCTTCGACGCCTGGTGCACAGAACACCTCGCATTCCTCGCCCCGGACATTCGGGCAGAGCTGGACACCTGGGTCAAGATCCTTCGGCACGGGACTCCTCGCCGCGGCCCCCGAGCCCAGGCCACGATCGGTACCTATCTGAGGAACATCCTGCCGTTCCTGACCGAGTACGCTGCAAAGTACGCAACGCTGCGTCAGGTCACGCGGGACGACATCACCAACTGGCTTGCCCACCGCCCCTATCGCGCCCACGACGCCAGTGCCCTGCGGTCGCTGTTTCGCACGCTCAAGGCCGAGCGGCTGGTCTTCGCCAACCCGATGCGCGGTATCAACGGCGGCAAGCCGGCGACCACGATCCCCACATCGCTCACCACGGACGAGGTGGAGTTCGTCGCCCAGGCCGCCCGGCAGGACCCGGCTCTTCGCGTGGTCGTCGCCCTGGCCGGCATCCATGCGCTGCCCGCCCGCCGGATCCGCTCGATGCTGCTGGAAGAGGTGGACCTGCCCGGACGCCGTCTCGACCCCGAGGGCCTGGACCGCCCTCTG
Source organism: Streptomyces sp. NBC_01591 (assembly GCF_035918155.1). Classification (NCBI taxonomy): domain Bacteria; kingdom Bacillati; phylum Actinomycetota; class Actinomycetes; order Kitasatosporales; family Streptomycetaceae; genus Streptomyces; species Streptomyces sp. NBC_01591. The sequence goes on from NZ_CP109328.1 coordinate 890,435, forward strand.
GACGACTACACCGCCGAGGCGATCATCGACTACCTCGCCCACCGTCACCGCCGCTGGCCGAACAGCACCAACCCGCACCTGCTGATCAGCAGGAACACGGCCACCACCACAGCGGCGGTGGGCACATTCTGGATGGACCGGCTGGTCAAGGAACTGCCCGTGGGCGTCGACCGGCTGCGGCAGGACCGCATCCTCGAAGAAGCCCTGGCCAATGGTGCCGACCCCCTGCACCTCGCGCACGTCTTCTCTCTCGGCACCAGGACCAGCCTTCGCTACACGTCCGCCGTCGCCACCTCGGCCGCCGAACAGGGACCGCTCACCCCCTGAACCGCAGTGCCCATATGGGCCAAGCTCCGGTCAGCACCCGTGGATTCGCCCCGAGCACCCTTCAGAATTCGTGAACCCACGGGGGATCAACATCGAGAGCTTCTACTGCCGCCCCGGAATCGAAGGCGCCCACGAGAAGGGCGGCGTCGAAGGGATGATCGGCTACTTCCGCCGCAACCACTTCACCCCCGTCCCCGAGGTCGCCTCGCTCGCCGAGCTGAACGAGATGGTCGAACAGTGGGACCGGCAGGACGACGCCCGCCACATCGGGTCCAGGCCCAAGACGGTCGCGGAGTACTTCGCAGTCGAACAGCCGCTGCTGATGCCGTTGCCCGAGGAACCATTCGAGACGGGCCGGCTGTTCACCCCGCGAGTCGATCGCTACGGACAGATCCCGGTCCGCACCAACCGCTACTCGGTCCCCATCCGACAAACGCGTGCGGGTCGTGCTGCACGCTTCCCATCTGGTGGTTTACGACCAGAACGTGGAAGTGGCCCGGCACGAGCGGCTGATCGCGAAGGGTGCCGTCCGTCTGGATCTAGGGCGTGTATCGAGTCGTGATCACCGGATGGTCGGGGTGAGGTCTTTGATCCAGATCATCGAGGCGCGCAGGTGGAGTCCGGCGAGGTAGCTGTCCGGGGTCTTGTCGTATCGGGTGGCGATGCCACGCCAGGCCTTGAGCTTGTTGATCAGGCGTTCGACGGTGTTCCGTTCTTTGTAGAGGTCCGCGTCGTGACTGGCGGGCCGGCCGCCCCTGCTGCCCTTCTTCTTCCGATTGGCGGCTTGGTCCTTCTTCTCCGGGATGACTGCCTTGATGTGACGTTTCCGCAGGTGGGCCCGGTTACCGCGGGACGAGTGGGCCTTGTCCCCGGCGACCGCGTCCGGCCGGGTAGGGCGGCCGACGGGCCCGCGGACTCGTATCTTCCCCAGCACGGGGATGAACTGCGGGCTGTCGGCGGCCTGTCCCGCGGTCAGAACGAACGCCGGCGGGCGGCACTTGCGGTCGGCGGCAAGGTGGACCTTGCTGGTCTGCCCACCTCTGGAGCGTCCCAGGAGGGCGGCCTTCAGTCGGAGTTTTCGGCGACGCCGGATGCGTCGTCGCTCTTCCCGCTCGGGATCGTTTTCGGCGTCCTGCCCGGTTTGTTCTTCGAGGCCGCCCCCTTTGACCTGGCCTTCTCCTCCTTGGTGGCGGCCTCCTCCAGCGCGGCGACGACGTCCTGGTCCAGATGCATCCCGGCGGCGTCGTGGTGAGCCCGCGCGGTGGTGGAGTCGACGCTGACCAGGGACAGGTCCACCTCGCCCCGCTTCGCGGCCTCCGCGATCAGCCCCTCCAGCAGGGCCTCGAAGACGCCGGCGTCACGCCACTGCCGGAAGCGGTTGTGGACGGTCGACCAGGCACCGAACTCCTGCGGCATCTCCCGCCACTGCCCGCCCGTCTTGAACCGCCAGATCACCCCCTCGAACTGCTGCCGCAGCCGCTCGGGGTACGGGCCGTACTCGCCGATCGGCAGGTACGGCTCGATGAACTCCCAATCCCTGTCCGTCAGTTGCACTCGCGTCATGCAAGAACATCTACCGGTCCAGGCCCCGCCGCGAGGGCGAATCCCTCAGATTGATCACGACTCGATACATGCCCTAGCAGCGTTTGTCCGGCACTTTGGGCAGCAGCTGGAGGTCGATGGGCTCGGAAATGTTCAGGAGGGATGGACGTCAGTGCATGGGTGAGACTGAGCGGCCGAGTTGGCCTGCCTTTGATGGCGTCGAGATACTGACCCCTGTGAGTAGCGTCGCGTTCGTGGTCATCTCAGGTCTACCGGGCAGCGGGAAGAGCACCCTGGCACGGAGTCTGGCCAGGCGCCTCAGCCTTCCGGTGATCGATAAGGATGTGATCCTGGAGTCCCTCTACGACTCGCTCGGAGTCGGTGACCATGCCTGGCGAAACAGGCTGAGCAGAGCAAGTGACGACATCATGTTCGCCTTGGCAGCGGACGCCGGCCGGCGAAGGGACGAAAGGACAAGGTCATGACTGATCAGGAGAACAGGACGGCCGACCGCGCGTCGGCGTTGCCGGCGGTGGCCGACCGGGCCACCTTCCAGGCAGAACTGGACAAGCTGCGGGTGCGGGAGAAGGCGCACACCCGGGAAGGTGACGCGATCGCTGCGGCCCGACGGCGCCTGCCCATGGTCGAGGTGGCCGCCGATCTCGAGCTGACGGGGCCCGACGGGCCGATCACTCTGCTCGAAGCGTTCGAAGGGCGCGGCCAGCTCATCGCCTACTACTTCATGTGGCACCACGGCCACCCCGCGGCCGAGCAGTGCGAAGGCTGCACGTGGGTCACCACCCAGGTTGAGGAGCTGTCCTACCTTCACTCGCGCGACATCACCTACGCGGTCTTCTGTCAGGGCCCCTACGAGGCAAGCCGCCGCTACCGCGACTTCATGGGCTGGGACGTGCCGTGGTACTCGGCAGTCCCCTCCCAGGACGTGCTCCTGGTCGGACGCCATGTCGGCATGATGCACCTCGTGTGCTACCTACGGGACGGCGACCGCATCTTCGAGACCTACTGGACGACCCTGCGCGGCGTAGAGGCCATGGACTACAGCTATGCACTCATGGACCTCACCGTGTACGGACGTCAGGAGCTGTGGGAAGACTCGCCCTCCGGCTGGCCCCGCGTTCAGGGCACGCCCGCCGATCACGTCCGACTGCGGAGCAACGGACGCCCCATCCCTCAGTGGTCACGACTCGAGGCTGGCCGTTCCGACAACCTCACACCGAGGCCCTGACGCTCAAGCGGCCACGCAGGGCCGGAGGGGTCGGCGATGACCGTGCAGCCCGGGGCGATCTCCGTGTAGCCGCGCGTCGCGGACCACCGGGAGGCCCGCGGCCAGACATCGCGCGCCTGCAGCGGCCGCAATCCAGCGCTCACCCCCCAAGCAGGCGCAGGTCAGGGGCTACTTCGTTTGTCTTCTCGGCGAAACCTGCTGGGACCCCGACCTGCGCCGATGCCGAGGCCGCGTCTCCGACGAGCAACCGCGGCACCAAAGGATTGCGCACGCCCGGCCGACGGAACGAGTGCGCATCGAGCCTGGATTCCGGCGTTTCCGCAGGAAGCGGTGCGCACGAAGACGTGGGCCCTACAGCGTGGGAGCCGCGCGAGGCGACGCCCGGCCGACGGCCGGTCATGGAGATTGCCGGCATCGACCAGCGGCTCATCGGCTGGCAGTCGACCCGCCGTCAGCAGATCGCCGACGCGATGTCTGTCCTCGTGGCCGACTACGAGGAGAAGCAGGGGCACCCGCCGGGGGAGCGGGCCTCCTACGCGCTGGACTGCCAGGTCGGCGACCGGACGCGCCCGCCGAAGCGCACGGTGCTGTTGTCGCTGACCGAGCTGCGTGAGCGATGGCGGGCCTCGGCGATCCGGGCCTACGGTGCCGACGTCATCGACCGGTTGGCGGAGCGGGCGCGGGTGGCGGCCGCGGCAGTGTGGGCGCGGGCGCGAACCAGCCGTCGACGTCGCCCTGGCCGCCGTCGAAACCGTCGCCGTGGTGTACGTGATGCGCGGCGCGTTCAAGCGCCGGACCCCAGGAGGAGTTGCGTGAGCACACCGGAAGAACTCAGTTTCGATGACATCCTCGCCCGCGCACGCGAAGCCGCCCCGGAGCTGAATGCCGTGCTTGATGAGCCTGTGCTGTGGGAGCCGATCTGGAAACGGCCCCGGACACCGAAGTCGAAGGCGGAGAAGAAGCAGGAACTGCGCAAGCAGCGACGGCGGCTTCAGGACGCCGGACGCCGCCGCTTCATCACCGGGCAGTCGCGCCGGCCCCGGCCCCGACAGAACCGCATCGGCGGCACTGTCACGTTGGCTGACGGGTGGGATGATCTTCGGGTTGATCATGGTGGAGGGAGTTGTCCGTGGGCAGTACGCCGCCGTCGTACAAGGGGCACCGGTACCCGGTCGAGGTGATCTCCCACTGCGTGTGGCTGTACTTCCGCTTCCCGTTGTCATTCCGCGAGGTGGAGGAGCTGGTGCTGCAGCGCGGCATCAGCGTCTCCTACGAGACGGTCCGCCGCTGGTGTCTGAAGTTCGGACAGGCTTATGCCGACGGACTGCGCCGCCGTCGGCCACGGCCCGGGGACAAGTGGCACCTGGACGAGGTCTTCATCAAGGTCAACGGCGAGCTGAAGTATCTGTGGCGGGCCGTTGACCAGATTGGCAACATCCTCGACATCCTCGTCCAAAATCGGCGGGACAAGGCTGCGGCAAGGCGCTTCTTCCGCCGCCTGATAAAGAAGATCCGTACGGTGCCGAGGGTGGTCGTCACCGACAAGCTCCGCTCCTACAGCGCGGCGCACCGCGAGGTCATGCCCTCGGTGGAACACCGCTCCCACAAGGGCCTGAACAACCGGGCGGAGAACTCCCACCAGCCCACGCGGCAGCGTGAACGCGCGATAAGGGATTCCGTTCCGTAGGCGGGGCCCAGCGGTACCTGTCCGCGTTCAGCGGCATCTCGCCCCACTTCCGCCCTCACCGCCACCTGATAACAGCCTCCGACCACCGAGCCGAGATGACCGTCCGCTTCGCGATCTGGGACCAGATCACCCAAGCTGCCAGCCGGCCCACCACGGCCTGACCACAGGCCGCAAGCCCACCATGCCCCAACGCGCCGTCAGGCACCGACATACTCAACAACTTGACAGCGCCACGTGGACGGATCTGCTGGTGCCGGTCTCGCCGGATGCGGGGCAGGGGCCCTGGACCTGTCTGAGGTCTGGCTACGGTTCGAGAAATTCAAGTGCTCGCGGGACGAATCTGTCGTGGTGCTGGAAGATCCCGCCGTGTCCGGCGTCGCGGTAGAGGGGTTCGAGTTCGCCCTGGGGCAGCCGGTCCGCCAGGTCGAGTGTATTGACGCTCGGGACCATTCGATCGCTCTCGCCGTTGGCCACCAGGACCGGTTGGTGGATGCGCGACAGGTCGGCCGGTGCCTGGAGACCCCAGTGGTGGATGGCCTTCAGTTGGGCACGGAATGATGAGAGCGAGATGGCCTTGTCGCGGTCGTCTGTGCGCTCCTTCAGCCGGTCCAGGAAGGCGTGGGCCGCCCGGCGGCCGCCCGCGGTGTCGGTGAAGAAGAGGTACTGCTTCGGGTCCTTGCGGGTCAGGACGGCCTTGAGGGTGTCCTTGATAGTGAGGACGGTGACCTTGTCGATGCCGGGGCCTCCGGCGGGGCCCGTGCCCGCGAGGATGAGCTTGCGTACGAGATCGGGTTCCTCTGCCGCGATGACCTGGGCGATGAAGCCGCCCATCGACAGGCCGAGCAGGTCGACCTGGTCGTACCCGAGGGCCCGGATGAACAGCACGGTGTCGCGGGCCATCGCCTCGATGGTGTCGGGTGTGGAGCCGCTGGATGCGCCGACGCCGCGGTTGTCGAAGGTGATCACCGTGCGTCGGGCGGCGAGTCCGTCGACGACGCGTGGATCCCAATTGTCCAGGACTGCGGACAGGTGGTTGAGGAGGATCAGTGGTATGCCGTCGTCCGGGCCGAGCTGCCGGTAGGCGAAGGTCACGCCACGCACGGACACGGAGCGGTTCGGCGTGTTCTTGTACGACGTCGTGGCGGGGGTGGAGGGACTGGACGGTGCGCTCATGGCTGGGTCCTGGGGTGGTGTGTGGGGAGTGGGGTGCAGGATCTTCTCGTTGTCCGAGGTGACTGGTGCCCTGGGACTCGTTCCCGCCCTCACGTCATCGTGACGACGACTTTGCCGGCCTTTGCCCGTCCCTTTTCGACGTACTCCATCGCCTGGAGGGTTTCTTCGAACGGGAAGACGCGGTCGACGACGGGGCGGATCTTCCCGGCGTCGATGAGGGGGGTGAGTTCGCGCAGTTGGTCTCCACTGGCCTTCATGAACAGGAACGAGTACGTCACGCCGTGGCGCTTGGCGCTGCGCCGGGTCTTGAAGCTGAGGGCGGTCATGGCCAGGCGGAGGATCGGGTTCGCGCCGAGTTCGCGGGCGAAGGCCGGGTCGGGCGGGCCCGCGACGCTGATGGCCATGCCGCCGGGCTTGAGCACGCGCAGGGATTTGGCGAGGTTCTCGCCGCCGAGGCTGTCGAGGACGACGTCGTAGCCGTCGAGGACCTCTTCGAAGTCCTGCGTGCGGTAGTCGACGGCGATGTCCGCGCCGAGGTCCTTGACCAGGTCGACCTTGGCGGTGCTCACGGTGGTGGCCACGTGGGCGCCCAGCGCCTTGGCCAGCTGGACGGCGATGGAGCCGAGGCCGCCGGCGCCCGCGTGGATGAGGACCTTCTGACCCGGCTGCACATGTGCCCGCTCGACCAGTGCCTGCCATGCGGTCAGGGCGACCAGAGGAAGGGAGGCAGCCTCGGTCATGGTGAGAGTGGCGGGTTTGGATGCCAGGTCGTCCTGGTGGACGGCGATGAGTTCGGCGAAGGTGCCGATGCGGTCCTTGTCGGGCCGGGCGTAGACCTCGTCGCCCACCGCGAACCGGGTGACGGACGGGCCGACCCGGACGACCGTCCCGGCGAGGTCGTTACCCAGAACGAGCGGGAGACGGTAAGGCATGAACGCCTTGAAGTCCCCGTTGCGGATCCTGAGGTCCAGCGGGTTGACACCCGCCGCGTGGATCTTGACCAGGACGTCGTCGGCACCCACCTGGGGGTCGGGTACCTCGGCGGCGCGCATCCCGGCTTGGCCGCCGTACTTCTCGACCATGAAAGCCTTCATCGTCGTCTCCGTTCCGTTTCCCGTCCGTGAAAGGTCGGGGTCTCCGCTCGCCCCGGGCTTCTCCCAGTACGAGATAGTTTGTGTTGTTCTTCTGGCTGCGGCGCGGGCGCACCACGTCCTCAGTCGCGTTCACCCATCAGGCCACCGGCACGACCGGGGCGATGATCCGGTCGGCGGCGCCTCCCTGGAGGCGGTCCAGGGAGGCGGAGATCCCCTCGTGGGGCACGCCGAGCGGCACCGCGCTGACCTCGGTCAGGCGGGTGTGCTGCTCGTCGGTCAGCTGGACGTCGAGGGCGCCGAGGTAACTGTCGAGCTGGGGGAGGTTGCGCGGGCCGATGATCGGGACGAGCGTGGCCACGGAGCGGGCGGCGCGCTCGCGCACCCAGGCCACCGCCACCTGGGCGGGCGTCGCGCCGGTCTCCTCGGCGATGGCCAGGACGGTGTCGACGACGGCGGTCTTCTGGCCGGTGCTCTCGGTGTGGATGACCATGCCCAGATCGCTCAGGCGCCCCTCGGCGGAGCTGCGGTACTTGCCGGTGAGCAGTCCGCCGCCGAGCGGGGACCACAGGGCGGCGCCGAGCCCGAGGCTCTCGGCCATGGGCAGGAGCTCGCGGTCGGCGGTGCGCTCGACGAGGCTGTACTCGTGCTGGATGCCCACGATCGGGGCCCAGTTCTTCAGGTCCGCGAGGGTCACCGCACGCGAGACGCGCCAGGCGGGGAAGTTGGACAGCGCGGCATGGTGGATCTTGCCGGAGCTCACCAGGTCGTCGAGTCCGCGCAGGATCTCCTCCATCGGCGTGAGCTCGTCGGGGAAGTGCACCCACAGCAGGTCGATGTAGTCGGTGCCCAGGCGCTTCAGGCTGGCCTCCACCGAGGCGACCATGTTCTTGCGGCTGTTGCCCGTCTTGGAGATGTCCGGCTGCGGGGCGGCACCGAGGGCGAATTTGGTGGCCAGGACGAAGTGCTCGCGGTCGGCGGAGATCAGCTTTCCGGTCAGTTCCTCCGACTCGCCGAACTGGTAGCCGTCCGCGCTGTCGAGGAAGGTGCCGCCGGCCTCGGCGAACCGGTCGAAGATCCGGCGTGCCTCGTCCGGCTCGGCTCCGGCGCCCCAGCCGGTGCCGAAGTTCGCGGTGCCGAGCGCGTACTCGGAGACGCGCAGTCCGGTCCGGTGGCCGAAGGTCGTGTAACGCATGAGTTGTCCTTGCATGAGGGGTGGGAAGGCGGTCGCGCCGGGGTGGAGGGGTGAGCGTCAGCCCGCGTTCGGCTGGGGTGCCGCGGACAGGCTCTGCTTGACGTAGCGGCTGGTCTCGTCGGCGAGGATCTCGGGCAGGCCGGTCTCGATGCCGGACAGGGCCTGGGCCGCGACGTCGGCGGCGGCGACCTTCTGATCGGCGGGCACAGCGGCGGCCATGTCGGTGTCCATGTAGCCGACGTGCAGCGCCGAGACGGTGATCCCGCGCGGCGCCAGCTCCTCACGGGTCGCGTCGCTCAGCGCCCAGGCGGCGGCCTTAGAGGCCGCGTAGGAGCCGAGGCCAGCCGGGTGGAACCAGGACAGGGCGGACAGGACGTTGAGTACGGCGCCGCCGCCATTGCTCTCAATGACGGGGGCGAAGGATCGGGTCGCGGCGAGCGGGCCGAAGAAGTTGGTCTCCATCTCCCGGCGCACCTCAGCCACGTCGCCTCCGATCAGCGTCGCGCCGGTGGAGATGCCCGCGTTGTTGATCAGCAGTGTCGCGTCGGACGCCACGTGGGCAGCCTCTCGTATCGACGCCTCGTCCGTGACGTCCAGCCGCAGCGGGATGACGCCCGGCACGTCGACCGTCTCGGGGCGTCGAGCCGCGCCGTACACCTTCGCGCCACGCTCGACGAGCTGGGCGGCCAGGTGCCGCCCGAGCCCCCGGTTGGCGCCGGTGACGACCGCGACCGCGTTCTTCAGTTCCATGCTCGCTCCTGGTCCTGGCGGGCGCCGTCGGACGCCCGCAACAAATTAGATTATGCATCCAATCTAAACACGGGCCTATGATAGATGCCAGTCGACATCCAAATGGGAGGTGGCCATGGGCCGCGTATCGCAGGCACAGGCGGAGGAAAATCGCAGGCGGGTGGTGGACACCGCCTCCGCCCTGTTCCGGGAACAGGGCACACACGTCAGCGTCGCCGACCTGATGAAGGCGGCCGGTCTGACCCACGGCGCCTTCTACAAGCAGTTCGCCTCCAAGGAGGCGCTCGTCGACGAGGCCACCGCCCACGCCTTCATCGAGCTCGCCCGGCGCCACACCGCCGGGCTCGAGCGGTACGACGGGCAGCGCGACGCCGCCCAGCAGGCGCTGATCGACACCTACCTCTCCGTCCAACACCGCGACGACCCGGCGGACGGCTGCCCGGTCGCCGCGCTCGCCACCGACATTGCGCGCGAGGGCGGAGGGCGCGAGGCCCGTCGCGTCTACACCGAGGGGGTGGCCGACTTCGCCGCCTTCCTCGCCAGTGACGACCAGGACGGCATCGTCCGCCTCTGCACCCTGTTCGGTGCGCTGGTCCTGTCCCGGGCCACCAAGGGCTCCTCGCTCTCCGAGGAGATCCTCGCCGCGGCCCACGCAGCCTTGACGGAAACCGGCTGACCAGGGGCGCGGTGTGGGTGCACGTTGGTCGCACTCGTGGGCGGCGGAGCGCCCGTGGCCCGGCGGAGGTCGGCGGGAGAGGGGCGCCGGCGCCTGGCGCATCGGCTTCACCGGTGCGCCAGGCATCGGTCAGTTCCCCGGGTCGCATGCCCGAGAGGTGGAGAATTGCGCAGCCAACATCAACGCGACAACAGGACTGCGATCTGCCCCCGGATGTCGCGCATGATCTCGTCGACGCTCGCGGCGACGTTCACACTTGCCGCCATCGCGAGGAACATCACGGCGGACACGATGCGCGCCATCGCCGCCGCATCTGCCTCGCCGACCCGCGCGTCCCGGCACAGCACGGCGGCCACGGCCTCCTCGGTTTGCCCGGTGATGGCGAGGGCCTCGCGGTGGCGGGGCTCGGCGGGGTCGCCGAAGACCATCTCGCGCAGGTAGACGCGCCCGTTGTCGACCTGGGTCCGGTTGCATTCGACGACCGGCCGGACAATCGCCATCACCGCTTCCAGTGCGTCCGGGGTGTTCTCGGCATCCGCCCGGCCTCGTTCGAGGGCTTCGGCGTAGAGGGAGTTCTGGACGAGCAGGAGGAGTTCGCCCTTGGTCTTGGCGTAGAGGAAGAGCGTGCCGGTGCCGATGTCGGCCTTGTCGGCGATCTGCTGGGTGGTGACCTTGTCGATGCTGCGTTCGGCGAACAGCTCGTGGGCTGCGGCGGTGATGCGGTCGAGTTTGAGCTGCTTGTTCCGCTCGCGCCGACCGGCCGGCTGGGAAGACCGCGGTGACTGCCGGCTGAACCAGGTCGCGATCACCGTCCTGGACGAGGCCGATCAGATGGCCGACATGGGCTTCATGCCCCAGGTCACCGCGCTCCTGGACCAGGTCCGCCCCGAGGGGCAGCGGATGCTGTTCTCCGCCACCCTCGACCGCAACGTCGACCTCCTGGTCCGCCGTTACCTCACCGACCCGGTCGTCCACTCCGTCGACCCGTCCGCGGGTGCGGTCACCACGATGGAGCATCACGTGCTGTACGTCCACGGCGCCGACAAGCACCGGACGACGACGGAGACCGCGGCGCGCGAGGGCCGGGTGATCATGTTCCTGGACACCAAGCACGCCGTCGACCGGCTGACGCAGGACCTGCTGAACAGCGGTGTCCGGGCTGCCGCCCTGCATGGCGGGAAGTCGCAGCCGCAGCGCACCCGGACCCTGGCCCAGTTCAAGACCGGGCACGTCACGGTCCTCGTGGCGACGAACGTCGCGGCGCGCGGCATTCACGTCGACCACCTCGGCCTCGTCGTGAACGTGGACCCGCCGACCGACCACAAGGACTACCTCCACCGCGGCGGCCGTACCGCGCGGGCCGGCGAGTCCGGCAGTGTCGTCACCCTGGTCACCAACAACCAGCGCCGCGACATGACCCGCCTCATGACGGCCGCCGGCATCGTGCCCCAGACCACCCAGGTCCGCTCCGGCGAAGAGGCACTCAGCCGGATCACCGGCGCCCGGACCCCCTCCGGCATTCCCGTGACGATCACCGCGCCGGTACCCGAGCGGCGCAAGCGCGGCGCGGCCTCACCCGGCCGACGCAGCCCCGCTTCGGCTGCCCGGCGCGGGACCATGCGGCAGTCCACCTTCGATGCGGCGGCCTAGAACCTTCGTGATCAGGAAACTGACCCATCTCTGCAGGAGGCACGTTTTGACGCTGGTTCAGATGCAGCCCCGCTCGGCGAGTGCCACCCCCGTGCACAGGACGGCGGTCGACGCCATGGGCACAGGCGCACCGCAGGTCTGTGACGACATGAATGTCGAGGTGGCCCTGTCCGTCATGGCCAGCGCCCGCACCGGGCACCTGCTCGTCTGTGACAACGACGGCCTGTGCACCCAACTGGTCACCCAGGCCCAGCTCGCCGCAGTCCGCGACAGCCCCGCGTACACGGACCGGGTTCAGCTGCGCGACATCCTCGGCGACCGCGGGCCGTTCACCTCGCCCGTGACCTCGATGGCCGAGGCCGAGCACGCGATGCGCTGCCGCCGGCTCGATGCCCTGCCTGTCGTCGACGAACAAGGCAGCGCTCTGGGCATCCTCGCCCTTACCGGCTGAACCGCCTCACCGCGGCAGGACCATCCCCCTTCGTTCTTCTCCTGTGAGGCATCATGCGCTGTGTCATCGCCCGCTTCCCGTTCGACCTCACCAAGAGCGGCGTCCTGGAATCGATGAAGGGCATCAGGCCCGAGCAGGTCATCGGCGAGTCCGTGATCATCGGCCGCCGCACCTACCCCGTCAAGCAGGTCGGCCAGGTCATCACACGCCAGGACCGCCGCGATTTCAGCGCCGGCGAAGTCCTCCGGGCCATGACCCAGCTCGGCTTCACCTGCCGCGGCCTTCCCCACACCGCCGCGCCCACGGGCGCCCTCAGCCCGTTCCAACAGGCTTCCGTGATGCTCGGCGCCCCTGCGGCCGTCTGACCGACGGGCAGGCGCGAGCCGCCACCAGAACAGCGGTGAGGGTCCGACCGGCATGCGCCGGTCGGACCCTCACCGCGTACCGACGGGTTTCTCAGCGCGCAGCGGCGGGAGGAAGCCGCAGTCCAGGGCTGGCTTGCGGTATTCGGATGAGACGGTGCGATGGGCCTGTCCAGGTACGGGAGCACGTGCCCCTACCGGCGGAGTCCCGGAGGAACAACCCATCCGGCCCTTAGTGCTTTTGCTCCGCGATGGGTACCGGTGAAGCATGACCGGCACCTTCACCACCCGCACCATCAACATTGCAACCGGCGCCACTGAGACTATGCACGACCTGACGAACGCATGCTCCGCGTTCCTCCGGGAGGTCGCTCATGGGCGAAACGGACTGCTGAACGTTTTCACCCCCCACGAGACATCCGGCCTGGCCATCATCGAGACCGGCGCGGGCAGTGACGATGACCTGTTGGCAGCCCTCCGTGAAATTCTTCCCGCGGACGACCGTTGGCGAGCCCGCCACGGTCGTCCAGGCCACGGCAGTGACCACGTGCTCCCGGCACTGGTACCACCACACGCCACGCTGCCCGTAGTCAATGGTGAGCTGGAGCTGGGGGCCTCGCAGTCCGTTGTACTGGTGAACTCCAACCGGGAAAGCCCCGAACGCCAAGTCCGGCTGTCCTTCCTCGGCTGACCACACCACCCACGCGGTCCTGCGGCTGAGAGCCTGTCGGGTGGCCGATTATGCGTGAAGCGTGACGGTCGCGATCTGCCCTCCGGGCATGGCGACGGCCCCGGAATGATCACGTGGTGTGTGCCAGTGCGAAAACTCCGAGGCCGTCAGCGGCCCATGCTGTCCGTCCAGCCTGACCGATGAGATGTGGGAGATCATCCAGCTGCTTCTTCCCGTGCGTGACCTGCGAAGAGGCGGCGGCGTGCGCAAGTACGGGGACCGGTTGGTGCTCGACTCGCTCTTTTACGTGCTGCGGTCGGGCTGCCAGTGGCGGATGCTTCCGCGCGATCTGATGCCCTGGGACGCGGCCCACCGCTGGTTCACCAAGTGGCGGCGGGACGGCACCTGGGACCGCGTCCACGACGGGCTCCGCCGCCAGGTCCGGGTCGGGGCCGGACGCGATCCCGAGCCGTCGGCCGCCGTGATCGACGCCCAGTCGATCAAGACCAGCGAGGGCGGCGAGGCGCGTGGGTTCGATGCGGGCAAGCGAACGACAGGGCGGAAGAGACACGTGATCGTGGACACGATGGGCCTGCTGCTGGTCGTTGCCGTCACCTCCGCGTCCGTGCAGGACCGGGCCAAAGGCCGCATCGTCCTGGCCCGTCTCGCGAAGGGATTCCGCACGGTCAGTCTGGTGTGGGTCGACGGCGGATACGCCAACTCCGTTGATTCCACGCTGCTTTCATGGGCCCGCGACACGTTGGACATCGTTGTGGAGATCGTGAAGCGGACCGACGACGTCAAGGGCTTCAAGGTCCTGTCCCGCCGCTGGGTGGTGGAGCGAAGTTTCGGCTGGCTGGTCCGAAACCGTCGGCTGGCCCGCGACTACGAACGGCTTACCGCGACCTCCGAGGCCATGATCAAGGTGGCGATGATCCGCCTGATGCTCGTCCGGCTCGCCGGGCAGCCATCACGGTGGAGCCATGAATCCCACCGCAAGACCGCCCGAACCAAGACCATCGAGGACCTCATCGCAGCGTAATCAACCGGCCACCCGACAGGCTCTGAGGGTCTATCAGGAATCAGGTGTTTGGCCTACGGGTTCTTCGGTGGGCTGTTCGGTCTACGCTCGTGTGGCGGTAAGGCGACCGTCGAAGAGGACGTCGAACTCGTTGAGGGCGGTTTTCCAGCGGTTTCATCACGGAGACGTGGGCCGGGGAGGTGAGTACGGCGTGGTTCCCGCGCGCGTGGCGCGGGTTTTGCGTCCGGGGTGTGTTGTCTGTGTGCTGCCACCTCCCCGAGGGGTGATGAACCCGAGGAGAGGTGCTGTGTCGCGATGGGACCTGGTGGCGATGTGATCGCGGAGCTCGCGGCCGATCACCGTGAGCTGGAGGCGTTGTTCTCGCAGATCGAGTTGCAGCCCGTCGACCACCCCCGGCGGCGGGAACTCGCGGACCGGCTGACCGCAGAACTGGTGCGGCACACGGTCGCCGAGGAACTGCACCTCTACCCCGTGGTCCGCGAGCATGTACCGCACGGTGCGGCACTGGCGGACAAGGAACTCGCCGACCACGCCAGAGCCGAGCGCATGCTCAAGGACCTCGAAGACCTGAGCGTCGATGACCCGCAGTTCAACGACACGATCGCGAAGCTGAAGTTCGAGATCGCCTCCCACGTGCGCGAGGAAGAACACGAACTGTTCCCGAAACTCGCAGCCACCCTCCCGCCCGAGAAGCTGGACGAACTCGGCCGGCTGGTACGCCGGGCCAGGGAAACCGCCCCCACCCGCCCCCATCCCCCGCTCCCGAACACCCCGCCCGCCCACAGTGAACCGCCCCGGGTTCGGTAGAGATCTCAGATTCTGGTTGTGACCTGGGGTTTCGTGGATTCCATGTAGTGATTGGCCTCGTACTCGACGGGCGGGACGTGGCCTATCTCACCGTGGAGTCGGCGGTGGCAGTACCAGTCGATCCACTCGGCGGTGGCGAGCTCGACCTGGGAGAGTGTGACCTTCCCCTCGTAGCGTGGAGTCCGTGATTTCAGGGGAAGTTGAGGGTCATGGGGTCCAAGAAACGGGCGTACGACGCCGAGTTCCGTGAGGGTGCTGTACGCATCGTGATCGAGACGGGGAAGCCGATCCCGCAGGTCGCCGACGAGCTCGGAGTCCACGCGGGCACGCTGCACAGCTGGGTCTCGCGCTGGCGCCGAAACGGGTCGGCATCCTCCGATCGGCCCGCGCAGGAGGCCGCCGGCGGGCGGATGCGGGAGAGCGAGCGGGGCGAACTGGAGCGGCTGCGGCGGGAGATGAGCGAGAAGAACAAGCGGATACGCGAGCTGGAGATGGAGCGTGATGTCCTCAAGCGATGCATGGTCCTCTGGGTGAAGTGACCGAACAGGCACCGGCCGAGGTGGCCGCGTTCATCGGTAACCAGAGGACCGAACACCACGTCCCGCACCGTCTGGCCTGCCGCGTGCTGGGGATCTCGGAGTCCTGGTTCTACAAGTGGCGCCAAGATCCTTTCCCCTGGGCTGGGGCTGGTCGTTCGCGCCCGAGACTTCATCACCGGCCGAGGTGAATGACACCGCTGACGGACGATCAGAGCGGTCCCGGACCGACCGCGGGACATTGTCGAGCAGGTACGCGTAAGGATCCCGCGCATCGGGATTCGTCTTCCCGCACGATGGGCCGTCAGCGGCCGAGCGCCTCGCGCAGCTCCTGTTTGTTCATCGTTGAACGGCCCTCGACGTTCTTCTTCTTCGCCTCTTCGTAGAGCTGGTCCTTCGTGGGCCCCTGCGCTCCGCGGTGGGACCGCTCACCGCCACGCTGTGAGGCGGATTTCGGATCGCGCAGGGAGGTCCTGCTCGCCGTTTTTGCCTCTCCTGAGCGGGCCCGCTCCTTGTTGACCGTGCGCGCGGCAAGTTCCTTCGCGCGCCCCTCGGAGGCACCGCGCTTCTGGGCACTCTCCTTGATGTGCTCGTACTGCCGCTCCCGCTTACGACTCGAACCTGCCGGCATCACACTGCTCTTTGTCTCGTAGCCGACCCTGCGCGCACGGTTCCGCGCCCGGCGCGCTGTCCTTACCGGGGCCGCCGCATGCACTCCACCCCTACGCCCACACCGCCCCGCACGCCACCCGGGGCAGCACCCCGCGTTGCGATCTGCGGGCCGCGGAAAGACCGGTCACTGAAGCCCGGACCGAAATCCATCGGAAAGGAAGCGTGTGTGATGACCACCGCGCGAGACATCATGACCCCGGACGCCGAGTGCATCGGCGCGAACGAATCCGCTCTCCTCGCCGCTCACAAGATGGCCGAACTGGGCGTGGGTGCTCTGCCTATCTGCGGAGCGGACGAACGTCTCAAGGGCGTACTCACCGACCGCGACATCGTGGTCAAGGTTCTTGCGGCGGACAAGGACCCCGCCGAGATCAAGGCCGGCGATCTGGCGCAGGGCGAAGCCGTCACGATCGGCGCGGACGACGACGCGTCGGAGATTCTCCGCACGATGAGCGAACACAAGGTGCGCCGACTGCCGGTCATCGACGGCCACGTGCTGGTCGGAATGGTCGCCCAGGCCGATGTCGCCAGGGCACTGCCCGATCCGGCCGTGGGCGACCTCCTCGAAGCGCTGTCCACCGACTGACCGCCCGGGGCAGCAACCACCGCACGCAGAGAAGGGTGTCCCGCAAGGATCGGCGTGTTTCGCCAGGGTGGGGGCCAGCCCGTTCATTTTCCGTTGCCGCGTGAGCGCGACAGTGGGCTGCCGACAAACCTCGCCTCCGCTCCCGCCGTGATCCAAAGTTCGACACGGTCCCTTCTCGCATCCGACCCTGCACGCACCGGTTGAACGGCTGCGCGCACTGGTTGTTGGTGTGCGGTGGGAGGGATAGGCCCCAGGGTTCCGCCAGGTGCGGGCCTGGGGACCCAGCGGGATGTCGACCGAGGCGGGGGAGTAACCGTGACATCCGATGAGATTGTGACCTGCCGGGCGGGGATGCAGCAGCACCGGTTCCGGCCCGGGTCGGGTGTCTCACTCCACTGGTCTGCGGCCGCGACTGTTGCACCCACCCGCCAGCAGATCCGCCACGCCACCGGCCAGGACACCGACCCCGGTCCGCGGTTCCTGTCCGTGGTCCTGGACACCTTCATGCGAGCCCTGCCCCACACCCTGCGCGAGGTCACCGCGCCGGTCGGCACGCAGATCCAGATGCGGATCAACGGCCCAGCCGACGGCACCTGGACGGTGACGGCCACCGGGGATCGATGGTCGCTCGCCGAGCCGGACAAGCCTTGCCAGATCTGTAATCCGCAGACGGGACTGCAGGCGCCGCAGTAGGAAGCGCCCGGGTCAGGTGATGTCGTCCGGGGCGAGGTCGGGCCGCAGCCGGTGCCAGGAGGGGTGCCGCAGCAGTCCCGCCCGGGTGCTGCCCGTGTAGCGGACCTCGCCGACCAGGCGCGGCAGTACCCACCGCGCGCCGGTCACGCCCGGCGCCGTCTCGAAGGGGCACTCGTCGATCGCGGCAACCTGGAGCAGTTCGGCGAGCGTGGTGCGTTCGGTGTCGCTCCATCCGGTGCCGACGCTGCCCACATACCGCAGGCCGCCTTCATGCACCTCGCCCACCAGCAGGGCGCCGGGCAGGCCGGTGAGCCGGCCGCGGCCGGGCACCCACCCGCCCACGACCACATCGACGGTCCGGACGTGCCGGATCTTGATCCACGCACGGGACCGGCCCCCGGGCTCGTACACAGAGGCAAGCCGCTTCGCGAGCACCCCCTCCAGGCCCGCGGCCCGGGTCATCTCCAGCGCCTGCTCGCCGTGCCCGACGACCGCTGCCGGTGTCGACCAGTGCTTCCCGTCCAGTCCCAGGTCCTCCAGGCGTGTGCGGCGCTCGGTGTACGGCAGCCCGATCAGGCTGTGGCCGTCCAGGTGCACGGCGTCGAACAGAATCAAGTGGGCGGGTACGACCTGGGCCGTGCGGGCGGCCTTCGCCGGTGACCCGGTCAGTCCCATGCGGGACTGCAGTCGCTCGAAGTCGCTGCGACCCTGGCTGTCGAGCGCGACGATCTCGCCGTCCAGGACCGCGGGCCGTCCGAGCACGGCCCCGAGTACCGCGAGCTCCGGGTAGGCGCTGGTGATGTCCGCCCCGGAGCGGGACCGCAGTGTCACCGTCCCGTCGCCCGGCAGGTAGACCATGGCCCGCTGCCCGTCCTGCTTCACCTCGAACGCCCACCGGTCCTCCACGGCCGCGGGCGGCAGGCTGCCCGGCGTGGCGAGCATCGGAGCGATCCGCGGCAAGCTCATGACCATCCCGCTCCGCGCCCGCTCAGGAAGCGCTGCGCTTCCTCGCGGCCGCGGTCTTCTTCGTGGTCGTCTTCTTCGCCGTGAGCTTTTTCCCGGCTGCGGTCTTCTTCGCGGTGGTCGTCCTGGCCGGGGCGGCCTTCTTCGACGCGGTCTTCTTGCTTGGCTGCATCGTGTGCACGGTGGCGTCCTGGCCGTTCTCGCCGCGTGACTCCCTGGCCGCCTTGACGGAAGCGTTCAGGGCAGCCATCAGGTCCACTACCTTCCCGGACTCCCGTTCCTCGCCCTCGGCTGGCTCCGGGAGCTCCTTGCCCTCCGACTTCGCCTCGATCAGCGCCTCCAGGGCGTCGCGGTACTCGTCCCGGAAGCCGGTGATGTCGTCGAGGGCCATGGTGTCGGTGAGCTGGACGGCACGCTCGATCTCGTCATCGTCCAGGTCCACGGCCTTGGGCGCGAGGGACTCGGGACTGCGGACCTCGTCGGGCCACCGCATCGCGTGCAGCACGATCGCGTCATCGCGCACCCGGAGCAGCCCGAGGCGCTCGCGGTTGTGCCACGCGAACTTCGCGACGGCGACCTTGTCGGACCGCTCCAGCGCCTTGCGGAGCAAGGTATAGGGCCGGGCTGCGACCTTCCCGTCGATCGCGAGGAAGTATGAATCGCTGATGCGGATCGGGTCGATGCTGTCGGCGTCGACGAACGCCACGATCTCAATGGCCTTCGCGGTGGGCAGCGGCATCTCGTCGAGCTCTTCATCGGTGACCGGGACGACCTCGTCCCGGGTGAGCTCGTAGCCCTTGCCGATCTCCTCCTGCGGCACGACCTCATCCTCGATCGAGCACACCTTGCGCGTGCGAACCCTGCCCATGTCCTCCAGATGCACCTGGTGGAAATGAACCGAGCGGTCCTCGGTCGCGCTGACCACCTTGATCGGGATGCTGACCAGGCCAAAACTCACCGCTCCGGTCCACAAGGGCCTCGGCATCCGTACCTCCAGGCCCCCCTGGCGGGCATGGGCCGGGAAGTGGACCGGCGCGTCGGGAAAAGGAGGCTGTCCCCGCGGTCGAGACCGGGGGGCAGGGCGCGGCCGGGCCACCGCCCGTAGTCCGATCCTTGTGCGGGGCGGCGGTGATCGCATCACGGGACATGGGCCGGGGAGGTGAGTACGGCGTGGTTCCCGCGCGCGTGGCGCGGAGAGGTGCTGTGTCGCGATGGGACCTGGTGGCGATGCGATCGCGGAGCTCGCGGCCGATCACCGTGAGCTGGAGGCGTTGTTCTCGCAGATCGAGTTGCAGCCGGTCGACCACCCCCGGCGGCGGGAACTCGCGGACCGACTGACCGCGGAACTGGTACGGCACACGGTCGCCGAGGAACTGCATCTCTACCCCGTGGTCCGCGAGCATGTACCGTACGGTGCGGCACTGGCGGACAAGGAACTCGCCGATCACGCCAGAGCCGAGCGCATGCTCAAGGAGCTCGAAGACCTGAGCGTCGATGACCCGCGGTTCAACGACACGATCGCGAAGCTGAAGTTCGAGGTCGCCTCCCACGTGCGCGAGGAAGAGCACGAACTGTTCCCGAAACTCGCAGCCACCCTCCCGCCCGAGAAGCTGGACGAACTCGGCCGGCTGGTACGCCGGGCCAGGGAAACCGCCCCCACCCGCCCCCACCCGCCCCCACCGCTCGCTCCCGAACACCCCGCCCACCGGCAGACTCCTCGCTCCGGGCGCCGGTCTGGTGGACCGGGTACGCGACCTGCTCCGCACCACCACCCGTTGAACCCGACATGGCCCGCCGTCCATCACGCACCCGCAGGAGCACCGAATGCCAGCCCTCGAAGGAACCGTGCCGGTGGCCGGTGCGCCCTGCTGGGTGAGCCTGATGGCACGGGACCTGCGCGCGGCACAGTCCTTCTACTCCGGTGTCATGGGCTGGACGTTCAGGCCCAGCCCGCTCGGCAGCGACTTCTCGGTGGCTCTGGCCCATGGTGAACCGGTTGCCGGGATCGGATGCTGCCCGGGCGGTGGCCATCTGGCCGTCTGGACCCCGTACTTCGCCGTCGGGGACGCGGACGAGACGGCGGCCCGGATCAGTGAGCGCGGCGCCACGCTCGCCGTCGGCCCTCTGGTCCTGGGTGAGGGCCGTGCCGGGATCGCCGCGGACCGGGACGGGGCCGTGTTCGGATTCTGGGAAGGCCCGGCCCTGACCTGGCCGGTGGGACGGGGCAGGGCCCCGGTGAGGCTGGACCTCCAGACCCGTGACGCGTTCGACGCCGCCATCTTCTACGCGGAGGTCTTCGGCTGGGCCCAGCCTCCCGGCGGCTGCACGGTCGACTACGCCCAGGACCACATCATCGTCCAGGCCGGGGGACGCACCGTCGCCACCCTGCGCGGCGGAGGCGACGAAACCGCCCCGGACCCAAGAGTTCAGCCCCGGTGGAACGCCCACTTCCGGGTGAGGGACGGCGGACAGGCCGCGGCAGCCGCCGTCACGGCCGGAGGTGAATCCTCACCGGTTCCCACACCGGCCGGTACCCCGGACAGCGCGTTCATCATCCGCGACCCCGACGGCGCCCTCACCACCCCGTCCGGCGCCTGACGAAGGCCACCCCAGCCAGGCACTCACGCCGACCAGGTCGGCTCCCAACCCGGGGCTTCGCCCGTAGTCAGTTCGTCGCGCAGCCCCCAGACCGTCCGGACGGGGCGATCGTCGCCACCACTGCCCCGAAGCGATGGGAAGGCGAGCCGGTGCGCGTCCTGAACCTCAATACGGTCTCTGGCGGCCGTCGGCCACGCGTCGGTGGCGGCCGTCACACCCATCGATGCCTCCTGACCACCGGCTTTCAACCTCGCCCCCACCCCTGCGACAATCGGAAGCCGCAGCCTCGCCGCTATGACACTCACCTGGGAGAGCCGACCGTGCCTGAAGACCCCATCGCCCACAGCGAGCTGTCCGCCCTGACTCGCCGCTACGAAGAGACTGCGCAGAAGACCGACCGCGAGTTCGGCATCGTCAAGAGCGACCTGACCGCGCTCCGCCTCCAGGTCGGCAATCTCGACCAGAAGGTCGACGGCCTGGGCGAGCGCCTCGATGGGCTGGAACGGAAGATCGACGGGTTCCTGACCGAACAGCGCAGTGTGAATACCACCCTGGTCGAACTGCTCTCGGGCCTCGTCGGCAAGGACACCTCCTCCAGCTGACCCTGTGGGCCTTGCCGGAGGGGTCTCTGCCGGTTCGCCGTCTCCGCTCGCTGCGAGGCCGCTCCGCCGTCCCGGACGGGCCCGGCCCTTGTGGAAGCGGTGCGGTGGGAGAGCCGGCGATGCGAGGGCTGCCCTGCCGCATGTTCCCCGAGTCCGGGCGACGGATCTGGCTGTGGAGGTGCCCGGGGGGCTTGGCGGCTGGCGTTTCCTGGCTGAGGTCACCGGCGCGTGGGCCCGCCGGCCCCCGGGTGGAACTCCGACTGGGCGGGAGGCGGACTTCCGAGGACCTCCGAGACCTGGTGTCGGTCCCACCTTCCTTACACCGTCACCGTGGGGCATTCCTCGCAGGTGAGCCGCATGCCCAGCACTCCTCCACTGCCAAGGGTCCGGTCTGTGTTGCAGGTGCCGCACCACTCGTTTTCCTTGCGGTCGGCGTGTGCCTGCGGCCCGGGGATTCCGTCCCGGATCTGTACGGCGATTTCCCGGGCGAGTTCGGGCAGTTCCAGGATGACGGTGTCGACCGCCTGCTCGGCTGTGGTGGCCCGGGCAGCGATGTAGGGACCGACGGCCGCCGCTGCGGCGGCGAATGCTGCCGCCCTGATCTGCTGTTCCTGATTCATGTCCTGACTCCTTGCTGACTGTCCATGTGACGTCTGGATTGCTGGCGCGCTCGGTGTGAGCTGCGCGTTCGGGTACAGCGGCGGCCCCTCCGGATCAGGTGTGCCGTCCGCGGTGGGCGGTGACCAGGGGCTGCCACCGTTGGCGGGTGGCCTGCTGTCCGTCCAGCCAGTGCGTCGGCGAGGGGCCGGCGGCGGGGAGGCCCGTGATGAAGCAGGCGATGTCGGTGTAGTACGTGTAGTCGCCGCTGCGGGTGAGTTCTTCCAGCCGGGCGATGCCGTTCCGGGCAGCGGTGTCGTCGCCGCGCACGGTGTGGTGCAGGACGAGGGCGAGTTCGAGGAGCAGCGCGGCCCGCGGTGATTCCGGCGGTGGTGATCTCTGTCCGCAGCAGGGCGGCGCGGTCCTCGATGTCCGGGCCCGGTGTGCCGGCGTCGCGGGCGAGGGCGGCGATTTTGGCGGTCAGGGTGGGGCGCGTTGCGGTCGCCGGTGTCCTCGAACGTGTCGAACAGGACTACCGGCACGACGGATTTGTCGGCGGGGAGCCGGGCGAGCTCCCAGGCCAGCAGGTACGGGTAGTAGGACAGGGCGTCGATGTCCGGCTCGGCGTCCAGGAGGTCCGCGAGCAGGGGGCAGTCGGCTAGGGCGCGTACGGTCTGTCGGCGTTCGCGCAGCGCGCTGGTCAGGGCGCCGGTGATCTGGCCGACGGCGGAGCCGACGCTGCCGGGCAGCAGCAGGGCCTGGGCGACGTCGCCGAGCGCGGACTGCATCTGCTGCGGCAGGGCCTTGCCCTGTCGCGGACCCTGGAGGCCCGGTTCGCTTATCAGATGATCACTTGCACGCCATCCGGCTTGGGGAACGGCATCATGTCCCAGCCGGAGGGCCAACCCCGTTCGCGGCTTTCTCCGGCTTCACCCTCAAGCAGTCGAGGGATGCGCCACTTCCACCACTGGCTCTCTTCCTCCCCCCGGCCGGGCCACTGGATCGTTGCCGCGCGGAACCGCCCGTCGAGTTCATGCAGTGCTGATTGCTGGATGAACTGGACGCGCGGGGGCAACAGGGGCCAGACGCGCGCCAGCGCACTCCGACACCAGATGTCGTTGTCGAGCTCTGGCGCGCACTTTGAATAGCCCTCTTCCAGCTCTGCCACAACATCACTCCACCGCGTGAGCAATGAGTTGAGCGTGCATGGCTGTCCGCCAGCCCAGCGGCCAGCACCAGCAGATACCGCGGCATGCACTGCCTCGTACTCCTCCTGAGACAGGAGCATCCCGTCGCTGTGCTGGGGCGTTCGATCCATTCGTCGACTATCCCAGGGATGTCATGTCGTTGAGGCGGGATAGAGGGAATGCCCAGGTCCACGGGGGGAAGCTGCTGCGAGCGGTGGACCTGGGACCGCCCATGAAACGAGGACATGCAGAGATCCTCTGCACCCACCAGGCAGAGCACCAGCCGATCACCAAATTGGTGCAGTCAACAGACCAGGCCCTCCACCGCGCATCGGCATCGGCGCCGCCGCCGTCACCACCTGGCTAACCACCCGCCCCGGCGCCCACCGGTGAGCCGCACCCGCCTGGACCGCGTCCGCGCCTCCGTCGGCATCGCCCAGCTCGCCCTCCACTGATCAGCCGCACCGGCCACCGCTGGCGCTCCTGCCGCCTCGTCTCCTGACCCCGCCCGGCAAGCCTTCGTGCAGTGGGCCGGCGGCGCGATTTCCCCGCCGCGCCGCCGGACGCCGTTGCGGAGCGGCCAGAGGGTTGCACCGGCAGCCGTCTGCACCGTTTTCCATGCGATAGCCGTGGATGGGGAGGCTGAGGTTGTCCGGCGGGCGGCGTGTCAGTAATCGGGTCAGTGCCCGTTCCTGAACCCCCGGAACGCGGGCGCTCGGTAGCGTGGCGTCAGGCGGACCGAGGGCGAAGGTGACGGCCGTCACCTTCAGATCGATCAAGCTGCCGGGCTCCGGATGGTGGTGGTGCTCACCACCACCATGGCGTTCGCCGCTTCTCTCACCCGCATGACGCCAGCTTCAGCCTGGTGCGCAACGGGTCGCTCAACAGGTTGCCAACGCCTCTGATGGGTGGGTGCTGCGCCGCAGATCACCGCCGGTGGGTCAGCGCTGCTCAGGGGCCGACACTTCTCTCTGCAAGAGAGAGGTCCCCCTCATCCACCTTCCCCGGGGCAAGAGCCGTGAGCGTGCGGCTGCGCCGCGTTACGGTGGGCGTCGACTGATCAACGCGGGGGTGGCCTGGATGGTGACGACTCGAACGAGGCGCATGGCGGCGCTGTGCCGCTCGCTCTGCTGCTGGCGGGATGCGGTTGGCGGGCGACGACGTTGCGAAGCCATCTGGGGGCCACACCAGCCGCCTCGGCGCAGGCCCTGCACCGCTACCTTCGCTGGCGCAACGCCAACGCCCGCCACCCCGACGTCCTCGCCGCCCAGCGCAAGGAACGCGCCCGCATCCGCAGCGAGAAGGGCATCCGCTGGGGTGGACGTCCGCTTGTCCACGCAGCTTGACAGCACCCCGGGTTCACCTCCGCGCCAGGAAGGATCCAGAGGTCATTCTCGTGAACATCCGCACAACGCATCACGCTCTGCTGAGCCGTCTGCTGCCTGACGACAAACCGGAGGACCTTTCCGTACGCCAGGGGCAATTCCATAACGTAGTCATTGACTCAGACCGCGTCGTGTGCCTGCCTCGCACCCGGGCGGCGGCCGCCCGGCTGCCCGAGCGGGTGGCCACACTGCGCGCACTTGCCGGCTCGACCTCGGCTTCCGCACACCTGAGCCGCTGTTCGAGGGCGGAGCCGATGGCACCAGCGAGGTGCCGTTCCTTGTGCTCAGCCGCATTCCTGGGGAACCGTTGTTGGCTGACGCGCTCAACGACGCCCAAGTGGCTGGCACCGTGGCGGCGCAGTACGCCACGCTGCTGGCCGGGCTCGGCCGTGCCAGCACCGACGAGACGGTACGAGCGGTTCTGCCCCAGGCATTGCAAGGCCGGTGGCATCGATTCGCGGAGAGCGTGCGCGCGGAGTTGTTCCAGCTCATGTCCGACAGCGGGCGCCTACGGGCTGAGCGGGAACTCGCAGCACTCGACAGCCTTTCCCACCTCACCCGTGCAGTGGTGCACGGTTACCTCGGTGCCGAAAACGTCCTGTGGGAGTGGAGGCACGGCCTGCCGCACCTCGCCGGAGTACTCGACTGGGACGATGTCACACTCAGCGACCCGGCCGAGGACCTCGCAGCCCTCAGCGCCAGCTACAGCCGCGACCTCCTGGAGCGAGTGCTCGCCCTTGGCAGCCGGTCAGACAACGGTCTCGCCACCCGCATTGCCGCGATCCGCGGCACATTTGCCCTTCAGCAAGCCCTCTACGCCATCCGCGACGGCGACGCAGAAGAACTGGCGGACGGACTGGCCGACTACTGCTGATGGTCGTCCGGCTCGCAGGCGACACCGCCAGGCGGGACAGCACCCCGTCCAAGGCGTCTGACGACACTGATGACGCTTGCGAGGGTGTTCAGTTACAGGATCACCGGCGGGCAGGCATCCAGCCGGACCATGGATGTCAAGAGCTGCGCGGGGCTACCAGACCGGATTCGTAGGCGAGGACCACGAGTTGGGCCCGGTCACGGGCATGGAGCTTGGCCATGGCCCGGTTGATGTGGGTTTTCGCGGTCAGTGGGCTGATCACCATACGGCCCGCGATCTCGTCGTTGGACAGGCCATGCGCGACCAGAACGACGGCCTCGCGTTCGCGGCTGGTCAGCTCCTCCAGCCCCGTGCCGGTGCCGGTGTTGAGCGGCTGGGTGACGAACCTGTTGATCAGCTTGCGGGTGATCGTGGGTGCGAGCAGGGCGTCGCCGCGCGCGGCGACGCGTACGGCGTGTAGGAAGTCCTCCGGCACGATGTCTTTGACGAGGAATCCGGCTGCGCCGGCGCGCAGGGCGTTGAAGACGTATTCGTCCAAGCCGTAGTTGGTCAGGATGACGACGTGCACCCCGGCCAGGGCCGGGTCCGCGGCGATGCGCCGGGTCGCCTCGATGCCGTCGACGACCGGCATCTGGATATCGATGAGAGCGATGTCGGGCAGGTGCTCTTTGGCGAGCGCCAGGCCCTCCTTCCCGTCGGCGGCCTCGGCCACCACCTCGATGTCGTCTTCGAGATCGAGGAGCGCGCGAAATCCGCTGCGGATGAGCGGCTGGTCGTCGACCAGCAGGACACGGATCATGACGCTCGGTCCAGGGGGAGTTCGGCCTGGACGGTGAAGCCACCCTCCCTGCGCGGTTCCGCCCGCAGCCGGCCGCCGAGGGCGGTGACGCGTTCGCGCATCCCGAGCAGCCCGACGCCAGGCGTCAGTGCGATGACTGGTGTGGCCTTGCCGTCGTCATCGATGCGTACTGCGAGGGTGTCCGGGCGGCAGTCGATCCGGACTGACGCCGTGCCTGCGTTCGCGTGACGGGCGATGTTGGTGAGCGACTCCTGAACGATCCGGTAGACGGTCCGGCCCACCGCGGCCGGCACATCGTGCTGCTGTCCCTCGAACGTCAGAGTCGCGTCCAGGCCGGTCCTGCTGGCCCCTTCCACCAGTTCCGGGATGTGGTCGAGCCCGTGCGGCGGGGTCGTGTCGTCGTCGCGCAGTGCCTCCAGGGTCGCTCGCAGTTCCCGGGCCGCCTCACGACCGGCCTCCCGGATCGCCAGCAGTGCCTCCGGTACCTGTTCACCCTGCTTGCGGGCCACGTGGACGGCGACCTCGGACTGCACCTTGATGACCGAGATCTGGTGGGTGAGCGAATCGTGCAGCTCCCTCGCGATGTGCAGCCGCTCTTCGTCGGCGCGGCGCCGCGCGGTCTCCTCCCGGGTGCGCTCGGCCTCATCCGCCCGCCACTCGGCCTGCCGCAGTGCTTCCCCCGCCGCACCGGCGGCGATCAGCCAGGCCAGTTCAAGGGCGCCTCGGGCCTGCGCGAACGCCTCACCAGTGTCGTGCAGGCCCGAGGCCAGGGCCGCGAGGGGGAGAGCGGCCAGCATGGTCACGCTCGCCACCACCGTGATGGTGCGGTGTCCCGCCCGCACGGCGGCGTACACCGCGAACAGATACGCGACGGCAGGCACTTCGAAATCGGCCGCCTGGTACCCCACCGCACACAGCCCGGTGACGGCCAGGACGGGCACCGGAGCCCTGCGGCGCGCGGCCAGCGCTAGGCCGCCGGCCACCAGCAACGCGTAGCCGAGCAGGCCGAGGCTGGTGGCGGAGTGCTGCCCGGACAGGCCGGTAACCAGCAGCGCCGCCGCCACACCAACGGCGATCACCCAGTCTCTGACACCGGCCGGAACACCGAAGCGTCCTTTGCTCATGCGCGCACCCTAGCCGGATGCCCCCGCGGGGGAGTCCCGCTCGCGGACGAGCGGCCGACTACCGCGCGCGCAGTACCTTCGCGGCACCTGCCGCGCCTGCAGCAGCCGGGTGTGCCATCGGCGGCAGCGCGAAGTTCCTGCGCCTGCAGGACGACCGGCGATGGGTCCAGCGGACATGATCAGGCGACGTCCAGTCGTCGTAGTCGTCGTATGAGAAGGAGCACGTCATGCCCGTCCGTCACCTGCTCGCCACACCGGCGGCCGCGCACGTCTCGGTCCAGCCGGTCGCCGCCAGTGTTTCCGGCCTGACCCCCGAGCGAGCCTGGGCCACCACAGCCGCGCTGCTGGCGCTGGTCGGCGTGGTCCTCGGCGGGATGGCTCTGGCCCGCTCCGCTGGTCATATCGGCAACGGCATCGGGGGAAGGGGGGCCATTGCGGCCCTGGGGGCGGGGCTGATCGCCGTGGTCAACGGCGGGCTGGTGGTGGTCACCGCCGACGGTGGTCTCGGCACCGGCAACGGGATCGCCGGCGGCTACGTGGCCCTGGTGCTGGGGCTGATCGCCGTGGTCCTCGGCGGGTTGGCTCGGACCCGCTCCCGCCGCGCCGGCTGACCGCTGCAGATACGAGCGCGCGTTTCGGGTCTGCCTGAAGACCGATCAGATGCTGCCGCGAACATCGCTCGTGCAGCACGCAGGCAGATGGCGGTAGTCGCCTCCGAAAGAGGGGCGACTCAAAACGCTCGCCGAGCCCAGGTCCCCAGGGCCCGAAAGGTCCCAAGGGCACTGTCACGTTGACTGACCGGCCTGGGATGATCTTCTGGTTGGTCGTGCTGGGAGGGGGCGTCCGTGGACAGCGCACCCCGTCGTACAAGGGGCACCGGTACCCGGTGGAGATCATCGCGCACTGCGTGTGGCTGTACTTCCGTTTCCCGCTGTCGTTCCGCGAGGTCGAGGAGCTGATGCTCGAGCGCGGCGTGATCGTCTCCCACGAGACGGTCCGCCGCTGGTGTACGAAGTTCGGGCAGGCCTACGCCAACGGCCTACGCCAACGGCCTGGGCCGCCGGCGTGTGCAGCCGGGCGACAAGTGGCACCTGGACGAGGTCTTCCTCAGGATCAACGGTGAGCTGAAGTACCTGTGGCGGGCCGTCGACGCCGATGGCAACGTGCTCGACATTTTGTCCAGAACCGGCGGGACACCGCTGCGGCCAGGCGGTTCTTCCGCAAACTGCTCAAGAAGACCTGCTTGGTGCCGAGGGTGGTCGTCACCGACAAGCTGCGCTCCTACGGCGCGGCCCACCGCGAGGTCATGCGGGCGTTTCCCCTTGATCGTGGACACCCTGATCATTGGATCGTGAAGATCCATAGGACAGGAGTTCCCGTTGGGGACGTCGAAGTACTCGCCTGAGTTCCGGGCCGATGCCGTCGCGCTGTACCACGCCAGTCCGGGTGGGACGTATGCGTCGGTGGCCAAGGACGTGGGCGTCAGCCACGAGACGCTGCGCACGTGGGTGCGGGACGCCGGGCAGGCCGCCCGGCCCGGGGCCGTGGAGGCCACCGCGATGGAGAAGGAGAACCGGCAGCTGCGGGCACGGGTGAAGGAACTCGAGCTTGAGCGGGAGATCCTGCGGAGGGCCGCGAAGTATTTTGCGGCGGAGACCAGCTGGTGAGCAGCCGCTTCCAGTTCGTCGACGATCACCGTGGCGCCTTCGGCGTCAAGCGGCTGTGCCGGATGCTGCATGTCTTGCGTTCCGGCTTCTGCCGGTGGCTGGCCGGCGCGGACGCGCGGGCTGCCCGGGCCCAGGCAGATGCAGAGCTCGCCGAACGTATCGCTGAGATCCACCGGGAATCGGACGGCACCTACGGGGTCCCGCGCGTCACCGCCGAGCTGAAGGACGCCGGGAGGCGGGTCAATCACAAGCGCGTCGAGCGCGTCATGCGCACGTTCCGCATCGTCGGGCTGCACCTGCGCAAGAAGGTCCGCACCACCATTCCCGAGCCATCGGCGACGCCGGTGCCAGACCTGCTGCGGCGCGACTTCACCGTCCAGGCGCCGAGCACCAAGTACGTGGGCGACATAACCTGTCTCCCGATCGGAGGCGGCCGATTCCTCTATCTGGCAACGGTGTTGGACCTGCACTCGAAGCGGCTGGCGGGCTGGTCGATCGCCGACCACATGCGCACGGAGCTGGTCACCGACGCACTCAGGGCCGCCGCAGCGGCCCGCGGCGCCGACGGCCTGCACGGGGCGATTTTCCACAGCGACAACGGAGCCCAGTACGCGTCGAGGGAGTTCGCCCAGGTCTGCTCGGAACTCGGCGTGACCAGATCACGCGGCGCGGCGGGCACGAGCGCGGACAACGCCACCGCGGAGAGTCTGAACGCGACCATGAAACGCGAGACGCTCCAGGGACGGAAACGGTGGGACGGGGCCCGCGAGGCCCGCCTCGCGGTCTTCCGATGGGCAACCCGCTACAACACCCGCCGACGGCACTCCCGCCTCGGCCAGATCAGCCCGATCGCCTACGAACAACGATCAACTACGCTGGCCACCGCCGCATGACAACCGGTGTCCACGATCAAGGGGAAGGCCCCACTCCCCGGATGACCAACACAGGGAACGAGGTTCACCAGGGCTGGGATGAACCTTGGTACCGCGTCCGCACAGATCGCTTCGAGGCGTCGTTCTTGCCCAGCGCGGGCGAGGATCTGGATGCCGTCTGCAACGTCGACGTCGAGGTGCGGTTGACAGCGGACGGCTCCCGCTGGAGCGCAACCGTGTTCACTCTCGCCGAGGTCGAGCGACTGATGAAGAGGTGGTCCCAGACAGGCGAGGAGTTGGGCGGTCGCTACTTCTGGTGCTCTGACGGCCTGATCGTCCGGGACCCCGGCATCGAGAGCATGACTCAGGTGCTCGCCGGCCTGCTCGATGCTGGTGACTTCACGCAGGTTCTTCAGCGGCTCGACGACGAGTGACCGGCTGACTCATTCTGAAATGATCAGTAGGCATAGTGTCCGTGACTCACGTCCCTCACACACCCACATCGGCCTGAACTGCGGATAAGTCCCGCGAACCCCAGATAACGATCGTCGTCGTCGCCTTCATGGAGTACTAGTCTTCCGAGTCAGGAATTCTGTTCAGATAGCTGGCGAGGCGTTCGAGGATCTCTTCTGCGGTCTTGGTCCAGACGTAGGGCCTGGGGTCGGTGTTCCACGCGGCGATCCAGGTCCGGATGTCCTTCTCCAGGGCCTGGACAGATCTGTGGACGCCTCGCCGTATCTGCTTGTTCGTCAGCTCGGCGAACCATCGCTCCACCAGGTTGAGCCAGGACGATCCGGTGGGTGTGAAGTGCAGGTGGAACCGTGGGTGTGCCAGCAGCCAGGTCTTGATCGCCGGGGTCTTGTGGGTGGCGTAGTTGTCCAGCACCAGGTGGACCTCGAGGCCGGCCGGGACTTCCTTGTCGAGCTTGATGAGGAATTTCTTGAACTCCTCGGCGCGGTGGCGGCGGTGCAGGGAACCGATCACCTTGCCGGTGGCGACCTCCAGAGCGGCGAACAGGGTGGTGGTGCCGGCGCGTACGTAGTCGTGGGTGGTCCGCTGCGGAACCCCGGGCATCATCGGCTGAGAGCGGTCCAGGGCCTGGATCTGTTGGGTCGAGGACGGGACGCCTTTCGGCCTTTCGACCGTAGGTCTTCCCGTCCCCGCCCGCCGAACCCGCCGTGCGGGTCATCCCCGCAACGGGCTCTCCACGTGATCCGATGGGTCAGTTGACGAGTTCCAAGACTTGCCCGACGAATGCCACATCGTCGTGGCCGATCCGGCGGAAGCGTGCTCCCGACGGGTCGACCTCGTCGATGTTGTACGGCGTCGCGATCTGCGCTCCGCGGAAGCGGTAACGCTCAACTGGCATCTTCGCCGGGTTATAGAGGACCAGGCCGTCCTCACAGATCCGGTCAGTCCCGTAGAAGCGGCGCCGGGTCTGTTTCCAGGTCATGTGCGGGTGCTTGCGGCGAATCCAGTAGATCATCCTCCACCAGGCATACCAGCCCAGGTAGGAGAAGGTCCTCTTGGAAGCGCCGTAGCGGAAGTAGGCAGCCCAGCCCCGCAGGACCGGGTTGATCATCCGCAGCACCTGCCCGATCCGGAGTGAGGTCGTACTCGCCCTCGTGGCCTCCTTGATCTTGTGCATCACCCTGGCCAGAGCGTCCTTGGACGGGATGGTCAGCACCACACGGCGCCCGTCTCCCCGCTGCCACCGCTGGATGCGGAAGCCCAGGAACACGAAACCGTCATCGATGTGGGTGATGTGGGTCTTCTCCACCGAGAGAGTCATCTTCAACCGCTCGGCCAGCATCTGCGCGATCTCCGCCCGGATCGCCTCCGCGTCCGATCGTTCACCGTGCACGAGCACGACGAAGTCATCCGCGTAACGAATCAGACGGTAGTTCGGCTGTCCGCGCCGTCGTCGCTGCTGGCGACGCCAGGGCGGACTCATCTCCCGTTCCCAGATGCCAGCGAAGTGGCGGTCCAGGACAGAGAGATAGATGTTGGCCAGCAGCGGAGAGGCAACCCCACCCTGCGGCGTGCCGGTCAGGCTCGCGGCAAGGCCACCGTGGCGTTTGACGATCCCCGCCCGCAGGAACGCGCGGACCAGCCGCAGCACCTTGCGATCGGAGACGCGTTCTTCCACCAGGCCCATCAGGACCTGGTGGTCGACGTTGTCGAAGCACGCGGTGATGTCCCCTTCCACCACCCACTCATACGAGCGGCTGGTGAGCTGGTGGATCTCGGCGATGGCATCCTGAGCCCGGCGCCCGGGCCGATACCCGTAGCTGGACGGGTAGAAATCGACCTCGAACACCGGCTCCAGGACCAGCTTGAGGGCCATCTGCGCAACCCGGTCACGCAGGGTCGGAATCCCCAGCAAACGGATCTTCCCGTTGCGCTTGGGGATGGACCCCTGCCTCACGGGCAGCGCGGTGAACGTGCCATCCCTCAAGGCGGAGCGGAGCTCCTCCAGGAAGGGCAGCACTCCGACGTCCTCCTCGACGTGGCGGCGGGTGACCGCATCCACGCCGGCTGTCCTGGCACCCTTGTTGCCGGCGACCCGCTCCCAGGCCACTAACAAGGTCGCCCGGTCGCAGATCAGGTTGATCACGTCACCGAACCGGCGCTCCGGATCGGCCCGTGCCCATCGGTGCAGCTTGCGCTGGTGGTCGAGTACCCGCCGCTCGGCCTCGTAGACGTTCGGCCACGACGGTGCACTGCTGTTCAACGGCGCATCTCCCCTCCACCGGTCCTGCTGCTGATCACGCTGCCGCCCTTCCCCACGTGGCCAGCTCTCCTGACCTCCGAGTACTACGGCGGCTCCGCCACGATCCGATGCTCTGGGCGGGCGTCGCGCCTGCCCTCCGCCCGGTTGGGAGCCGGACGGGTAGGGCGGCACCGGACCGCTTCCCACGTTCACTGATGTCCGTTATGACGGGTGTCGGCGTCCGGCTATACCCCGACGGCATCGCCACGGGCCGCATATCGCAGTCTTGGCCCGGGCCTCCCGCCGCCCAAATCACACGGACGACGAAAGCGGGCAGGTCAAAAGCCACGACCTGCCCAGCACCGCAAAGTGATCCATCCACCAGATTCAGCAGATCACTGACGACTAACGGGGCTTCTGACACCGGTTCAGTTCCCTTACGCCCTTCCCGTCCTCGCTAGCGGGCACGAGCCGTCTGGTAGTATCGACCCGCCCCTACATTGTCGAGTCCGCTTCCAGCCTCACCCCCAACCCGGGGTTCAGCCTGCCTCCAGCTTCGACCGGTCACTACGATGACCGGCGGCGGGTCCTTCCTCCCGCACGGTTCCATCAGCGCCTCGTGGCGCACGCGACTTCTCGTCGACGCAGAACACCAAAGCTCTCTCAGGCGGGTCCAGGTAGAGGCCGACGACGTCGTGGACCTTGTCGATGAAGTACGGATCCGTCGACAGCTTGAACGTCTCCGAGCGGTGCGGCTGCAGGCCGAACGCCCGCCAGATCCGCGACACGGTCGACTGCGACAGGCCCAGTTCCTTCGCCATCGAACGCGTCGACCAGTGGGTTGCGTTCCTCGGCGTGGACTCCAGTGTTCTGGCGACCAGCGCGGCCACCTGCTCGTCCGTCACTGTCCGCGGGCCACCCGGACGCGGCATGTCACCCAGCCCGGCGATTCGATACTGCACGAACCGGGCCCGCCAGCGGCCCACCGCGTGGGGTGTGGATCCGAGTTGAGCGGCCACGTCCTTGTTCGAGGCACCTTGGGCGCAGGCCAGGACGATCCGACACCGCAGGGCCCACGCCTGCGGTGTCGAACGGCGCCGCACCCACCCCTCGAGAGCGGCCCGCTCCTCGTCCGACAACGTCAACTCGGCCTTCGGCCGCCCCGTCCGTGCCATAGGGCAAGCCTACACATCTGAACAGAATTCCTGACTCAGAAGACTAGCGGCATAACCGAGCTGGTGCTGGACAGGCCTACCCGCTCGCCGATCTGCCGGACGGACGGGCTCTCGCCATTCTCGGCGATCCAGTCCCGGATCGTGCGCAAAATCGCTTCCTGCCGGGCGGACAGGGCATCCGGCTGGGTCATGTCGCTCGCGTCCCGCGCTGCTCCTGGCGGTGGACGAGCCGGCGCAGCTCGACCCGGGCGGCGGGTGTGCCGGGCGGAGTGGACCAGAACGGATGTCACTGGACCTGGGCGGACAGGTCCAGGAGGCGGCGGCGCAGGGCGGTGGTGTGACGGGGGCGGGATTCGGCGAGCTGCCGGTAGGTGGCGAGCCAGTCGCGCTGGGCCCGGACCAGGTCGTCGGGGAAGGGGAACATCATACCTCCGCTTCGCCACGCTTGATCGAGTGCCTCAGCTGGCACCGGGACTGTGCAGTCGGCAAGAGTGATTCCTCGCGCGACGGAACGATCAAGCTGCGGAAGACTCTGCCGGCGACAGGGGAGGGAGCCGTGATGGTGAGCGATGGTGCTGCAGCGGCCACCGGCGCCCCATGGTCGGCGCATCCGCAAGTGAAGGTGGGGAACCGAAATGAGTTTGCGCCTCTATCTGAACAGCGCCCGGCAGCCCCGTACGCCGAACGGGTCGGCGGGTGAATGGGCCGACTTCTTCGACGGGGCGATGGAACTGGAGGCCAAGAACTGGCCACCGCTGCTGTGGTGGGCGATGTTCAGCCCCGGAGACCTCGCGGAGGCGAGGATCGCCGACACCGAGGACGCCGGTACCGATGAGCATGCGGAGTTGCTGAGCGAGTGGGGCGAGGCCACCTACCCGTACCTGGTGGTCGACCAGCCGACGGCGCTGTCGCGACTGCACGCCCGGCGGCAGGGCCTGACCAGTCGGCTCGGCGCGCAGTTCTCGCCCCTCTACGATGAGTTCGTCGCACTCATCGACGCCCGGTTCGGCCCCTACGTGCTGCTGCGGACCGAGGCGCTGGCCGATGGCGGTGAAGGCGGCGTCCGCCTGCTGTTGGAAGAGACCCTGGCCGACGTGGAGCGCCTCGACGCCGGTCATTCCACAGC
Source organism: Streptomyces sp. NBC_01591 (assembly GCF_035918155.1). Taxonomy (NCBI): domain Bacteria; kingdom Bacillati; phylum Actinomycetota; class Actinomycetes; order Kitasatosporales; family Streptomycetaceae; genus Streptomyces; species Streptomyces sp. NBC_01591. The sequence continues at coordinate 925,273 of NZ_CP109328.1, forward strand.
TGCCGGCGGGCGAGTGGACAGCCTGATCTCGGATTTTCAGCGGTGGCAGCACACGGATCCGGTCTGGCTGCTGTCAGGCATTGGCGACGGATGGCCGAGCGTCACGCTGCGGGAACGCTACGCCGCCACTGCAGTCAGGCGGCCATCCAGCCCGAGTGCCGAGCAGTCCACCGCTGTGGGCTGGGTGTGGGGCTTCCTCGTCGTGGTCTGCAGCATCGGTGCGTACTGGCTCACCGGGAGTGCCTGGCCGATCGTCGTCGCGTTCGGCGTGATCCTGGCCGTGCTGGTGGCAGGTTTCGTCCGGCGACGGGGGTGAGCGGGCAGGCCGGCACGATGGGTCAGGTGACCAGCGCGTAGAACCCGCTCGACTTGAGGTGATCGGCCCATGAGTAGGGCGGGCACTGTCACGTTTGCTGACCGGGTGGGATGATCTTCGGGTTGATCACGGTGGAGGGGGTTGTCCGTGGGCAGTACGCCGCCGTCGTACAAGGGGCACCGGTACCCGGTCGAGGTGATCTCCCACTGCGTGTGGCTGTACTTCCGCTTCCCGTTGTCATTCCGTGAGGTGGAGGAGCTGATGCTGCAGCGCGGCGTCATCGTGTCCTACGAGACGATCCGCCGGTGGTGTCTGAAGTTCGGGCCTACGCCAACGCGCTGCGCCGCCGATGTCCCCGCCCCGGCGACAAGTGGCATCTTGACGAGGTCTTCATCACGGTCAACGGCGAGCAGAAGTACCTCTGGCGCGCGGTCGACCAGGACGGCAACGTGCTGGACATCCTCGTCCGGAACCGGCGCAACAAGGCTGCGGCCAGGCGCTTCTTCCGTCGGCTCCTCAAAGGAATCGAGGCCGTGCCGAGGGTGATCGTCACGGACAAGCTCCGTTCCTACGGAGCGGCCCACCGCGAGGTGATGCCCTCGGTCGAGCACCGCTCCCACAAAGGCCTGAACAACCGGGCCGAGAACTCCCACCAGCCAACGAGGCAGCGCGAACACGCCATGAAAGGCTTCCGCAGCGTCCAAGGAGCTCAGAGATTCCTGTCCGCGTTCAGCGGCATCTCACCCCACTTCCGGCCACGCCGGCACCGGAGGACCGCCCCCGACCACCGCACCGAGATGACCGTCCGCTTCGTGATCTGGGACCAGATCACCGGCGCCACCGCCCCGCCCACCGCAGCGTGACCCAGGCCCCCGCCCAACCCCCACACGCCCTCAACCGATCAACACCCCACCAACGTGACAACGCCTTCGAGCCAGCACCGCCGGTCGTCGGGGGTCAGTAGTCGAGGCTCGCGTACCAGTCGTCGCGGCCCTGCGGTGTCAGGTCGAGGAGGTGCCAGACGGGCGCTAGGAGGTCGATGCCGCGCTGGTCGGTGTCGTCGGCCATGCGTGGGTGGGTGGAGTAGAAATGGCGGACCGTGCCGTCTCCGTCGCGGGTGAAGACGGAGACGGTGGAGTCCTGTTCGCCGTCCTTGTCCTCGCTGCCCAGGTCGTACTTGAACGTGCTGTCGCCGCAGCTCAAGAGCCGTAGTCGGTGCCAGCCGCGGTTGCGGGCGTGCTGTCGGAGGGTGGGCACGTCGGCGGCCGCGGCGATGGCGAAGTCGGCGTTGCGGGCGATGTGGTGGGCGATGCCGTTGAAGCCGTCGATCCACAGGGTGCACATCGGGCAGGGGTCGGTCTGCAGCTTGCCGTACATGAAGTGGTAGACGATCAGCGGGCGGTCCGTGGCGGTGAACAACTCGCTCAAAGTAACCTCGCGGACGGGTGCGTCGCCGGCGTCGAGGTCGGCGGGGCCCTCGATGAAGGCGTAGTCGTCGACGGGTGGCCCCTGAGGGAGCGCCCGTCGTTGGGCCGCGACCTTCTCTCGGTGGCGCATGAGGTCGATCTCGGCCAGGCGCAGCTCTTCGCGGGCGTCGAGGTAGTCCGCCGATTCACCGGCCAGTCTGGTATGCCGCAACATCGCGTCCTCCTGGGGTGGCCGTCCCCCCTGGTCCCCAGTCCGGATCACGAACTCCCGAGCTCCCAAACTGGTTCTTTGAGTCTATAGCGGTTCCACGGTCCGCCGACAGTTGAGCTGGGTCCGGCTCTGTGCTAATCCGCGAGTGGTCCAAGGGGCGCTGTCACGTTGGCTGGCCCGTGGGTGATCTTCGGGTTGATCACGTTGGGGGAGCCGTCCGTGGTGGGTGCACCGCCGTCGTGCAAGGGGCACCGACACCCGGTCGAGGTCATCTCGCACTGCGTGTGGCTGTACTTCCGGTTCCCGCTCAGTTTCCGTGAGGTGGAGGAGCTGATGTTCCAGCGCGGCGTGACCGTCTCCCACGAGACCGTGCGCCGCTGGTGTCTGAAGTTCGGCCAGGCGTACGCCGGCGCGCTGCGCCGCCGGCGGCCCCGCCCCGGGGACAAGTGGCATCCGGACGAGGTCTTCATCAAGATCAACAGCGAGCAGAAGTACCTGTGGCGGGCGGTCGACCAGGACGGCAATGTCCTGGACATTCTCGTTCAGAACCGGCGGGACAAGGCCGCAGCCAGGCGATTCTTCCGCAGGCTGATGACGAAGACGGGCAGGGTGCCGCGGGTGGTCGTCACCGACAAGCTGCGTTCCTACGGCGCCGCTCACCGCGAGGTCATGCCCTCGGTGGAGCATCGCTCGCACAAGGGCCTGAACAACCGGGCCGAGAACAGCCACCAGCCGACGAGGCAACGCGAACGGGCGATGAAGGGCTTCCGCAGCGTGGGCGGGGCCCAGCGGTTCCTGTCCGCGTTCAGCGGTATCTCACCCCACTTCCGGCCCCGACGCCACCTGATGACCGCATCCGAACACCGAGCCGAAATGACCAACCGCTTCACCATCTGGGAACAGAACACCGGCGTCACCGGCCGACCTACCGCGGCCTGAGCCCAGGCCGGCACCCGGCCCCACCACACCTCGACGCACCGTCAGACACCCACACACCCAACAACGTGACAACGCCCCCCAGCCCCTTCACCCCCAGCCCCTTCACCCCCCGCCCCGAACCCGGCACCCCCTGACCCCGCCCGCGAGACAGAGCTCACCCGTGGCAGCCGGACGACCCGTGGACTGCGGCACCACCGGCAGGGACGGAAATCAGGTTCACGTCCGGCGGGCCCGCCGCCATGATTGACTCGGCCCTTGCCGCTCCGGCATGAAACTCCCGCCGGAGCCGGTCTGTTACGCACGGAAAGCAACGGGGAAACGTGAAGAACACAGCTCGAATGATGGCCACGGCTCTCGCCGCGGCAGCACTGCTGGGAACGTCCGTCACCGCCGCTCAGGCCCAGACAACCCGCGCCGCCGGCACATGGCACTGCTCAGGCGTGAAGATCTCGCGGTGCATCCAGAAGGTCGCCGCGGACAAGGTACGGGTCAACTTCGTCAACAAGACGTACAAGGCCGTCAAGGGCACGTTCGGCGTGACGTGCCAGGGAGGCTCCGGCCAGCGCGTCTACGAACTGAAGAAGAACCTCACGGCGCGTGGCGGATACCTCTCCGGCACGATCACCTGCCCCGCCGGGTCCCGCACCACTGCCGTCGGTTGGCAGATCACCGCCGACACCTACTACAGCCCGACGATCAGCATCTGACCCTTCGCCGAATGGCGGTGCCGCCCCCAACGTCCGTGCGGCGGCCACGTCGTGACAGCACCGCAGCCCTCCGCCCCGGGGCTCGCCTCAGGGCGGAGCGGCGCAGCCGATCAACTCACCTCTCGAAGAAAGAGCCCCGCACCGGACCGGACCCTGTTGGTTAATTCCGCCCTGCTGGAGCTATCCGGCGGGGCGGAGTGCTGCGAAGGGTGGGGTGCGGGTCGGTGCGAAGGGGGTGCCGGTGAGCCAGGCGTCCAGGCGGGCGAAGTTCATCGCGGCCGCGGTGAAGGAGTGTTGCAGGGAGGTCTTGGCGGGTCTTGGCGAGTCCTCGGTAGCGGGAACGGCGGGCCTCGAAGCGGTGGACTGCTTGCGCATGGTGCCCTCGACTCCCGCCCGGTGCTGGTACTGCCGCTTCCAGATGTCCGTCTCCTGCCGGGCTTTGGCTTGTTGGAGAGCTTCGTGCTCGCGACGGGCCGCAGCGTGCTGGACCTCCGGCCAGAGCAGTAACCCACGCGCGAGCAAGGAGCCCTTCCTCTGCGTGCCGTAGGGGCATGGGGTGGGCTCTCTTACGGCCGTGCCTGCGAGGGCAGGGTGAGGATTTCGACTCCGTCGTCGGTAATGGCGATGGTGTGCTCGCTGTGTGCGGTCCGGCAGCCCGTCGCGCTGCGCAGCGTCCAGCCATCGGCGTCGGTGACGAGCGTGGCGGTGTCGGCCATGACCCAGGGCTCCAGGGCGAGCAGCAGGCCGGGGCGCAGCTTGTATCCGCGGCCGGGCCGTCCGGTGTTCGCGACGTGCGGGTCCTGGTGCATGGTCGAGCCGATGCCGTGGCCTCCGAACTCGGTGTTGATCGGGTAGCCCGCCTCACTGAGGACCGTGCCGATGGCGTGGGAGAGGTCGCCGATGCGCGCCCCAGGCTTTGCGGCGGCGATGCCGGCGGCGAGCGCCCGTTCGGTCGTCTCGATCATCGCGACGCTCTCCGCGGGCCTGGTCTTGCCCACCAGGAAGCTGATCGCGGCGTCCGCGGCCACCCTCCCCCTGGCGACGGCCAGGTCGAGGGTCAGCAGGTCCCCGTCGGCCAGCGTGTAGTTGTGGGGCCGCCCGTGGAGCACGCCGTCGTTGACGGCCGTGCAGATGTAGTGACCGAACGGGCCGCGCCCGAAGGAAGGCGCGTAGTCGACGTAGCAGGACGACCGAGCAGCCCGCAATCGTGCACGACCCCGAAGACCGAAGCCTGCTCCGCACCAGGCTCCTCGGCGGCGGCATCAACGAGTATCGATACGCCGCGTGACCAGCAACGACGACTTTTCGAGCCCCACACGCTGTCGCATCGAGGGCGACGAGCGCGGCGCTCAACGACTCGTCGACCCTCATTCGACGGCCGCCATCTCCATCATGCGGGCGAACTCGTCGAAGTTCGCGAGTCGGCGCTTGCCCCGCACCGGTGCGCATGTCGACGAGCACGACGAGGTCGTCCATCCGGCAGTAGGTGCGGTCACCGTCGAGGTAGAACGCCCGAGCGCCCCAGACCGGCATGAAGTCGGCATCGTCTTCATACCAGCCGTCGACGTGGAGAGTGTGCCGCGAAGCCGGCCCGCCGTACGGAGGCACCACTCGGCCAGCGTCCTGCTCGCAGCCGGGCAGCGCCCTGCTGACGTTCCGTCGGCCGCACCGTCTCCCGCCGTCGGGCGCGACGCCTACCGTCCCCGGCAGCACCAAGATCCCTGCCAGGCCGCCGCGAGGGCACCGCGGACCAACCTGCGTTGTCAGTGGCCCTCGTTAGTCTCCCCTCATATCGCAGTTCAGGGGCTTCGTGGCCCTTGGTTCGGGCTGCGCTGACATCTGATGGACAGGCGGAGGGGCACGGCTGATGGCGTGGCTGGCAGCGGGTGAGGGGTACGAGATCACCCTCGAGGACGGGCGTGTGGTCGCACGGCGAGTCGGGGGGCGGCAGTTGAAGGCGCTGCCGAAGGCGTTGCGCGACAGTCCCGAGGTCGACCGGCTGAGGCAGCTGGCCGAGTGGCTGGACCGGCACGCGGCCTTGTGCGTGGCTCAGGTGGATGCCTGGATGGTGTCGTCGCTTCCGGTTCCGACGGAGCTGATCGCGCGGGTGTGGCCGGACGAGGCGTGGCAGGCGGCGCTGCGTGACATGGCCGTCGTGGGCGACGATCCGGACGAGGTCGGCTTCCTGCGGGACGTCACCGGCGACGGGGAGCTCAAGGTGGTCGACCTCGACGGTGAGACCGTGCGGCTGTCGCCGCGCACGGTGACGCTTCCCCACCCCGTGCTCCTGCCGGACCTGGACGACGTACGGGACTTCGCGGCCGACCTCGGCATCACCCAGAAGGTGGAGCAGATCCACCGGGCGACCTGGACCAGGCCGGACGGGCCGGATGCCGGGCGTCCGGAGACGGCGACGGAGATACGGGACTACGCGGGCGGGAAGTTCGCCTCGCGGTTCGGGCTCGCGGCACGTGCCACAGGCCTCGGCTACCGGGTGTCCGGTGGCTACGCCACGTGCAAAGTACGCGACGGGGGCCGCAGCACGGAGGCGTCGGTGTGGATCGGCGAGCCGTACTGGGACGGGGAGTCGGAGACCGGCGGGCTGAGCTGGCACGACGAGGACGGCCGCGCGGTGCGGCTGACCGAGGTCGGGCCGGTGGCCTGGTCCGAGGGGATGCGCATGGCCGCTGCGCTGTACGCCGGCCGCACGATCGAAGAGGGTGGGGACGCGTGACCGGGACGGTTGGGAACGACAACAAGGAGCTGCTCGCGGCAGGCGCGGTCCTCCCGGCCGACGTGCGGGGTGCGGGCCCCTCAGCGGTCGAGCTGACCGCGCGGGCCTATCGCCACGCGGTGCTCGGCGAGGATCGGGTCGTCGTGCGGCTGGCCGCGGCCGAACTGGGCCCCGCCGAGGACCTCGCCGCTGGCTTCCTCGGACTCGAGCCGCAGGGCGAGCCGGCCGTGGTCGGTCTCGGTCGGCGCCAGGAACTCGGCTTTCCCGAGTGGGTGCTGGTGCACCACCCCGAGGACGGGCACCACGCCCTGGCGGTCGTGCCGGAGCTGGACCGGCTGGCCCGGCAGGCCAAGACAAAGCCCAAGGCCGCCCTGGACGCCTGCCACGAGCTGGCTGGGCGGCTCGCCTCGGCCGTCCCGCACTTCCTGCCCGTCTTCTACGAGCAGGCCGCGCGGGTCTTCCTCGGCGTCGAGAACAGCACGTACGCCGGCCAGCTGTTCGGCCGTGCCCGCACGAGCGAGGCGCAGCACGGGCTGACGGTCGACGAGGACCGGCTCGACGCCCTGTTCCTGGAGTTCGCCCTGGCCGGCGCGCTGCCGGTGAAGGTCCTGACCGGTTACGGCAAGGACCTGTCGGCCCGGCTTGCGCCCGTCGAGGCGTACGAGCGGTTCCGGCGGCTGTGCGTGCGCCGGACCGCCGGCGGTCTCGCGCCGTCCGCCCAGGCCGCGGTGGAGCTGAAGCGGCTCGCCCGCGCCGCGGCCCTGTCCGGCAACGAGGCGGAGCAGGACTACCTCGCCGAGCTCCTTCCGCTGCCGGCCACCTTGCGGGCCGCCGCCGGTTGGTGGAAGTCGCACCGCGGCGCGCTGGTCGCGCTGGCCCGGCGCGTTCCGTCCGTGCGGGGCACGCTGCTGTCGATGACCCCGCCCGGGGACAACGGGGATATGACCGAGCTGTGGCTGGGAATCATGGCGGAGTCGGGGGCCGACGCCGGTCTCGCGGACGCCGGCCTGCCGCAGGAGGAGCAGTGCTCCGACGGTGCGGCGGGCTGGCTGGAGCGCTTTCACGGTGCCCGGCATCGCGGTTGGGGGCCGCGCCCGACGCCGCCCGCCCTGCTGGATCTGGTCGAGCGGGCGGCCGGCCGGCTGCGTGCCGGTCTGGCGGCGCGGCCCGAGGGCGAGCGGTTCCTGCGGATCGGTGTCGAGGACGTGAACCTGCTGGACCTCCTGCTCTCGCTGGAGATCGCGGTCGCCGACCCTGAGGAGAAGTCCGCCCACCACCAGCGCGGCAGCGCCCTGAACCTGTCGGACTGGGCCCGCGGCGAGGAGCCGCGGGACCTGGTCGCGCTGGCGGCCGACCCGCGCTTCCGGCCCGCCTTCGGGCGAGGGGCGGACAGCTACAGCAGCGCGTCCTCCGGTGCGGACGTGATGCAGCGGCTGGCCGCCTCGCCCGGCGGCCGCCCGATGCTCACCGAGTGGATGCGCGAGGTGGCCGCCTCGTCGGTGGCGGCCGGGCTGCCCGGACTGCCGAAGGCGATCGAGCGGCTTTCGTGGCTGCCCTCCGAGGCTCTCGCGCTCGCGCCGCAGGAGGTCGCGGCCGCGGCCGGTGCCGATCTCGGCGAGGCCGTGGCGCGCACGCTTCGGGGCGGTCTGTGGGAGGAGCTGCGCTGGCCGGCGTGGGAGGAGGCGCTGACGGAGCTGGCACCGGGGCACCACACCACCGAGGGTCTGACGGTCGTCGAGGCCTGGCCGTATCTGATCGTCGCCAACGCGACGCAGGTGCGCGTCATCGATGCCGACTCCACCGTTCTCGTGCACGATCTGCGGCTACCCACCACGTCCGTGTGGCGGACGGGCTTCCATTACGTGGACGGTGCGTTGCTGGTGTTCTGGAGCACGTACGGTCGCGGCGAGCCGCAAGGCTACTGGCACACCGCGCCCGACACGGTGTTCGCTCTCGCCGGCATCGGCGCCGGCTCCTGGGCCATGCGTTCGGACCACCTCAGCCTGCAGCTGCCCGGCGGCGGCCGCACCACCGGCGGCGGGGTCCTCCACAGCGGCGACACGAAGCTGCCCGCGGAGCGCGCGCTGCTGTCCGACGGCACGTCGTACTGGGTGTGGCAGGACAGGGACGGGGAGGACAAGGGCGGCTGGCTCGAATACGACCCCGTGGGCGGTGCGTACGGCCGGCGCTCGCAGCCCGGCTTCCTCGCCGACGCGCTGCTGCGGCACGCCCCAGGGGTCGAGTTGGCGGCCGGCTCGTGCCGGCTGCGGCCCGCCCCGGCGGTGGCGGGTTCGGCCCAGGGGACGTCCGCGGACGGGCTCCTCGGCTGGCGTGTCGTGCGGCTGTCCGACGGCGGCCACCACGGCGAGGACACCACCGGACGGGTCGTCACCCTTCCGAAGGGGGCCGACAGGCTGGTCGCCGCGCTGACGTTCCCCGGCGACGACCGGCCGCGGGCGCTGACCCAGCAGTGGCGCGAGCTGTTGCTCAGCGACCCGGAGGGCACGGTCACGATGTCGGCCGAGTGCGACCACCGCAACGAGCTGTACGGGACCGCGGCTCAGGCCCTGCCGCCGCTGCCGTACCTGCACATGCTGCGCGCGCGAGATCCGCAGGGGTCGGCGGCGCTGCGGGGCGCCGACGCGGAGTCGGCCGGCGTCCTGCTGAAGGCGGCTGTGCTCGCGGAGCGGGTGGCGGACCTGCCCGAGTTGGTGAGCGCCGCGCTGCCGCAGGTCTCGGCACCCGAGCTGGTCGCCGGCGTGGTGAAGGTGCTGCGCTTCGCGGTGCGGCAGCAGAAGGCCCTGGACGCCGTGGCCGCACGGCTCGACCCCGCCGCCGAGCCCACGGAGGTCCGGGTCCAGGGACCGAGCGACCACGTGCTCGCCAAGGCGCTGCACGGCATCGTCAACACCGGCTACTACCGGTACGGCGCGGACACCGACGTGACCCTCCGATACCTGGAGACTCTGGCGTCCGTGCGTGCGGACACCGCCGCCACGGCGCTGCCGGGCCGGCTGCACTTCGATCTCCCGTCGCTGCCCTACTCGGGACTGCCGTTCGTCTCGCTCCTGGACGAGCCGGCCGCGATCGCCTACCGGGCCGTCGCGCCCGGCAGCGAACCGGCACACCGGGCAGCCCTGCTCGAAGTCCTCGGCCGGGTGGACGCGCTGGGGCTGGCCTCGACGGCGGCCTCGGCCGGTCACTGGCGCCGGGTCCTGGTCCGCCTGTCGACGCCCCACCTGCACACGCCGGACGGCCAGCGGCGCAACGTCGCGCACCGCAGTGTGCTGCCCCTGGGCGGCGGTGCTCTGCTCGGCATCACCGAGCACAACTCCAGTGTCGACGACGGGTGGGAGTTCGGCGCGCTGCTCCACGATCCGAGCGGCCGTGTCGAGGTGCCCGGCCCCTACACCGTGAGCAGTGACGCGCCGGTGGGCGACCGGTTGCGCGGCGCCGACTGGCTGACCGGCTTCCTCGGGGAGGCGCAGTCCCGTGAGGCGGTGCCCTTCCTGCCGGGGGCCGCCGACGAGTTCAGCCGACTCACCGGTGTGTCCCGGGCGCTGGCCCGGATCGTTCTCGCGGGCATGCCCGACGTGGACAGCTGGGAGAACAACTTCCTGCCGACCGAGCTGCGCAAGACGCTCGGGCTGAAGGTGGCCGAGGCGGGACACGCCCGCGACGAACTGCGCGCGCTCCCGGTCGAGGTACGCCGGGCGGTGCTCGCGGCGCTCCTGCCCGACGACCCGGCCCGGCTGTGGAGCGAGGGCCCGGACGTGGCGTCGGCGGCCGCCGTGTGGAACGAGAAGGTGGGACGGCGCCGGCAGGTGCCCGACTGGCTGGCGGCGGAGGCCGCGCGCGCCGCGCGCAGCGGCTGGCCCGTGCACCGGGCGCTCCCGGCGCTGCTGGAACCGGCGTCGTCGCCGGAGCTCAGCGTCGACGTCCCGTGGCGCATCGAGGACGATCACCCGGCGACGGCGTCCCCCGCCGATGCGCCGTTCACCTCGGCGGTGCTGGTCGGCTCGATGAGCCTGACGGCCTGGCTGGCCCACCGGCTGCCCGCCGGCGATCCGGTACGGGCGGCGCTGCCGAGTGCGCTGACCGCCGTGCGGCAGCGTCTTGCGGCACCCGAACTGCTGCTCTCCGCCGGGCACTACACGAGCCTCGCGGACTTCCGGAAGGTGGCCGGCGCCCCGACGGAGACGGCACCGGACCACGAGCGGTACGGCGCGGTGCTCATGGCCACGCAGGACGGCCAGCCCCAGCCAGCCGTACGGCCCGCCCTGCTGGACTCCACCGGCTCCGACCCGTACCTGGTGGCACTGCGCGGCGCCGATCAGCAGCCGACCGGGGTCGAGACGGCCCTGCGGTGGGCGTACGACCCGGCGTTCGCACGGCTGCTGGCCGACCCGGGCGTGCCCGTGGCCGGCACGGCGGACGACGAGGGCCTGTGGTGGCCGCAGGATCCGTCTCGTTCGGTGCCCGAGCGGGTGGCCGAGGTCGCCGAGGCACACGGTCTGACCGCCGACGCGGCGACGCTGTACCTGATGCTGCTGGCCATGCCCGACCCGACGGACCGCAACACCGCGCGATGGACGGGGTGGAAGCCGGCCCGTCTCAAGACGGCGCGGGCCGAACTGGCCGAGACCGACCTGGTGGTGTCGGGCGTACGGGCCCGGGCGGGACGCTCGCTGGTCCTGCCGGGCGCCTGGGCGGAGCAGTCGGCGCCCGTCCTGCCCGTCGAGCAGTGGAAGCTGCCGATGTACGGGGTGGCCACGGGCGGCCGGCCGGTGCTGGGCACCCTGGTGCCGACCGAACCGGCTGCGGAGCTGTTCGCCCGGGCCTGGCAGCGGATCCTCGACGGCGACCTCCCGCGCTTCGAGGAGCTGAAGGTGCGGCGTACCAGGCGCCGCTGAGGCGCCGCTGAGGCGCCGCCGAACGGCACCTGAGCCGCCGCTGACCGGCCGCCCGTAGTCAGCACGGCGCGGCGCGCCCGTCCCCGGGTGCGCCGCGCCGGTCCCCGACCCGTAAGAACACCTGTCGAACCATGACGAAGGAAACCCGCATGACCGCCACCGAACAGACCGCACCCGTCCGGCAGGGCCAGCCGGCCGAGGAGCGCCACGCCGTCGAACTCGCCTTCCTCGCCGCCCAGGACCCCGGGCCGCGGCCGCCCGGCTGGGCGCTCACTCCTCGCGCGGTGGTCACGTTCGTCTGCGGCAGCGACGGCGTGGAGCTGGCCCTGCCCGGGCGTCGCGCCGGTCTGCCGTCGAAGCTGGTGATCGCCCCGAAGTTCGTCGGCGAGCGCGCGCTGGTCGAACGCTGTGTGGTCACCCTCGCCGGAGAGCGCGGGCTGCTGCTCACCGGTGAGCCCGGCACGGCCAAGTCGATGCTGTCGGAGCTGCTCGCGGCCGCTGTCAGCGGGACCAGCGCCCTGACGGTGCAGGGCACGGCGGGCACCACCGAGGACGCGTTCCGCCACGGATGGAACTACGCCCTGCTGCTCGCCCAGGGCCCCACCCCGCAGGCCCTGGTGGACTCCCCGGTCCTCGCCGCCATGCGGGCCGGCCGGGTGGTGCGGGTCGAGGAGATCACCCGCTGTCTGCCCGAGGTCCAGGACGCCCTCGTCTCCATCCTGTCGGACCGGCGGATCACCGTACCCGAGCTGACCTCCACCGAGGACGCGGTCGTCCGCGCCGCCCCCGGCTTCACCGTCATCGCCACCGCCAACCTGCGCGACCGGGGCGTCTCCGAGATGTCGGCCGCGCTGAAGCGCCGTTTCAACTTCGAGACCGTCGACCCGATCGCCGACGCCGACGCCGAGGCGGTTCTGATACGCCGCCAGGCCGTCGCCGCCGTGCAGCGGGCGGGCGCGGCCTTCGCCGTCGATGACGCCGTCCTCGACGCCCTCGTCACCGTCTTCCGCGACCTGCGCTCCGGCCGCTCCGACGAGGGCTGGGACGTGGAGCGGCCGGGCACGGTCATGTCCACCGCCGAGGCCGTCCAGGTGGCGGCGTCGCTGGGGGTCGCGGCCGCCTACCTGCCCGCCGAGGACGTGCTCGATCTGCTGCCGGGACATCTGCTCGGTGTGGTCCGCAAGGACGACCCCGCCGACCACGCACGGCTGCTGGGCTACTGGGACGGCCCGGTGCGCCGCCGCGCCGAGAACGGCTCGGCGATGTGGCGCCGGCTCTGGGACCTGCGCGGGAGCCTGCGTTGACGACCGTCGATCCACGGACGGCCGTGGACGCACTGGCCGCATCGCGTGTGCCGTACCTGCTGGGAGTGCGCCACCACAGTCCGGCGCTGGCCGCGGTGGTACCCGCCCTGCTGGAAGAGGCGCGGGCCGAGGTGGTCTGCGTCGAGCTGCCGACCGACTTCCGGCCCTGGCTGGAACACCTGGCGGACCCCGAAACCGTCACCCCGGTCGCCCTGGCCGGGGCGGGCGAGGGAGGACGGCTTTCGTTCTACCCGTTCGCGGACTTCTCACCGGAGCTCGCCGCGGTCCGCTGGGCCAGAAATCGCGGGGTGGAGGTCGTGTGCTGCGACCTTCCCCTCGGCGACCCGCGCTGGTCGGCGGGGGCACTCGGGCCGGTGCGCGAGCGGGACGGGAGCGAGGCCGTACGTCCGGAGGCCGATGCGCCCTTGGGGGCCACGGGTGCGCTCGACACCGGTCCCGGCGCCAGTCCTGACCCTGCTCCCGGCGACGGGACGACGCGGGTGCGGCGCTCGTACGCCGAGGCGCTCGCCGCCGCCGGGACCGGCCGGGACGGTGACGATTTGTGGGACCGCGCGGTGGAGGTGCTGGCTCCGGGGTGCGCCCCGGACGCGGTGCGCCGAGCCGCACTGGGCGTGGGCTGGGCCCTGCGCGCCGACGCCGTCGTACCCGCCGCCGACCTGGCGCGGGAGGAACGGATGCGGCAAGTGATCGCCTCTGCCTCGGCGGACGGGCGTCGGGTGGCAGCCGTGATCGGCGCCTTCCACGCACCCGCGCTTATCGCGTCCACGGAGGCGGATGCCGGAACGGAGGCCGGGGCCGGGACGGCAGGCGTCTCCGGCGCTACGGGGCGGGCGGCCGTCCCGTCCGAGGCCGCCCCGCGCGGTGCGGGGCCCCGCACGTGGGGGTCCGATACGGACGCGGCAGGGGTTTGGGCGGCCGGCAGGGCCGGGGGAGTGGGCGCCGCAGCGACCGACGGCTCGGCGGTGACCTCGCTCGTGCCGTACTCCTTCGACCTGCTCGACTCCCGGTCCGGCTACCCGGCTGGAATCCGCGACCCGTTGTGGCAGCAGGCGGTGCTCACCGCCGCCGGCGATCCGGAACGGATCCGGGAGGCGGCTGCCGACGCGGTGACCGGCCTGTGCCGCGAAATGCGCCGCAACGGTCACACCGCGGGGACCGGCGAAGGCGCCGAGACGCTGCGCCTGGCCTGCGACCTGGCCGCCCTGCGCGGATTGCCCGCGCCCGGACGCGGCGAACTCCTGGAGGCCGTCACCACTGTCCTCGGCCAGGGCGAACCGCTCGGCCGGGGCCGGGCCCTGGCCCGCGCGCTGGAGGCCGTGTTCGTCGGCACCGCACGCGGCCGGATCAGCCCGCACGCACCCCGGTCCGGTCTCGGCCCCTCGGTCGAGACCGAACTCGCGGAACTGCGGCTGCCCCGACCGGACGACCCCGACCGCCGCGACCTGCGCCTCGACCCGCTCCGTTCACCGCTGGACGGCCGCCGCGAAGTGCTGCTCCAGCGGCTGCTGGTGATCGGCGCCTCGTACGGCGAACCCCTGGACGTGGCGGGCACGGGCGACGGCACCGCGCTCGGCACCAGGTGGCGTCTGACGTGGACGCCGTCCGTGCCCGCACGCCTCGACCTCGCGGGCGTGCGCGGGGTGACCGCGGCCCAGGCCGCCGCCGGTACGCTCGCCGCGACCGCGCGCCACGAGGCCGCCGAGGGCGGCCCCACCCCGGCCCAGATCCTCACCGGGCTGACCGCCGCCGCGCGCTGCGGCCTGCCCGAACTGGTCGACGCACGCCTGCACGAGGCATCCGTCGTGCTGCCCGACAGCGCCGACCTGCCCGAGCTCCTCCAGGCCCTGGACCTGTTGGAGGGACTGCGGCGCGGCCACTACCCCGAGACGCTGCAGGACGCCCGCACGACGGCCGGCGCCCTCACGGAGGAACTCCTCGACGCCGCGGTCCGGGCCCTGCCCGGCCTCGCCGGGAGCGACAGCGGAGCCGACGCCGGGGCGCTGGTGGCGCTGGCGGACCGGACGGCCGCCCGTCATCTGGGCCTGCGACTGGACCGGGCGCTCGCCGAGCTGGCGGCCGAGGGCTCCCCGCTCATCCAGGGCGCGGCCCTGGCCGTACGCGTGCTGCTCGACCTGGACGACGCGGCCGCACTGGGCGAGCGTACGGCCGGCTGGATCGACGGGGCCACGGCTCCGGACACGCGCCGGGCGCTGGCGAAGCGTCTTGCCGGGCTGCTCACAGCCGCCGGTCCCCTGCTCCAAGCGTCCCCGGACGCGCTCGCCGCGCTCATGGACCGGATCGACGCGCTGACCGACCAGGACTTCCTCGACCGGCTCCCGGCCCTGCGCGGCGGCTTCGACACGCTGGCCCCGGCCGCGCGCGACAGGCTACTCACCACCGTGACGGAGCGGCTCGGCGACCGGCTCGACCTGTCACTCGACGCCCCGCCCGAGCTGCTCGCCCTGTGGGCGACGGCCGACGCGGCCGGATCGGCAGCGCTGAAGGCCCTGGGCCTGCCAGCCGCGGACACCGACGCAGGAACGGACCCGGGCTCGGACTCGGCCGACAATCCCCGCCCCGTACCCCCACCCGCAGCGGACAGCGCCGCCGCGGACGACGCGGACCGACGGCTCGGCCGTGCCGACCGCTGGCGGCTGCTGCTCGGCCGCCACAAGGAACGGCTCACCCGCGACGCGCGCCGCTACGCCCACGCCCTGGACGAGCTCTACGGCCGCGGGCGCGGCGAAGGCGCCCAGGACCTGGCCGGCGGCGCACCAGGTCAAGGCGGCGGTCAGGACCCGTCCTTCCCCACCGCGCGGGAGTGGGCGCAGGAACTGGAGGCCCTCTTCGGCACCGACGTACGCGAGGAGGTCCTCGCGGAAGCCGCCGACGCGGGTCGCACCGACGTGCTCGCGCAGCTCGATCCGGCGTCGGTACGCCCGTCGGTGGAGCTGCTCGGTTCGGTGCTGTCCCTGGCCGGAGGCATGCCCGAGGCCCAACTCGCCCGGCTGCGCCCGCTGGTGAAGCGGCTCGTCGACGAGCTGTCCCGGGAGCTGGCCACCCGCCTGCGCCCGGCGCTCACCGGTCTGGCCACCCCGCGCCCGACCCGACGGCCCGGCGTGCGCCTCGACCTCGCCCGTACCCTGCGGGCCAATCTCGCCCACACCCGGCGGACGGAGGACGGCCGGCTCGTCGTCGTACCGGAGCGCCCGCTGTTCAGCACGCGGGCGAGCAAGGAGGCGGACTGGCGCCTGGTCCTCGTCGTCGATGTCTCCGGCTCGATGGAGGCATCGGTGATCTGGTCGGCGCTGACGGCCGCGGTCCTCGGCGGGGTTCCGACCTTGTCCACGTACTTCTTGGCCTTCTCCACGCAGGTGATCGACCTGACCGACCGGGTCGAGGATCCGCTGTCGCTGTTGCTGGAAGTCAGGGTCGGCGGCGGTACGCACATCGCGGCCGGTCTCGCGCACGCGCGTTCGCTGATCACCGTGCCGAGCCGCACGCTGGTCGTCGTGGTCAGCGACTTCGAGGAGGGCGCACCGCTCGGCGGGCTGCTGGGCGAGGTGCGTGCCCTGGCGTCCTCCGGCACCCACCTGCTGGGCTGTGCTGCACTCGATGACACCGGCACGCCGCGCTACTCGGTGTCCGTGGCGCGCCAACTCGTCGCGGCCGGTATGCCGGTGGCCGCTCTCAGCCCGCTCGAACTCGCCCGCTGGGTGGGCGACCGCCTCCGTGGAGAACCCCGTTGAGCACCGAACTCCTGCCTCCCGTCGCCCCCGACGTCCTCGCCGAGGCCGTGGAGCAGCTCAGCGCACGGCTGCGCAAGAAACTCGACGCGGCGATCTCGGGCTGCGCCGACCAGACCTCCGCCACGGCCGACGGGGCGGTCGAGGTCCACTTCGGCGAGGACACCACGGTCACGCTGCGCCCGGGCCCGTCCGGCACGGTCACGAAAGCGGAACAGGCCGTGTGCACCTGCCTGTTGGCCCCGCGCTGCCTGCACCGGGCCGCGGTCCTGGGCGCGGCACCCATCGCCGACGGGGAGGGCGACGAGGGCGGGGGTGACGACTCGGGTACGGGTAAGGCCGCAGGCTCGGGCACAGCCTCCGACACGGGTGCGGGCCCCGAGGAGCCCGCACCCACCGCCCCCGCCGCCGACGTTGCGGCCACGGTAGTCACGCCGGCCGCCCTCACCGCGGCGCAGGTCCTTGCCGCCACGGCGCTGTGGGACGCCGCCGCCGAGGCCCTGTCCGCCGGCGTCACGGCGGGCGGCGCCGTGGTGCAGGCCGAGCTGCTCCGCGCTGCCCACACTGCGCGGCTGGCCGGGCTGCCGCGGGCCGAAGCAGCCGCGCTGCGAGTCGTACGGAGCCTGAGGGCCGCGCGGGAGCGGAGCGAGGGACAACGTCTCGCCGACCTCACCGGAGCCTTCCGTGAGCTGCTGGCCGGCACCGCCCTGCTCGCATCCGGGTCGGCCGACACGGATGCGGCGGGCTCCGCGCGCCGGGTCTACGAACAGGGCGGCAGCCTGCGGGTGTACGGCCTGTGCCGGGAGCCGGTGCTGTCCGCGACGGGGTACGGCGGAGTGACCACGCACCTGGTCGGTTCGGACGGCGCCGGTTACACGGTGTCCGACGTGCGCCCCGGTGGCCTCGCCCGCGTGAAGGGTGCGGGGTCCGCGTCCGTGGCGCTCGGCGGTGCCGTCCTCGACCACGCCGGGCTGGCGCGCGGGGGTCTGCGGATCGTCGGCGCGACCGTCTCCGCGGACGGGCGGCTCGGGGCAGGGCGGGGGGTCAGCGCGACGCCACTGCGCGGGGTGGACTGGTCCGAGGAACCCGCCGCCGCCCTCTTCACCCGACCGGTGCAGGAGGCGATGGCCGCTGTGCTCGCCGACGGCGCGCCCGAGGCGGGCGGGCCCGGCAGGACGGCGCCGAGTCTGCTGGGCTGCGACGTCGAGGTGATCGGTGCGGCCGGCGACTCTGTCCTCGTCCGCGTCGCCGGTGAGGGACCGCTGCTGCGGCTCCGCCCCGCACACCCCCACCCGGAGCTGCCGCACGCCGCCAACCTGCGCCGGATCGCCGAACACCCGGGGCTCGCCCTGCGTGTGCTCGGCCGTCCCGACCTGGACCAGGCGGCGACGCTCCGGCCGCTGGCGGTCGGGCCGGTGCCAGGGGCGTCCGCCACACTGCGGCTGCCGGACGCGTGGAAGGGCCGTGCCGACCTGGGATACGACCGGCTCCAGGGCGAGCACTTCCCCCGCGAGACGGCAGGATCCGCGGACTGCGGGCCGGTCACCGCGGGCCCCGACCCGCTGGCGGAGGCACCGCTGTGGCGTGTCCGGCGCCTCCTGGAGACGGGCGTCGCGGGCGGTCGCCGTGCCGTGGCTGAGGCGGGCCGCGGGACGGATGCGGCCTCGCTCTCCGCCCGCCTGACCCGGGCGGAACTCGGCGTAGCGGCCCACCTCGCACAGGCCCTGACAACGGAGGCGGGCCGCCGCCCCCGCGACACCTTCGGCCGCCTGACCGACCCCTCGGCCGACGCCTACGCGAGGGCCTGGCTCGCCTCGGCCGTGCACCTGGCGGCTGCGGAACGCTCGCTGGTGGCCGCGTCCTGGTCGTGACCTACCGCTGAGCCCACCGGGCCGCCTGGGCAGCCCGGTGGGCTCAGGCGGTCCCGGGCCCCGGTCCTTCCGACGTTCCGCACCACCGGGTGTGGCAGCCTGTCTGCGAACTCCTCCACCGAGCCGCTCCCGAACCACCGGTCCCTGCTGCCCGTGTTCGACGCCCTGCGCGCAGCGGGGTCCGGTGGCATGGCCCAGTTCCGTATCGGTGTCACCCGCGAGGGCGACAGCCTCTCCGTGACCGTGACCGTGACCGCGACCGGTCAGGCTGGGCAGGCGTATCTCCGGGGGTAGCCCCTATCTCTTCTCCTTCAGACCGTCCAGTACCAAGTCCGTCAAGCGCTCCGGCAGGTCCGGCTCGATCGGGCGGTGGCCGAGCAGGGAGCGGGTCTGGAGCGGGGAGCAGAGCAGTTCCAGTGCCAGGGCCGCGTCCGTGTCCGCCGGGAGTTCCCCGCGTTCGACGGCCCGGCTGATGATGGCGCTGGCCTGATCGAGGCGGGACTGCCAGAAGGTGTGCCAAGCCGCGGCGAGGTCGGGGTCCTCGGAGCTGAGTGAGGCCTCCCGGGCAACGGAGCGGCCGGTCGGGGTGGCCAGGTATTCGGCCAGCGCGCGGGCGAAGGCGGCCAGGTCGGTGCGGACGTCTCCGGTGTCGGGGACGGGGATGCCCTCGTCACTGCCGACCAGCATGGCGTCCAGCACGAGCTTCTCCCGACTGCCCCAACGCCGGTACACCGTGGTCTCGTTGACCCCGGCACGGGCCGCGACCTCGGCGATGCTGAGCCGCGCGATGCCCTCCTCGGCCAGCACCTCCATGGCGGCTGCCAGAACGGCCTGGCGGACGCGCGCGGCGCGGCCGCCAGGGCGGCGGCGGACCGGCTCCGGTTCTTCCTCAGTCATGTGTCGATCACCTCGACCACCACCTTAACGCAGGAAGGCTTGCATTAAGTGCTGCTCGGGCGCATAGTCGCTAATGCAAGAGTTTCGGCTTTAAGTACAGGAGGCATCACCATGTCCTTCACCTGGCCCCTGAACCCACAGGACCTGTTCGTCGAGCGCTACCCGCAGATGACCCTCGGCCTCCCCGTCGACGAGGTGGACGCGGTCCGCGCCGCCGTCACCGAGATGTGGCCCGACCGGCCCGGCAGCTGGGTGTACGAGTGGTCCGCCCTCGCCGCCCGGCACGCCGAGGCCGGGCGCCACCGCCAGGCCGCGCAGGCGTACGGCTGGGCCAAGTTCCCCTCACTGGCCGATGAACCGAAGCGCACCGCGCTCGCCCGCCAGGTCGAGCAGTACGCCCTCGCCGCCCCCGGCTTCCCGGTGGAGTTCGAGCGCCGCACGCTCACCGTCCCGTACCGCAGCGGCGAGGCCACCCTGCCGATCCACCTGATAGCCGCCCCCGGCCTGCCCGCCGACGCGCCGGTCGTGCTGGCCAGCGGCGGGGTGGACTCCTGGAAGACCGACCTGCACGGCATGTGGGAGCAGCTCGCGCTCGCGCTGCCGGTACGGCTGCTGCTGTTCGACATCGTCGGCACCGGCGAGACCGCCCACCTGCCAATGACCCCGGATGGCGGGGCCGAGGTCATTGCCGGACTGGTCTCCTTCGCCCGCACGATCGGCAACGGGAAGGTCGGCCACTTCGGCATCTCGATGGGCGGTTACTACTCCGCCCGGACCGGGCTGACCGCGGCGGTGGACGCCTCTGTGGTGCTCGGCAGCCCGGTGGAGCGCTCCTTCGGTCCGGACCGCGGCTTCGCCTTCGGCATGGACGGCATCGTCGGCAACGCCCTCGGCTTCGACGCCATGCCGAGCACGGCCGAGCGCGAGGAGGCCTTCGCGGCCTTCGACCTGCGCCCGCTGCTGGACCAGGACGCCAATGGGCCGATGCTAGTGGTCAACGGCACCGAGGACGTCCACGTCCCACTGGACGACACCTTGGTGTTCGAGGGCCGCCGGGACACCCAGGTCGAACTGATCCCGGACACCGGCCACTGCGCTATCTCGCGCTTCGGCGAGGCGATGGCCGTGATCGCCCCCTGGCTGAAGGACACCCTGATCGGCTGATCCGACGGTCCTGTCGCGACACGAAGCCGCCAACCCGCGAGCGCTGTGCGTGGCGTCGCCGAGAGGAGACGCTCAACGCACGGCGCTCGCGGGTCCGCATCGGCGCTTACAGGAGCGGTGGGTTCCCCCGGGGCGCCGGTAGTGGCCGCCGATGAGACGCAGGATCGTGTGCCGGACCTTGCGAAAGGCCAGACAGCGGTGGTGTTCCTCTCGGTGCGCGGGGTCGTTGCCCGGGTCGGGGCTGAAGGGCGTTGATGGACCGCCATCCACTCCGGCTCGGCGAGGCGAGTACCCAGAGCCGGCGGTCCGCACCCGGCGGGCGCGACCGCGAAGTGCAAGAACGGGACCTACAGCTACGCGGAGAAGCTCCGCGGCACCTACAGCCACCACGCCCACGCCGGAGCGGAACGCGAGACCGCCCCGGCGTGGGTCGCGCCGTCACCTGACACCGGCTTGTCCAGACCCTCACCGAAGTTCGCGGCGCCGCACGTGAGAGCAGGGGGGCTCAGGGCGGCCCTGCTCTCGGCTCGGCCGTCTGCGGAGAGTACACGCGGCTCGAAATTGCCCTCGCCTCCCACCCGTCCAGATGCCCATCGCATGCCGAGCTGGTCGAGTTCGGCCCGCCGTTCCGTGCTGAGCCTGTCCGCCCGTTTGCGGGTGTTGTCGAGCCATGTGCCGAGCTTGACCACCACGGGCCCTCCAGCACCTGCCTGACGGCCCGTCGAGGTCTTCGTACCCTCCGCCACGCCCTCCACCTGTTCGGCGTGCTTGCGGGGTACGCGTAGATGCCCTTCCCGGGCGTGGAACTGCCGTGCCGCTGCCAGGTTGAGGGCCCACATATCGCCCTGCGTCCGTTTTACTGGCCGTTCTGCTTCCTCGGCGGGTTCGATCCCGATCACGTTTTCCAGGAGCCATTGCTGTGCGGGCAGGAGCTGTTCCCACCCGTGCCGCTGCGCCGTAACCCAGCGGCCGAGGTCTTCTCCTTGCATGATCGCTTTCCCGGCCGCCACCGGCAGGGCCCCGCCGTTCTGGAGCAGGTTCTGAACGAGGCGGAAGCACCGCTGCCACCCGGTGTCCCATACCGGGCACCATCCCGGGTCGATCTCTTCCAGTGCTGCGCGCCGTGCCTCGGTCAGCGCGCCCGCGCTGGAAGCAACGGGGAGGCCGGCCCGCCGCCGCTGCGCGTTCTGATCTGCGGCCCGGGCGGCGAAGCGCTGGTTCTTGGTCCAGGTCCCGACCGGGTACCCATCCCAGACCGCAGTTGCCGGAGGCAGGAGATGCCCGTGCGTGTGGTGCAGGCCGGTGCAGTACCACGCTCCTTGCGTTCCGTTACGCCGGATCGGGCGGCGGTCGGAACGTGGCCCGCCTCGGGCCATGCCCGCCCATCATCCAGCCGATGGGCGGCCAGGAGGGACGACACCGTCACGGGTTCACTCGGACGGGTGCTGTGCCTCAAGCCCGGAGGGGACAGGTGAGCGGGAGGACGCGTTCGGTCATCTGCCCGGTGAGCTGGGTGTCGGTGAGTGCGGCGTCGGTGAGCCAGTCCGCTGCGGTCAGCTGGTCGACCAGGTGCTGCAGCTCGCCGGGGCCTGTCGGGACCCAGTCGGCGAGAGCGTTCAGGGTGATGCCCTGTCCGCCGGGACCGAGGCGTCCCGAGGCGTCGGTCCCGGCGGCCAGCGTCAGGGCGAGCAGCCGGGTGCCGGCGGCGGCCTTGGCCTTGCGGAGCTTCTTGTCCGAGACGACTTTCTGGGCCCAGCCGGAGAGCTTGGGCCGCATCTTCTTGCCGAACGTGAACGGGCCTGTCCCGTCCTCGTGGGGCGTCAGGGAGGGGACGGTGATCGGGGTGGGGTTTTCCGGCCGGGAGGCGAGCAGGTCGCCGACAGTGCCGGGCAGGCTGAGCCAGCCGGAGCCGGTCAGCTTTTCGACCAGGTCCTCCGGGTCGGTCAGGCCCAGCGCGGTGAGGTCCTGGCCGACGAGGTTGCCGGTGCCGGTGCCGGTGTGCGCGGTGCGCAGGGTCAGCATCAGCACGAGCAGACGAGCTTCCGGTCCGGGCAGCGGGGTGTGGTCGGCCACGTGCGCGAGGACAGAGCGCGCGTGGTCCCACTGTGTCGCCACGGTCAGCAGCCGGGCCACTGCGGGCCTGTCGTCGTCCGTGGTGCCGCCGGTGCGCTGCTGGTGCTGGAGGCGGGCGGCGGTGGCGGCCTGCTCGGCACGCTGGGCGTCCAGTCGCAGGCCGGTGTCGCCGGTGGCCTCGGCCCAGGCCGCGAAGGCGCTCGCCTTGCGGGTGTGGAGGTCGGCCAGGAGCGCCAGGTCGGGCTGCTCGCGTTGCTGGTAGGCGCGGAAGAGGTCACCGAGTTCGATGAGTTCGTCCCGCAGGGTGACGGGGCGCAGATGGTGCGGGATGACGCGCTGGGCGATCTTCACCTGCGGTGGGCGGCGCCGTGCGGGTGCGGAGCGGGGCGCTGGCACCGCCGTTCCGGCCGCGACCTGGCGGTCGGAGAACTGCGGCGTGCCCGCGCCCGGGGCTGCGGGGGTCGGGCGTTCGGAGGGCTGGGGTCCGGGGGCCTGGGAGGGGGTCGCGGTCTTGGCTCCGGGTGTGGCGGCCGCGCACCGCGAGCAGCATTCCATGGCCTGCCACCAGCGTCCTTCCCGGTCGGTGATCACGGCCAGGACGACCGGTCCGCCGCACCGCCAGGGTTCGGCGCGCGGGTGCCGGCCGGTGTCGGGCAGATGAGTGTGGCAGCCCTCGGCCCTGCACGCGCAGTACATCCCGGCCCTGGGGGCGGGGGCGGCGCGCAGGTGGGCCTTGAGGTGGGCGACCGCAGCAGCACGGCCGGCGGTCGCGGACGGCAGACGCTGCTCGGCACAGGCGGGGCGGCTGCACGAGATACGCACCGCCGCACTGCCCCGGCCGGCAGCGTCCAGACGCACCGTCCACCGGCGTCCCGGCACCCGCTCATCCAGCTCGCTCCCCGCAGCCTGCGTCATCCCGCTCTCCCTCCCGCTTTCGTGTCCCTGACCGCCGCACCTGCTGCCTGGGCCGATGGCGCGCGGCGGGCCCAGCGTATGCGGCAAAAGGGGGCGGAGATCGGTGAACTCGCCCTGTGGCGTGCGGCGGACTCGAAGCCTCGCTCAGCAAAGATCCTGCCCAGGGCGGTCTATTTGTCGTGGTCGGTACACGCCGGGTCTGACATGGGCGGCGATCGGATGGACGCCATCCGGGGCGGATCCGCATACCTTCCGCATCTGCTGATGGCCTGAGTCGGCGGGGATCCCGGTGAGGATGACGAACCTGGACGCGCCCCACCGGTCGAGGGACGCCTACTTCCGGGACGCAGAGGACTGCGCCGGGACCGCCTTCGACAGGACGGAGCCGGGCCGGGCCCTGAGCCAGGCGAGCCCCGAGGACTGGAGCTCCTACCTGCGCCTGGTACCGAGCGACCTCGCGTACGGGGTGTGGGACTCGCACCGGAAGCGGCGGATCCAGGTGAAGATCCCGCGCGCCTACAAGTCGGCGATGATCGGCATCGAGCCGTTGGTCGGCGTACGCGGAGCAGGCCGCGTCGACCCGCTGAACCTCGCCGGTGACACGGTGAAGGTGTCCGAATCCGGCTGGGCGCCCATCGAGGGGACCAAGGCACCCAAGGGCGCGAAGACGGCGCGGATGTCCGAGCTCGGTCACGGGATGATCCCGCCGTCCGAAGGGCTGGGCGGCGTCTCGGTCCGGTCCGTGCGGCGCGAAGCGACTCACAGTCGGCGGTGCGGAGTGAGAGCCGGGCCGGCGCCCGTCGGCGGCCCGGATCCAGTTCCGCAGCGTCTCGGTGTTCACCCCGAGATCAGCCGCGACCGACCTGATCGTCGCTCCTGGCTTCGACCGGTACAACGCGACCGCGTCCGCCCGACGGGATAGTGCTTCATCCCCACGGGGACTCCGTTCTCCTGGACCATCAAGATCCAAGTCTCTCCGGTGTCCAAAACCCGGGGTCAAGGCCCACCGCGACTTCGCCACCCGCATGATCACCGAAGCCCTGTCCGCAGCGAACCAGAACTGACGCGCAGAATCCGATCGCCCCCGCTCAAGGCCCGTCGAAACGGCGGATCACGAGGAGGGGGTCAGCTGCGGCTGCTGTGTCGTGCGCGTGCTGCCCTCGGTCAGCAGCATGACGGCGGTGAGTACGACGACGGCGGCCGCCGATACGTGAACGCTCAGCGCTGTGGTGAACGTGCCTCCATGGGTGACGACCGTGAGCATGTCACCGAGCGGAATGATGGCGTCGATGAGGACCACCCAGCCGAGGGTTCGCCGCTGCCCGAGCGCGAGCAGCAGGAACACGGTGAACGCCACGGCGATATCGCGTATGCCCTTCACCACGAAATAGCCGTCGGCGTTGCCCTTCGGCCAGGGGGCGATACCGAACCCGGCGGGTGCACCGTCGGGGTTCAGCAGGAAATTGAGCCCGAAGAACAGAACCGTGGCGCCGGTCAGTACGGCAAGGGCAGTGGTGATGTGATGCCTCTTCATGAATCCTCCCAAGGAATGCGGGCCTTGCGGACCTCGCGGATCCGCGCATTGCGGCGTTGTCCGTCAATCGCTGACCACTTGCTCAGGGGGACCGGGGTGCGGGGGCTGCCGGATCAGGGTGATGCCGTACACGACGATCCAGACGACCCACAGCAACCAGCCCGCGAGACCGAGGAGGCCGAGGGCCCCGCCGTTGTCGATGACCCAGTGGGCGAGGGTGGCCGAACTGAACTGCAGTACGGCGGCGAGCAGCCCCAGGCCGGCGTGCCAGGGCCGGGTCAGGCCGGTGTGCAGGCCGCCGATGGACAGGCCGAGGAGGGCGAGCGCCAGAAAGGTTCCGTTGAGGGTGAACACCGCATCGTGCAG
Organism: Streptomyces sp. NBC_01591; assembly: GCF_035918155.1. Taxonomy (NCBI): domain Bacteria; kingdom Bacillati; phylum Actinomycetota; class Actinomycetes; order Kitasatosporales; family Streptomycetaceae; genus Streptomyces; species Streptomyces sp. NBC_01591. The sequence goes on from NZ_CP109328.1 coordinate 950,411, forward strand.
CGCCCAGAGTGCCGCGGTCGCGGAGGGGTCGCGCGGGGCTGTCGAGGTCAGAGCGAGGCGGGTGGCGACGACCCCGGCGAAGGTGACGTTCTGAAGGACGAGGCCGGCGAGCCCCAGCAGTGACCATGCCTCGCCCCGGTCGCGCTCGGAGCGCCGCAGCGCGACGAGCGCTCCGGCGCCGAACAACGTGGCCAGTATCCAGGCGGCGGGGGTGAGCGCGGATCCGATGCCGACGGCGACGCCTTCCGCGGCGAAGAACTCGGTGACCTCGCCGGTCTCCGTGCCGGTGAGGGGAAGGCCGGCGGGCACCATGATCACGTTGCTGAGGGTGATCATGGCAGCGAAACCCAAGGCGGCGATGCCGCCGATCCGGGGGAAACTGCTGGTGGTTAACTTGAATTGATCTGCCATATATTCATTATATGCAGCGTAAAGCAGGGGAGGGCAAGGCATGACCGAGGAACAGGGCCGACGTCGTTACGACTCACTTCGCCGGGCCACGCAGGCGCTGGAGACCCGGGCCGAGATCGCCCGCGCCGCGCGTCGGCTCTTCGACGCCCAGGGCTGGGCGAGCACGACCGTCCGTGACGTGGCGCGCGAAGCGGGAGTCTCCGTGCCCACCGTCTACGCGACGTACGGCAACAAGACCGGGCTGACCCGGGCCGTGGCCGATTCGGCCGACCTGTCCGCCGACGCACCGCAGATGCTCGCGGAGTTGGAGGCCGCAGCGGCGGACCCCGAGCGCCAGCTCGCGGCGATGGCCGGCTACGACCGGAGGCTGTTCGAGCGCGCGGGCGACGTCATCATGCTGATCCGCGAAGCGGGCCGCAGCGAACCCGAGCTCGCCACGGCCTACCGGGAAGGCCGCGAGCGGGGCGACGAAACCCGGATCCAGGTCTTCTCGTCCTGGCCGGAGGGCACCCTCCGACGCGGCCTGGATCTGCAGGCGGCCGTCGACATCTACGCGGCTGTCTGCAACATCGGCGTCTACACCACGCTCACCACCGAACGCGGCTGGCAGCCCGGCCGCATCGAGGAATGGTGGGGGCAGACGCTGGCCCGTGAGCTGCTCGGATAGGCGTACGCCGAACATCCCGATCGTCCGGACGGCGGCCCGGTCGGGGTGTACCTGCGTCAGATCCCTCCTGGTCCCCCGGCCCGGGAGGGGGCCGGACCTGCCGCAGGTCCCTCCTGGGCCTCCGGATACACCGCTTGGAGGAGGTCGCGGACGAAGCGGTCGGGGTCGTCCAGGCCGGCCGCGGCCAGCGTGTCGGGGCCGTCGGCCAGCACATGGGGGATGGCGGCGTGCATGGCGAGGGTGACGGTGGCGGCTCGCTGCGGAGTGACAGGCAGTCCGGCGGCCCGCTGGGCCAGCTCGAACCCCGCGAAGTCGGAGGCGGCGATCGGGTCGAGGATGGTCGACAACCAGGGCTTGCGGGCCGCCTCGGCCTGGAGCTCCAAGTAGGCGAGCAGGCGGGGGCGGCCGGGCCCGGCGACGTTCTCCAGGAGCGTCCGGAACAAGACGACCAGGCCCTCGCGGTCGGTGGGCCCCGGTCCGGTGGCCGCGATCCGTGCGGTGATCGCGCGGTACTGCTCCAGGCAGCGCTCGGCCACCGCCCGCAGCACGGCGTCCCTGGTCGGGAAGTAGTTCTTGGTGGTGCCGGGCGGTACCTCTGCGGCCGCGTCGACGGCGCGGTGCGTCAGGCCGCGGCCGCCCGCGTCGGCCAGTACCCCGATGGCCGCGTCGCTCAGCCGCTCCCGCCGGTCCGCATTCACCGTCGACATCTCCTCTCCTTGACTCCTTGCTCACACTACCCCAGCCGTGGTACCACAGCTGTGGTACTCGAATGAGGGTGGACGAGCCGGGGGAGGCTGGCATGACCGGAACGGCGGTTGTGGTCGGAGCAGGAGTCGGTGGGCTGACGACGGCGATCGGGCTGCGCCGTGCGGGATGGGTGGTGTCGATCATCGAGCGGCGGACGGAACTGGAGCGGTACGGCACCGCGTTCGGCATCCACCCCACCGCGCAGGCCGCACTCGACCGCCTGGGCGTGGGCGAGGCGTTCCGCGACCGGGCGGTGCCCTACCGGGGCGCACGGATCCGCACCCCGGAGGGGAAGGTGATGGCGAGCCTCCCGCTGGAGCGGATCGAGCGGAAGGCCGGGCGCCCCGAACTGCTGATCTCCCGGCCCTATCTGATCGATGCTCTGCTGGCCGGGCTGGAAGCCTTCGGGGACGTGCCGCTCAAGCTCGGGGAGAACGTCTGCGATGTGAAAGCACTGGCGGCCGGGCACGACCTGGTGGTCGGCGCCGACGGAATCCGCAGCGCCGTGCGCACCGCACGCTTCGGCGAGCGCAGCGGCCCGCGACGCGTCGGGACCGTCGCCTGCATCGGTGTCGCCGACTTCGAGAGCGGCGTCTACGGCGAGACCTGGGGCAGGGGCCGGTTCTTCGGGATGACCCCGGTCGAGCCGGGCCGCACCAACTGGTACGCCACCGTGCCCGAGGCCGTCACCGCCGAGGACCTGCGCGGGTACTTCGAGGACTGGCACGACCCCATCCCGCGCATTCTCACCGAGACCGACCCGTCCACCTGGATCCGTTACGAGATGCGACACCTGTTCCCCGCCCTGCCGACCTTCGTCCACGGTGGGCGGGTCGCGCTGGTCGGCGACGCGGCGCACGCCATGACGCCCAATCTGGGCCAGGGCGCCTGCACGGCGATCCTCGACGCGGAGGCCCTGACCCGGGCCGTCGCCGAGCACGGCCGGGCCGGCCTGCCTTCCGCCCTGCGCGCCTACGACTCGGAACGCCGCCGCAGCGCCCAGCGGATCGCGTTCGGCTCCCGGAGCCTGCACCGCTTCATGAGCACCGAGCGCACCCGGCTGCGCGACTCGCTGGTCAGCATGTTGCCGAGCTGATGGAGACCTGGGGCATGCGCATTGCGAACCCGCCGCGGACCCTGTCATGGCTGCGGCATACGGTGCTGATGTGACTTCCACCCAGCGCCCCCATGCACAGCCGGACAAGGACGAGGACGGCGTACTTCTGCCGAGGCTGCGGCTCAAGGACGTGGTGCTGCGCGGTGTGCTGTTCGGCGCTGTGGCCGGCATCGTCGCCGCCGTCGTGGCAGCGGTCCGCCGAGAGCACCCCACTTGCGTGTCATGGACGGGCTCCTGGAAGGATGCCTCCCTGGTCCCCGTGGGACTTCGACCGGAAGCCGTACGGCGACGACCGCGCGCCCGCCGACGCCGCCGTGTTCGCCTACACCACGCCCGACGACAGAGCCGACGCCCTGGCCGTTGCACTAGGCCAGTACAACGATGCCACCGCCCGCATCAAGGCCCAGGCCGCCGAGAGGCCGTCGCCCGGCTCGACGCTGAAACCACCTGACCGCCGCCCCGCTCGGTCCTACTGACGCAGTGCACCCTTGTCCGTGCCGCTGGCGCCCGAAATCCAGCGGGATGCGTGGAGTTCCGCGGCGGGGCCTGTTACAGGGATGAGGGCATCCTGCCCCGGACTCCGCTGCGCGGAACGCCGGCTGTCCGAGTTGGAGAGCGTCATCACGCTTCTCCGGTGGGACGAAAGTTAGGGGACGATCGATGTCCAGGGCGGCGTTTGGCCTCGTAGGCGAGTTCCGAGAACGCCTGTTGTTCAGCGCTGAGATCGCCTGGTTCCACGTGAGCCAAGGCGGCGCGGCCCTCATTCACCACTGCCGAGGCTCCCGAAGACACGAGTGACCCACTGATCCATTCGGGCCACGAAGTCCGACGGCGAGGTAATTCCCGAGGCTACTGAACTTGAATGTGTGATGTCGGCCTGATCGTGTCAGCTGGTCAGGGTCAGGCCGGTGCCTATGAGGCAGCCGTCGATGAGGTGCGGTCGGTACTGGGTCTTCTTGAGGCTGCGCTTCACGGCGGCGGCGAGCTGGTCGAGGTTCGCGGCGGCGAGGTTGCCGATCGCCCGTTTCACCAGGGACCAGATGCCCTCCTGCGGGTTGAGGTCGGGTGCGTAGGACGGGAAATGAAGACGGTCAGCCAGTCCTCGTTCGCAGCGATGAAGTCCTTCATCTGCGGCATGAGATGGGTGCGCAGGTTGTCCCGGACCAGGACGATGGGGCCTTTGAGCTGGTTGTG